>NZ_JBICYZ010000081.1:0-46625 GCF_043201465.1 Kitasatospora sp. NPDC048298
CAGTGGCTCCAACTTGGGACCTCGACGACGCAGCGGCGCGTCCGGAGAAGAGCTCATGCAAGATCTAACGATGGATCTCCGGCGCAGGACACTAGTGGCAGTTCTGTAGGCGTCTTGGAGTGAACCAGGTCAACTCTTGACCGTTTCGTGACCCCCACCTAGCCTCGCCTTCAGTGCCAGGGGGGCCTGTGGACGGCACCCCGTGCGGCGACGGGGGAGTGGGCGGCAATGGGGATCTCGGCGGGCACCGGCCCGAGTGGCTCGCTGGTGTCGGTCGCCGGATCGGCCGCGCTGCTCCTGCTGACGCTCGCGGTGGCCGCCGGGCTGGCGGTCAGACGGCTCCGGGCGGCCCGGAGCGGCGCGCTGGCCGAGGCCGAGCGGGCCCGCCGGTGGGCCGAGGAGCAGACCGCCGGGCAGCGGGCCGAACTCGCCCGCCGCGAGGAGGACCTGGCCGAGGAACTGCGCAGGCTGCGCCGCCGGGAGGACGAACTGGCGGAGCGCTCTGCCGAGTTGGGGCGCTCCCGGGGCGAGGCCGAGGCGCTGGTCACCCGGCGGGTGACGGCGCTGGAACGGGCCGCAGGGCTCTCCGCCGAGCAGGCCCGCGCCGAACTCCTGCGGGAGGCCACGGAATCGGCCCGGCGGGAGGCCGCCGTCACCGTCCGGGAGATCGAGCGCGAGGCCAGGGAGGAGGGCGAGCGCCGGGCCCGGGACATCGTCGCCGGGGCGGTCCAGCGGCTGGCGACGGAGCAGACCGCGGAGAGCGTCGTCACCGTCCTGCGGCTGCCGAACGAGGACATCAAGGGCCGGATCATCGGCCGCGAGGGCCGCAACATCCGTGCCTTCGAGGCGGTCACCGGCGTGAACCTGATCGTCGACGACACCCCCGCGTCGGTGCAGCTGTCCTGCTTCGACCCGGTCCGCCGGGAGACCGCCCGGCTCACCCTGGAGCAACTGGTCGAGGACGGCCGGATCCACCCGAGCAGGATCGAGCACCTGCACGAGCGCAGCCGCGAGGAGGTCGGACAGCGCTGCGTCCGGGCCGGCGAGGACGCCCTGCTGGAGGCCAGGATCGGCGGGATGCACCCCGAACTCGTCCGCACCCTGGGCTCGTTGCGCTACCGGGCGTCGTACGGGCAGAACGTGCTCGGGCACCTGCTGGAGTCCGCGCACCTGGCCGGGATGATGGCCGCCGAACTCGGGGTGGACCCGGAGCCGGTGCGGCGCGCGGCGCTGCTGCACGACATCGGCAAGGCGCTCACCCACGAGTCCGAGGGCAGCCACGCCGCGATCGGCGCGGAGCTCGCCCGGCGGTACGACGAGTCCCCCGAGGTCGTGCACGCGATCGCCGCCCACCACAACGAGGTCGACCCGCGCACCGTGACGGCCGTGCTGACCCAGGCCGCGGACGGCTGCTCGGGCGGCCGGCCGGGCGCGCGCAAGGAGTCGCTGGAGCTGTACGTCCGGCGGCTGGCGCGGCTGGAGGAGATCGCGCGCTCGCACGAGGGCGTCGCCGAGGTGTACGCGATGCAGGCCGGCCGGGAGGTGCGGGTGATGGTCCGTCCGGACGCGGTGGACGACCTCGGCGCGGAACTGATCGCCCGCGAGGTCGCCCGCCAGGTCTCCACCGAGCTGACCTATCCGGGCCGGATCCGGGTGACGGTGGTCCGCGAGAGCCGGGCCACGGCGGTGGCCGGCTAGGCGGCCTTCCTAGGAGACGCCCTGGCTCGGGGAGTCCACCTGCCGGGCCGCGGGCCGGTCGGACGGGTCGGGGGCCGGAGTGAGGGTGGCCGGGCCGCCTCGGGCGCGGTCGGCGAGGGCGAGGAGGTCCTCGGCGACGGCGCCCTGGGTGACGCCGACCAGGTGGCCGTCCGGGCGGATCAGCAGGACGGTGTGCGGACCGGCGCCCGGGTAGTCCTCGGTGACCAGCACCTCGGCGGGGACGGGCAGCGCGGCGGCGACCTCGGCGAGGCGGGGCATCAGGCCGGCGCCGAGCCAGTGCTCGGAGGACCAGACGGCGGTGCCGGGGGCGACCAGCAGCAGCAGGAAGGCGGTGCCGAGCCGGGCGTGCAGGTGGTCGGGGGTGCCGTCGTCGGCGAGCACCGGCAGGTCCGGGACGAGCACGCCGGGGGCGGTGGCGGGCAGCAGCTCGCTGAGCGAGGTGGTGCCGCGCGTGCCGCGCTGCGCCGGGACCCGGCCGGGGACGCCGGAGGGCGCCGCCGGGTAGGCGGGCGCGCCGCCGAACCGGCCGGTGCCGAGCGGGCCGTCGGCGAGCAGCGGGGCGTGCTTGCGGAAGCCGCCGACCAGCAGTGAGCGCCGGGTCTGCTGCCAGCCGCGCAGCGGGCGCAGCAGCGGCATGGACTGGTCGACCGCGCGCAGCCGGGCGCCGACCGCCCCGCGCCGCTCGGCCTCGTAGCCGTCCAGCAGGGCGCCGCCGGGCTGTGGGCCGCCGGAGTGGAGGTGCCAGGCGAGGGCGAGCCGCCAGGCGAGGTTGTCGGCGTCGCGCAGCCCGTCCACGAGGTTCTGCATGCCGAGCGCGCCGTGCAGGTGGGCGGCGTCGCCGGCCAGGAAGCAGCGGCCGACCCGGAAGCGGGCGGCGAGCCGCTGCTGGGCGGTGTGGTCGGCGGCGGCCAGCAGCTCGAAGCGGGGCAGCTCGCCGCACCAGCCGGTGAGGGTGGAGGTGACCCGGTTGAGCAGGGTGTCGCCGGTGACGATGCCGGGCCAGGTGGCGTGCGGGTCCACCGTCTCGGTGGCGGCGGGGCGGCCGGGGGGCAGCCGCCAGTCGAGCCGCCAGACGCCGTCCGGCAGCGGGCGGGCGGAGGCCTCGCGGTCGCCGCGCCACGGGGGCTCGCGGTGCAGCCGGGCGCCGTCGAAGGGCAGGTCGACCCGGACGGTGGCGATGGCGTTGCGGTCGACCGCCGGGCGGCCGGGGAAACGGATCTTCAGGAGCTTGCGGACGCTGGACCTCGCGCCGTCGCAGCCGACCAGGTGGCTGCCGCGCCACCAGGTCGTGGAGCCGTCCTGGGTGCCCGTGGTGCGGATGCTGACGCCGTCCCGGTCCTGTTCGAGTTCGACGACCCGGTTGAGCGGGACCAGCCGGATCAGCGGGGTGCCGCTCAGGGCGTCGCGCAGCCCGCGCTGGAGGCGGTGCTGGGGCAGGTGGAAGGTGGGCGAGTCGGTGAGGTCGATCCGCAGCACCTCCTGGCGGCGGCGCCAGACGGCGAAGGAGTCCCACAGCGCGGAGTCCGAGACGGCCCGCGGGTAGCCGATCCGGGTCAGGAAGGCGGCGGTGTCGGCGCCGAGCACGAGGCTGCGGGGGCCTTCGGGGCAGAGCCCGGAGCCCTCGTCCAGGACGATGGTGGGCACCTCGTGCCGGGCCAGGGCGAGGGCCAGGGCCAGACCGACCGGTCCGGCCCCGACCACGATCACCGGGTCCATGAGGGAACCTCCGGGCACGAACCGGCCGATCGGCCGGCGTCAGTTACCGCTGCCGCATATGCCGTGTGGATGCTCCCGGGAGGTGTCACGAAGAGCAATGCAACAGTTCACCTGCGTGTCCGTCAAGCAGAAGCCGAAGTGCGCCGGTTCGCGCCGCGACGGCCGCGTGCTTCGATCCAGCGTGCGAGCGCGGTCAACAGCAGGCACATCGCGATGTAGATCGGGCCGATCACGAGCACCACGGGGATGTAGGGGAAGCCCGCGGCGTTGATCGGCTGGCTGGCGAGGGCCTTTCCGACGAACAGCAGCTCGTGGTAGGTGATGATGAAGCCGAGCGAGGTGTCCTTGAGGGTGACGACCAGCTGGCCGATCATCGAGGGCAGCATCGAGCGGACGGCCTGCGGCACCAGGATCGACGTCATCACCTGGGTCTTGCGCATGCCGAGCCCGTACGCCGCCTCGCCCTGGCCGCGCGGGACGGCGTTGACGCCGCTGCGGATGATCTCGGCCTGGACCGCCCCGTTGTAGAGGGTGAGGCCGAGCACCAGCGCCCACATCGGCTGCTGGGCGAAGAAGGCGTAGTAGAGCCCGACGATCAGGATCAGCAGCGGCATCGCCCGGAAGAACTGGGTGAAGGCCGTGCAGACCCAGCGGACCGGCCGGTGGTCGGAGAGCTGACCGGCCGCCAGCAGGGCGCCCAGGGTGAGCGAGAACGCCGCGGCCAGCCCGAAGGCCTCCAGGGTGGACAGCAGGCCGTCCACGATCTGCTGCTGGACGTAGGTGTACTGGAAGGCGTCCCAGAGTCCGGGGTCGAACTGGCCGTTGTCGTTCAGCGCGCCGAAGACGTACCAGAGGAGTCCCGCGATGGCGAGCACCGCGAGGACGCCGAGCGCGCGGTTGCGGGTGCGGGCCTTCGGGCCGGGGGTGTCGTAGAGGACGCTGGCGGAAGCTTGCCGCTGGAAAATACTCATCGGGCCACCGCCAGTCGGGATTCCAGGAAGCGGAAGAGCGTGGCGATCGTCGCGCTGATCAGCAGGTAGGCGCAGGCCACCCAGAAGAAGATGGCGAAGATCGAGTAGCCGCGCTCGGAGAAGGTCTGCTGGGCGCTGTACAGCTCGGGGACGCTGAACGCGCCGGCGATCGCCGAGTTCCTCGGCAGGGCGATGAACACGCTGCTCATCGGGCCCAGGACGGTCCGGGCGGCCTGCGGCAGGACGACCAGGGTGAGGGTCTGGCCGAAGCCCATGCCGAGGCTGCGGGCGGCCTCCGCCTGGCCGAGCGGCACGGTGTTGATGCCGGAGCGGATCACCTCGCAGACGAACGAGGCGGTGTACCCGCCGAGTGCCAGCACCGCGAACGCCAGGTGGCTGAAGTGCACGCCCAGCGGCGGCAGCCCGAAGGTGACGGCGAAGAACAGCAGGGTCAGCGGGGTGTTGCGGAAGAGCGTCACCCAGGTGGTGCCGAAGGCGCGCAGGACCGGCACCGGGGAGACCCGGAAGGCCGCCAGCAGGGTGCCCAGCAGCAGGGCGAGCAGCGCGCTGAGCGCGCTCACCTCGATCGTCTGTAGGAAGCCGTCGCGGAACAACGCGAAGTTGTCGTCCTCGAACAGGAACCCCATCCGGCGGCCCTCCTCTCAACTCATGGTCGGGAAACCGACGTACGGCGGGCGGATCAGTAGCGCTCGAGGGCCGGGACCTCGGGCGCCGGGGAGCCGGAGGCGCCCAGGGTGGCGTCGTAGGCCTTCTTCCAGTCGCCGTTGTCCTCGTGGGCCTTGAGGGCGTCGCTGATCGCGTCGCGCAGGGCCTTGTCGTCCTTGTTGAGGCCGACGCCGTAGTTCTCCTTGGTGAACGGCTTGCCGACCACCTTGAGCTTGGGGGCGTACTTGGAGGCGTAGCCCTTGAGGATCGCGTCGTCGGTGGTGACCGCGTCGACCTCGCCGGACATCAGCTTCTCGACGCAGGCCGAGTAGGTGTCGAACTGGGTGACCTTCGGGTTGTACTGCTGGATGTTCTTGATCGAGGTCGAGCCGGTGGCGGTGCAGACGTTCTTGCCGCCGGTGCTCTCCGGGCCGGTGATCGAGGTGTTGTCGGCCTTCACCAGCAGGTCCTGGCCGGCGATGTAGTACGGGCCGGCGAAGGAGACGCTCTTCTTGCGCTCGTCGTTGATGCTGTAGGTGCCGACGTAGAAGTCGATCTGGCCCTTGGCGATGGCCGGCTCGCGCTGCGAGGAGACCAGGGTCTGCCACTTGATCTGCTGCGGGGTGAAGCCGAGGTCGGCGGCGATCATCTTGGCGATCTCGATGTCGAAGCCGCTGCGGTCGCCGCTGGCCACGTCCTCCCAGCCGAGGTTCGGCTGGTCGGCCTTGGCGCCGATGATCAGCTGGCCGCGCTTCTTGGCCTCGGCGAGGATCGCGGAGTCGACCTTGACGTCGGTCTTGACGGTGTAGCTCGGCAGCGCCGGGGCGCCGGCGCCGCTGCTCGCGGCGGTGGCGCCGGGCTTGCCGTCCTTGCCGCAGGCGGCGGTGGCGGTGAGCGCGACGGCACAGAGCGCGACGGCGAGGGTGCGGGAAGTCCTCATGAGGTTCTCCTGGGGGTGGGCCGCGGTGTCAACCGGGCTCTGGCGTCTGGAAGGCGGGCACGGGGCAGGGCCTCCGGCGCCGATGCCGGAGGTGGCCCCGCTGGTCTCGAAGCGTCAGTGGTGGAGGATCTTCGAGAGGAAGTCCTTGGCGCGGTCGGAGCGCGGCGCGGTGAAGAAGGCGTCCGGGGTGTTCTGCTCGACGATCCTGCCGTCGGCCATGAACAGCACGCGGTTGGCGGCGGAGCGGGCGAAGCCCATCTCGTGGGTGACCACGACCATCGTCATGCCGTCCGCGGCCAGCTGGCGCATGACCTCCAGCACCTCGTTGACCATCTCCGGGTCCAGCGCCGAGGTGGGCTCGTCGAAGAGCATCACCTTGGGCTTCATCGCCAGTGCCCGGGCGATCGCCACGCGCTGCTGCTGGCCGCCGGAGAGCTGGGCCGGGTACTTGTCCGCCTGCGCGCCGACGCCGACCCGCTGCAGCAGCTCCCGGGCGGTCTTCTCGGCCTGCGGGCGGGGCACCTTGCGCACCTTCACCTGGCCGATGACCACGTTCTCCAGCACGGTCTTGTGCGCGAACAGGTTGAAGCTCTGGAACACCATCCCGACCTCGGCGCGCAGCCGGGCCAGTTCCCTGCCCTCGGCCGGCAGCGGGCGGCCGTCGATGGTGATCGTGCCGGAGTCGATCGTCTCCAGCCGGTTGATCGTCCGGCAGAGCGTCGACTTGCCCGAGCCGGACGGGCCGATCAGCACGACCACCTCGCCCTGGCCGATCTGCAGATCGATGTCCTGCAGCACGTGCAGCGCGCCGTAGTGCTTGTTGACGTTGCTCAGCACGACCAGTGGGGCGGCTGCGGGGGTGGAGTCCTCGACCGGGCTCTCGGTCATCGCGCCTGCTCCCTCTGTCGTCGAATCACGCCTGCCCGAGAAGTCTCAACTCCCTTGGGAGGCAATGGTGGTACGAAATCCGGGGGCCGCGGCCGGCGGAGCCGCAGCCCCCGGTGGGCCGACCTTAGAAGCCACGGCCGCGCGCCGTCAGCCGATCTGAGCGGAACTTGAGGATCACGAAACGGCCACACGGTGCCCACCTGCTGTTCGCGCGGGCGCCGACGGGGCATGTCACAGCGGGAATCCGTTCCGGTGCTCCCCGTTCCGCACGAGCCCGGTGCGCGGTCGAGCCTGGCGTCGGGCCGTTCACTGGCCCATACTGCGCAGGACCGGGACCCGAACGATCGGCCCGGTGATCACGGGTGATCACGTGGGGGAAGGAGGAGAACAGGATGCGACTGCTGCTCGTCGAGGACGACGAACGCGTGGCCGCCGCGCTGGTCGCGGTGCTGGGCCGGCACGGCTTCCAGGTCCGGCACGCCCGCAGCGGGCACGAGGCGCTGGACGCCCTGGTACCGGACGGCAACGAGCCGTACCGCGTGGTGCTGCTCGACCTCGGGCTGCCCGACCGCGACGGCTTCGAGGTGTGCAGCCGGATCAGGGCCGGCAGCGGCGTTCCGGTGATCATGGTCACCGCCCGCGCCGACGTCCGCTCCCGGATCCACGGCCTCAACCTGGGCGCCGACGACTACGTCACCAAGCCGTACGACATGGGCGAACTGCTCGCCCGCATCCACGCCGTGGCCCGCCGCGGCGCCGCCCCCGCCGCGGTGCCGGCGCCCACGCCCGACACCGTGCCCCAGCAGCGCGGCCCGCTGGAGTCCCGCGGCATCCGGATCGACCGGGAGCGCCGGCGGGTCAGCGTGGACGGCCGCGACGTGCCGCTCACCCGCAAGGAGTTCGACCTGCTCGCCCTGCTCGCCCAGAGCCCGGGCGTGGTCTACCGGCGCGAGCAGATCTTCAGCGAGGTCTGGCGCAGCGGCTGGGAGGGCAACGGGCGCACCCTGGAGGTGCACATCGGCTCGCTGCGCAACAAGCTGGCGCTGCCCGGCCTGGTCGAGGCCGTGCGCGGGGTCGGCTACCGGCTGATCCCCGACCGTCCGACGGCCCCCGCGACCGAACCCGCCCCGCCCGCACCCGCGGAGCACTGACCGCACGTGCGCACCCGCCTGCTCGGCATCCTGATCGCCCTCATGCTCTGCGTCCTGGCCGCCCTGGGGCTGCCGCTCGCGGCGGCGGTCGCGGCGGCCGAGCAGACCAAGGTGGTCGTCGACCGGCTCGACGACGCCGCCCGCCTCGCCCAGGACCTGCCCACCTCCGGCGCCGCCGACTCCGCCCGCAAGGGCGACCCGGAACCCGCCCCGGGCGACCTCAGCCGCAAGCGCGCCATCGAGGCCGAGGTCCGCCGCTACCACGACCTGTACGGCGTGCGCCTGGGCATCTTCCAGCGCGACGGCCAGCCGATCGCCGCCGCCCCGAAGGACTGGCGGGTGCCCGCCGGCGGCTGGGGCGCCCAGGCCTTCCAGGAGGCGCTGGACGGGCGGCGCAGCCACAACCCGCCGCAGGTCTGGCCCTGGACGCCGGACCGGACGATCACCGTCGCCGCCCCGGTGGTGCGCGACGGCGACGTGGTCGCGGTGGTGCTGAGCGAGTCCCCGACCGAGGCGCTGCGCACCCGGGTGCTGCACCAGTGGCTGGTGATCGGCGGCGGCGAGGCCGCCGCGATGATCGTCGCCGTGCTGCTCGCCGTCCGGCTCACCGAGTGGGTGCTGCGCCCGGTGCGCACCCTGGACCGGGCCACCCACGACATCGCCACCGGCCGGATGGCCGCCAGGGTCGCCCCCGGCGGCGGACCGCCCGAACTCCAGCGGCTGGCCCGCTCGTTCAACGAGATGGCGGACCACGTGGTGCTCGCCATGGACCAGCAGAAGGCCTTCGTCGCGGACGCCTCGCACCAGCTGCGCAACCCGCTGTCGGCGCTGCTGCTGCGGGTCGAGCTGCTCGGCCTGGAACTGCCCGAGGGCCACGAGGAGGAGCTCAGCGGCGTACGGGAGGAGGGCACCCGGCTGGCCCGGGTGCTGGACGACCTGCTCGGACTGGCCACGGCCGAGCACGCCCGCCCCGAACCGGAGCGCACCGACCTCGCCGAGCTCACCCTGGCCCGGGTGGACGCCTGGCGGCCGACGGCGGAACAGTGCGGGATCGGGCTGCGCTGGGAGGGCCCGGCGCGGGCGATCGGGATGGCCGACCCGATCGGCTTCGGCTCGGCCCTGGACGCCGTGCTGGACAACGCGCTCAAGTTCAGCCCGGCCGGCAGCGAGGTGCGGCTGCGGGTCGCGGTGCGCCGGGACGAGGTCGCGGTGACCGTCACCGACGCCGGGCCCGGCCTCACCGAGGACGAGCTGTCCCGGGCCGGGGACCGGTTCTGGCGCAGCCCGCGGCACCAGAACGTGGACGGGTCGGGGCTCGGGCTGTCCATCGCCCGCACCCTGCTGGCGGCCGGCGGCGGCTCGCTCGGCTTCGCGCCGGTCACGCCGACCGGGCTGGCGGTGACGCTGGCGGTGCCGCGGCCCGGGTAGTCGCGGCCGGAGTAGCCGCAGCCGGACAGCCGCGGGCCGGAGCCGCCGAGGACGGATAGGCGCGGGCCGGAGAGGTGCGGGCCGGAGCCGCCGAGGACGGATAGGCGCGGGCCGGACAGCCGCGGGCCGGAGCCGCCGAGGACGGATAGGCGCGGGCCGGAGAGGTGCGGGCCGGAGCCGTGTGGGCGGGCCCTACGGCTTCACCGAGCGGTAGTAGCGCGCCGCGCCGGTGTGCAGCGGGAGCGGGTCGGTGTAGACGGCGGTGCGCAGGTCGACCAGCTGGGCGGCGTGCACCTGGGCGCCGATCTGGTCCCGGCTGTCGATCACCGCGCGGGTCACGCCCTCGACCAGGCCCGGGTCCGCGTCGTCCCGGGTGATCAGCAGGTTGGGCACGGCCACCGTGGCGACGGCGTCCTTGGGCTCGGCGTTCGGGTAGGTGCCCTTGGGCATGGTGGCCGCCCGGTAGGCGTCGGTGCCGCCGCCCTCGGCGTTGTGAAGGGCCTCGGAGAGGTCGCTCAGCGGCACGAGCCGGATCGGGAAGTGGTCGGAGAGGTCGGTGAGCGCGCTGGTGGGAAGGCCGCCGGACCAGAAGAAGGCGTCCAGCCTGCCCGCGCGCAGGTCGTCGGCGGCCTCGCCGATCCCCTTCGGCACCGGGACGATGTCGTGGTCCGGGTCCAGCCCGGCGGTGGCCAGCAGCCGCTTGGTCACCAGGTTCACCCCGGACTGCGGCAGGCCGACGCCGACCCGCAGGCCCTTGAGGTCGGCGGTGCGGCGCACCGGCGAGGAGGCCGGGACGATCAGCTGCAGGTAGTCGTCGTACAGCCGGGCGATCGCCCGCAGCTTCTCCTTGCCGGGGCGCTGGTAGTCGGCGACCGCGTCGGCGGTGGCTATCGCGAAGGTGTCCCGGCCGTCGATCACCCGGGTGAGGTTGTCCACCGAGCCCTCGGAGTTGTCCAGCGCCAGCCGTACGCCCGGCATCGCCCGGGAGACGTGCGCCTGGAGCAGCTGCCCGTACCGGTCGTAGACGCCGCGCTGCACCCCGGTGGCGAAGCGGACCTCGCCGCGCGGGTACCCGGGCGAGCGGCCCGCCGACAGCCACCAGCCGCCGAACCCGGCCACCAGCAGTACCAGCACCAGCACCGTCCGCCACAACGGGCTGCGGGCCGCGGCGCGGACGGCGGCGCCGAGACGGGACGGGGTGGTGGGGGCCATGCAGGGATACTGCCAGGCGCTCCGGCCGAACGGGAGTGGAACGGGGGGTGGAAGCTCCGGGAAAAGCGCTTCGCCGCTGCCCGTACCCTGGTCTGGTGAGCGGTGAGAGCGGATTGAAGAGCTACAAGGTCGTCACGCACGGCTGTCAGATGAACGTCCACGACTCCGAGCGGCTGTCCGGCCTGCTGGAGGACGCGGGCTACGTCAAGGCCGGGCCCGAGGGCGACCCGGACCTGGTGGTGTTCAACACCTGCGCGGTGCGCGAGAACGCCGACAACAAGCTGTACGGCAACCTCGGCCAGCTCGCGCCGGTCAAGACCCGCCACAAGGGCATGCAGATCGCCGTCGGCGGCTGCCTGGCGCAGAAGGACCGCGAGACCATCGTCAAGCGCGCCCCCTGGGTCGACGTGGTCTTCGGCACCCACAACATCGGCCACCTGCCGGCGCTGCTGGAGCGGGCCGCGGTCGAGCGCAAGGCCCAGGTCGAGATCCTGGAGTCGCTGGAGACCTTCCCCTCCACGCTGCCGACCCGCCGCGAGTCCGCGTACGCCGCCTGGGTCGCCATCTCGGTCGGCTGCAACAACACCTGCACCTTCTGCATCGTCCCCGCGCTGCGCGGCAAGGAGGAGGACCGCCGCCCCGGCGACGTCCTCGCCGAGATCGAGGCGCTGGTGGACGAGGGCGTCATCGAGGTGACCCTGCTCGGCCAGAACGTCAACGCCTACGGCTCCGACCTGGGCGACCGCGAGGCCTTCTCCAAGCTGCTGCGCGCCGCCGGCCAGATCGACGGCTTGGAGCGGATCCGCTTCACCTCGCCGCACCCGCGCGACTTCACCGACGACGTGATCGCCGCGATGGCCGAGACCCCGAACGTGATGCACCAGCTGCACATGCCGCTGCAGTCGGGATCGGACCGCGTCCTCAAGGCGATGCGCCGCTCCTACCGGCAGGAGCGTTTCCTCGGGATCATCCGCAAGGTCCGCGAGGCGATGCCGGACGCGGCGATCTCCACCGACATCATCGTGGGCTTCCCCGGCGAGACCGAGGAGGACTTCGAGGAGACGATGCACGCCGTCCGCGAGGCCCGCTTCACCAACGCCTTCACCTTCCAGTACTCCAAGCGCCCCGGCACCCCCGCCGCGGAGATGGAGGACCAGGTGCCGAAGGAGGTCGTGCAGGCCCGCTACGACCGGCTGATCGCCCTCCAGGAGGAGATCTCCTGGGAGGAGAACAAGAAGCAGGTCGGACGCACCCTGGAGATCCTGGTCGCCGAGGGCGAGGGCAAGAAGGACGACCAGACCCGGCGGCTCTCCGGTCGCGCGCCCGACAACCGGCTGGTGCACTTCGGCAAGCCGGAGGAGCCGGTGCGCCCCGGCGACATGGTGACCGTCGAGATCACCTACGCCGCCCCGCACCACCTGCTCGCCGAGGGCCCGGCACTCGCGGTGCGCCGCACCCGGGCCGGCGACGCCTGGGAGAAGCGCCAGGCCGCGGCCGCCGCCAAGCCGGCCGGCGTGATGCTGGGCCTGCCGAAGATCGGCGCCCCGGCCGAGCTGCCGCTCGCCGCGCCGGCGGGCGGGGCCTGCTGCGGCGACTGACGCCACGGTCCTTGACGGCCCGGCCGGAGCTCCCCAGCTCCGGCCGGGCCGTTCGGCTTCCCGGCTAGAGTGATCCACATGCTGGTAGCCGCCGCCGTGTGCCCCTGTCCGCCGCTGCTCGTCCCCGAGGTCGCCGCCGGGGCCGCGCCCGAGCTGGACGGCCTGCGCGCGGCCTGCGACGAGGCGCTGGCCGCGCTGGTCGAGGCCGCCCCGCAGCTGGTCGTGGTGGTCGGCACCGGGCCGGTGGCCGAGGTGTGGACCGAGGGCGGGGCCGGCTCCTTCCACCGCTACGGCGTGCCGCTGGTCGCCAAGCTGCCCGGCGAGCGGGTCGAGGGGCCGGAGCTGGCGCCCTCGCTGACCGTCGGCGCCTGGCTCCTGGAGCGCGCCGGGGTGAGCCTGCCGACGCACGCCTGCGCGGTGCCCGCGGACGCCCCCGCCGACCGGATGCTCGGCCTCGGCCAGGGCCTGGCCGGCCTCGCCGACCGGGTCGCCCTGCTGGTGCTCGGCGACGGCAGCGCCTGCCGCTCGGTGAAGGCGCCCGGCTACCTGGACGAGCGGGCCGAGGACTTCGACACCGCCCTGGCCGCCGCCCTGGGCACGGCCGACCTGCCCGCCCTGGCCGTCCTGGACGCCGGCCTGGCCGCCGAACTCAAGGCCGACGGCCGGGCGCCCTGGCAGGTGCTGGCCGGTGCCGCGGAGGGCGCCGGCCTCACCGGGCGGCTGGGCTACCAGGACGCGCCGTACGGGGTCGGGTACTTCGTGGCGTCCTGGTCCTAGCCGACCGGGACGGGCAGGCCGCGAGGCAGGAACGGCCGGGTCAGGACGGCCGGTCAGGACGGCCGGTCAGGACTGCGGGGGCTGCTCCGCGTCGCCCGGCTTCGGCTTGTGGGCGAAGTCGCCGACCGCGCCCTTGGCCTTGCCCGCGCCGTGCTCGATCTTGTCGCTGTACTTGCCCTTGGTCGCCTTGTCGATCGCGCCGCCGGCCTTGTCCACGGCCTTCTCGATCTGGTCGCTGTGCTTGCCCGCGAACTCGCTGGCCTTGTCCTTGAGTTCCTCGGCCTTGCCCTTGAGGTTGTCCATCAGGCCCATGGCGATCTCCTTCGTCCGCTGTTTCCCGGACAACGTCCGGGCCCGGCAAAGCGTTCGCAAAACCGGCTCAACCGGGGAAACGGCCGGAAAGTCTCCGGGAAACAGTCATATCGTCGCGCAGCCGCGGGCGGGTGGCGGCCCGGTCTCCGGTCACCCGGCGGTTTTGGGAGACTGGAGCGGTGAGCAGCTCCAGTACCCCGCATGTCGTCTCGGTTGTCGGCGCGACCGCCGCCGGCAAGTCCGACCTGGCCGTCGCCATCGCCCGCAGTCTCGACGGCGAGGTGATCAACACCGACTCGATGCAGCTGTACCGGGGCATGGACATCGGCACCGCCAAGCTCACCACGGCCGAGCGCGGGGGAGTGCCGCACCACCTGCTGGACATCTGGGACGTCACCGAGGCCGCCAGCGTCGCCGAGTACCAGCGGCTGGCCCGGGCCGAGATCGACCGGCTGCTCGCCGCCGGCCGCACGCCCGTCCTGGTCGGCGGCTCCGGGCTGTACGTCCGGGCGGCGATCGACGAGATGGAGTTCCCGGGCACCGACCCGGCGGTGCGGGCCCGGCTGGAGGCCGAGCTGGAGCAGTCCGGCCCGTACGAGCTGCACCGGCGGCTCGCCGAGCTGGACCCGGCGGCCGCCGAGGCGATCCTCACCGGCAACGGCCGGCGGATCGTCCGGGCCCTGGAGGTCATCGAGATCACCGGGCAGCCGTTCACCGCCAACCTGCCGAGCAACACCGCCGTCTACCAGGCGGTGCAGATCGGCGTCGCCGTGTTGCGCCCCGAGCTGGACGAGCGGATCGCCCTGCGGGTCGACCGGATGTGGGAGGCCGGGCTGCTGGACGAGGTGCGGGAGCTGGAGAAGGCCGGGCTGCGGGAGGGGCGGACCGCCTCCCGGGCGCTCGGCTACCAGCAGGTGCTCGACCACTTCGCCGGCGAGTGCACCGAGGACGAGGCCCGGGCCGAGACCGTCCGGGCCACCAAGCGCTTCGCCCGCCGTCAGGAGTCCTGGTTCCGCCGCGACGACCGGATCAACTGGCTCTCCCGACCGGCCGGCACCGACCCCGTCGAGCTGCTGGAACAGTCCCTCGAACTGATCGGCCGTCAGGGAGTTCCGGCCGCGTAGGAAGGGTTTTTGGCCAATCCGGCGGTGCACCTGCGCGCGCAGGGGACCGTGCAGGACGAACCGGCGGTCACGGCCCGATCACGTGATGGCCACGGATCACCCGTCGACCCCGGTCAGGCCCGGAACGCCCCTCTGGACATGCCATCATCGATGCCGTAGGGGTCGGCCGAACGGGCCGACCGTGCCCGGCCGCGAGTCCGCTCGTGTCGAACTGTCAGGGGAGGCCGTGTGTCGACGGGTACCGGCCCCGATTCCGGCCAGAGCGGAAGCGTCACCGCGCCGGCCGAGGAGTTCGACGAGTCGACGATGGGCGACCTCCCCGTGCTGACCGGCCTGGAGGCGCCGACCTCCTACGCGGCCGCGGTGCCCGCCCTGGACACCCGCACCCCGCCCGGCGGCGCGGTGCACGAGCGGGAGATCCGCCCGCTGCGCCGGCTGCGCTGGTGGCAGACCCTGCCGATCGCCCTGCTGGGCACCCTCGGCTCGCTGATGTTCGCCTTCCCGCTCGCCTTCGGCTCGGCCGGGGCCCGCGCCACCATGGTCGGGATGCTCGGGCTGCTGCTCACCGCCGCCTCGATGGGCTGGGGCGCGATGGCCGCCCGGCACGCCGGCTACAAGTGGCCGGGGCTGCCGCGCCGGGGCTCCGGGCAACGGGCCGGCTGGAAGGCCATCGTGGTCTACACCCTGATCGCGGTGGCCGCCTGCGCGCTCGCGGTCTGGCGGGTCGCGTACCTGCGCTGAGCGCCCACCGGCGGCGCCGGTCCGGGAACGTCCGGGGCGGCGCCGGTCCGGGAACGTCCGGGGCGGCGCCGGTCCGGGAACGTCCGGGGTGGCGCCGGTCCGGGAGCGCCCGGGGGCGAGCGGGTGGTTCGCCGCTCAGTACCATCGGAGGGGTGAGCGCATCCTCTCCCCAGCAGGTCGGCATCCCCTTCTTCAAGGGGCACGGCACCCAGAACGACTTCGTCATCGTCCCGGACCCGGACGGCGCGCTGGAGATCGGTCCCGAGACCGTCGCCGCGCTGTGCGACCGGCGGGCCGGCGTCGGCGGGGACGGGCTGCTGCGCGTGGTGCGCGCCGCCGCCGACCCGGCCGCCGCGGGGATGGCCGACCGGGCCGAGTGGTTCATGGACTACCGCAACTCGGACGGCAGCATCGCCGAGATGTGCGGCAACGGCCTGCGGGTCTTCGCCCGCTTCCTGGTCGAGGCCGGCCTGGCCGAGCCGGGCGAGCTGGCCGTCGCCACCCGCTCCGGGGTGCTCACCGCGAAGGTCGCCGAGGCCGCCGAGGACGGCACGCCCGGCGACGTCACCATCGACATGGGCCGGGCCCGGCTGCCCGGCCCCGACGGCATCGAGGTCGCGGTCGGCGAGCGGCGCTGGCCGGCCCTGAACGTCAACATGGGCAACCCCCACGCGGTGGCCTTCGTGGAGAGCCTGGACCATGCCGGTGACCTGTTCGACGCGCCGCTCACCAGCCCCGCCGGCGCCTACCCGGAGGGCGTCAACGTCGAGTTCGTGGTGGACCGCGGGCCGCGGCACGTCGCGATGCGGGTGCACGAGCGCGGCTCGGGCGAGACCCGCTCCTGCGGCACCGGTGCCTGCGCGGTGGCGGTGGCCGCCATCCGCCGGGACGGTGCCGACCCGGCCGTCACCGGCGAGGCGGTCTCGTACACCGTGGACGTGCTGGGCGGCCGACTGGTCATCACCGAGCACCCGGACGGCCGGGTCGAGATGGCCGGGCCGGCGGTGATCGTGGCCGAGGGGCGCCTGGACGGGCGCTGGTGGGAGTCGGTGCGCTGAGGTCTGCCGGGCCCGAGGCCCGGTTTGCCCAATTCGTGCGGTGACGAATCCCCCCGATCGGGTGATACCGGTCGCGGACGGGAATCAGGGCGTCGCGGAACGTGCTCTGCTCGGTAGCATGGACCACCGGGTCGATCACCCCATGGGGAGGGGTGTCAAGATCACCCCCCTGCACGGGGCGGCGCCCGGCGACCGTTGCCGGAGGTGCCGATGACCATCGAAGCAGCCGGGCAGCCCCTGACGGGGCAGCCGACGACCGTACGGCCGGCCGGGGCCAGGAGGCCCCTCGGAGAGCTGGGCCTGGCCGCCCTCGGCCGGGCCGGGCGGGCGGCACTGCTCGCCACCGGCCGGCCGCCCGTGCCGGACGCCCTGGAACCGCTCGTCCGGGTGCACCGCCGGCACCATCCGCAGGCCGACCTCGGCCTGCTCGCCCGCGCGTACCGGCTCGCCGAGGCCAGCCACCGCGGCCAGAAGCGCAAGAGCGGCGAGCCGTACATCACCCACCCGCTGGCCGTCACCATGATCCTGGCCCAACTCGGCGCCGGGACGACGACCTTGGTCGCCTCGCTGCTCCACGACACGGTCGAGGACACCGAGTTGACGCTGGACCAGGTGGGCGCAGGGTTCGGGCCCGAAGTCGCCTACCTGGTCGACGGGGTGACGAAACTGGAGAAGGTCGACTTCGGCGCCGCCGCCGAGGCCGAGACCTTCCGCAAGATGCTGGTCGCCACCGGGGACGACGTCCGGGTGATGGTGATCAAGCTGGCCGACCGGCTGCACAACATGCGCACCATCCGGCACATGAAGCCGGCCAGCCAGGTGCGGATCGCCAAGGTCACCCGGGACGTGCTGATCCCGCTGGCCGAGCGGCTCGGCATCCAGGTGCTCAAGGCGGAGCTGGAGGACATCGTCTTCGCCACCCTGCACCCCGAGGAGCACGCCCGCACCCGCGCCCTGATGGCCGGTCACGAGTCCGAGCCGGACACCCTGCTGGAGCCCTTCGCCCGCCGGCTGGCCCGCCAGCTGGCCGAGGCCGGGGTGTCCGCCGAGGTGACCGTACGGCCCCGGCACTGCGTCTCGCTGCACCGGGTGCTGCTCCGGCGGGCCGCCGTGCCCGGCCCGGACGGCCGGCCGCAGGGGCCGCGTCCGGCCGACTTCGGGCGGCTGCTGGTGGTGGTCGAGGAGAACGCCGACTGCTACGCGGTGCTCGGCGAGCTGCACACCTGCTGGACGCCGCTGCCCGGGGAGTTCAAGGACTTCGTGGCCGCGCCCAAGTTCAACCTCTACCAGTCGCTGCACACCGCCGTGGCGCTCAGCGGCGGCGCGGTGGTCGAGGTGCTGGTCCGCACCCGGCGGATGCACGAGGTGGCCGAGACCGGGGTGGTCGCGCTCGGGGACCCGTCCCCGGCCGGCGCCGTGCAGGACACCGACGAGCTGGACCGCACCGACCCGGCCCGCCCGGGCTGGCTCAGCCGGCTGCTGGAGTGGCAGCAGGAGACGCCCGATCCGGACGCCTTCTGGTCCACGCTCACCGCCGACCTGGCCGGCGACCGCGAGATCACCGTGGTGACGGAGGGCGGCGAAACGCTTCAGCTGAGGGCGGGCGCCACCTGCGTGGACGCGGCCTACCTGCTCGGCGAGGAGACCGGCCACCGGTGCATCGGCGCGCGGGTCAACGGGCGGCTCACCGCGCTCTCCACCGTGCTGGAGGACGGCGACCAGATCGCGGTGCTCACCGAGACCCTCCCGGCCGGCGGCGGGCAGCCCTCCGGCCCCGCCCCCGAGTGGCTGGCGCACGCCCGCACCCCGGCCGCCCGGCTGGCCATCGAGCGCTGGCTGGCCGGCCACCCGGCCCGGCAGCCGGTGGTCCGCACCGGCCCGGCCGGCGGCCAGCCCGCCCCGCC
The DNA here is from genome assembly GCF_043201465.1 of Kitasatospora sp. NPDC048298. Taxonomy (NCBI): domain Bacteria; kingdom Bacillati; phylum Actinomycetota; class Actinomycetes; order Kitasatosporales; family Streptomycetaceae; genus Kitasatospora; species Kitasatospora sp. NPDC048298. The sequence continues at coordinate 18,206 of NZ_JBICYZ010000081.1, forward strand.
CGGGCGCCCCGCCACCCGGCGGCCGGGCGCCCCGGTCGCGGTGGCCGGCCGGCCCGGGGCTTCGGTCCGGCTGGCCCGCTGCTGCACCCCGGTGCCGCCGGACGAGGTGGCCGGCTACCCGATCCGCGGCGGAGCGGCGGTCGCGGTGCACCGCACCGGCTGTCCGGCGGGGGAGCGGATGCGCGCGGACGGGCGGGCCGAGCTGGAGGTCCGCTGGTGCCCGGAGGGCGCGCCGGCGGCCGGACACCGGGCGACCCTGCGGGCCGAGGCGCTGAACCGGCCCCGGCTGCTCGCCGACCTCACCGCGGCGATCTCCGGCGCGGGCGTCGGCATCGTCTCGGCCGAGGTCGAGCCGCCGCAGGAGTCCAGGGTCCGGCACACCTACACCGTCGAACTGCCCGAGCCGGCCGCGCTGCCGGGGCTGATGCGGGCGATGCTCAAGGTGTCCGGGGTGTACGACGTGAGCCGCCCGCACGCCCCGGAGGGCGCCCGGGAGGCGGGGGAGCGGCCCCCGGGGCGCGCCCCCGGCCCGGTGGCGCGGGGGAAATGGGGATGACCGGCCCGCGTCGGGCGTGCGACCATCATGGGGAATTCACGGCCGGTCCACGGCGTTCTCCGGGCACAGGAGCCCGGGTTCGCGTCCGCGGACCTGAGGGGTAGCTCACCCCGCCCGGACGGTAGCCGGGGCGGCAGCTGGGCAGACTCCGTACGGGACCGTCACCGCGGTCCCCGAAGGCCACCCGTACCAGCGAGCCAAAGGACAGAATGACCTCCACGTTCGACACCCGCGACCACGCCGACGCTCCGCGCCGCCTCGACGGTCTGCGGGCGGAAGCCCTCATGGACGAGGACCTCGCGGCCATCGACGAGGACCTCGGCCACCACTACGACGGCGACCAGTACGACCGCAGCGAGCGAGCGGCCCTGCGCCGGGTCGTCGGCCTCTCCACCGAACTCGAAGACGTCACCGAGGTCGAGTACCGCCAGCTCCGCCTGGAGCGCGTGGTGCTCGTCGGCGTCTGGACGGACGGCACGCTGGAGGAGGCGGAGAACTCGATGGCCGAGCTCGCCGCGCTCGCCGAGACGGCCGGCTCCCAGGTGCTGGACGGCGTCATCCAGCGCCGTGACAAGCCCGACGCGGCCACCTACATCGGCTCCGGCAAGGCGAAGGAGCTGCGGGACATCGTCGCCGCCAGCGGCGCCGACACCGTGGTCTGCGACGGTGAGCTCACCCCCGGGCAGCTGATCCACCTGGAGGACGTGGTCAAGGTCAAGGTCGTCGACCGGACGGCCCTGATCCTGGACATCTTCGCCCAGCACGCCAAGTCCCGGGAGGGCAAGGCGCAGGTCTCGCTCGCGCAGATGCAGTACATGCTGCCGCGGCTGCGAGGCTGGGGTCAGTCGCTGTCCCGGCAGATGGGTGGCGGTGGCTCCGGCACCTCGGGCGGCGGCATGGCCACCCGTGGTCCCGGTGAGACCAAGATCGAGACCGACCGGCGCCGGATCCGCGAGAAGATGGCGAAGCTCCGCAAGGAGATCGCCGACATGAAGAAGGGCCGCGACACCAAGCGCCAGGAGCGCAAGCGCCACCAGGTGCCGTCCGTGGCCATCGCCGGGTACACCAACGCCGGCAAGTCCTCCCTGCTCAACCGGCTCACCGGCGCGGGCGTGCTGGTGGAGAACGCGCTGTTCGCCACCCTGGACCCGACCGTGCGCCGGGCCGAGACCCCGAGCGGGCGGCTCTACACCCTGGCCGACACCGTCGGCTTCGTCCGGCACCTGCCGCACCACCTGGTCGAGGCCTTCCGCTCGACCATGGAGGAGGTCGCCGACGCGGACCTCATCCTGCACGTGGTGGACGGCTCGCACCCCGAGCCGGAGACGCAGCTGGCCGCCGTCCGCGAGGTCATCGTCTCGGTCGACGCGCAGAACGTGCCGGAGATCGTGGTGATCAACAAGGCGGACGCCGCCGATCCGCACGTGCTCCAGCGGCTGCTGCGCCGCGAGCCGCACGCCATCGTGGTGTCGGCCCGCAGCGGCGCGGGCATCGAGGAGCTGCTGCAGCTGATCGACGACGAGCTGCCGCGTCCGGCGGTCGAGGTGCGGGCCCTGGTGCCCTACACCCAGGGCGCGCTGGTCTCCCGGGTGCACGCGGAGGGGGAGCTGCTCTCCACCGAGCACACCGGCGAGGGCACCCTGCTGCACGCCAAGGTGCAGGCCGAGCTGGCCGCCGAGCTGGAGTACTTCGCGGTGGCCCTGCAGGGCTGACGCCGGAGCGTACCGAGGGCCCCGGGACGGTGTTCGTCCCGGGGCCCTTCGCGCGCCCTGGCCGGCCGGGTCACCTGACGTTCTTGGCGAAGTAGTCGAAGGCCTGCTTCGCCTGGTCCTGCAGGGAGGGGCCGGCCTGGTAGTCGGCCGGGTTGCGGTCGCCGACCGCGCCGACGCTGATCAGGTTGGGCTTGCCGTCCCTGGTGACGAACCAGCCGCCGCCGGCGGCGCCGGCCGTCATGGTGCAGCCGATCACGTACATCGGCGGCCGGCTCCGGTCGAAGGACAGCCGCCCGGGCGCGACCGGGGAGTCGCAGTGCGCGAGCTCCAGCCCGTCGAACGGCCGCTCGGCCGGATAGCCGTAGGCGGCGACCGCGGTGATCTGCTCGCGCGGGGCGTTGAACCAGATCGGCACCGCCCCGCCGACCGCCTCCTCCAGGGACCTGCCGGAGCCGTCCTCGCCGCTCACCCGCAGGACGCCGTAGTCGTACTGGTCGCGGGCGCCGACGCCGCCCTCCTGGAGCCAGGTCGGCGAGACCAGCGCGCGCACCGCCGTCCACCGGCCGTACGGGGCGGCCCGCTGGTCGGGGTTCGGCTTGCCGTGGACCAGCCGGCCGTCCCGGTTGTAGCCCGGCACGAAGACCAGGTTCCGCAGCCAGTCGCCGCCCTTGCCGTCGTGCAGGCAGTGCGCGGCGGTGTACACGAGGTTGCTGCGGCCGGGGTTGACCGGGTCGGAGACCACGGTGGCGGAACAGGCCGCGTCACCCTGCGGCGTGGTCATGAAGAGCCGGCCGACCACCGAGCCGGCCGGGCCGTACGGGTGCGGCTGCGGCGCGGCCGGGACGGCGGCGGGCGGGGCGTCCCGCTCGACGCCGGGCGCGGCGGGGGCGGTCAGGGAGTACTCCGGGGTGGGCCGGGGCCTGGCGGCGTCCATCCGGGCCGCCGTCCAGGGGCGGGGCGCCGGGTCGTCGGCGAAGGCGCTGTCGGCGACGTAGCGGGCCCAGTCCTCCACCTTCCAGCCGGTCAGGTCGCCGGTGCTGGTGGGCGCGGACCTCGGCAGGGCGAGCGGCGCGGTGGGGGGCCGGGCCGGGCCGTCCGGGCCGCACCCGGCCGCGCCCAGCGCGAGCGCGGCGAGCAGCGCGGCGCCGGCCGTCGCGGCCCGGCGCCCGCGGCTGGTGGTTCTCGGCATGCTGGCTCGTCCCCCGTGCTGTGCTGGTGGTTCCGTCACCGCCCCCGGTGGCGGCCGCTGCCGCGTCCCGGGTGGCCGGTCACTTCTTGGAGATCCAGTCCAGCGCCTGCCGGGCGACCGCCTCCAGGTACGGACCGCTCAGCGAGGTGTGCTCCTGGGTGCCGATCGAGGTGTTGCTGACCAGGGCGGTCCTGCCGTCCGGCATGGTGGCGAACCAGCCGCCGCCGCTGGCGCCCTGGGTCATGTTGCAGCCGATGGTCAGCATGGTCGGGCGCTTGGCGTCGAAGGAGAGCCGGGTGGGCTTGCCGCCTTCGCACCTGTACAGCTCCTGGCCGTCGAACGGCTTCATCAGCGGGTAGCCGACGGCCGCGACCTTGAGCTGGTCGCGCGGGGCGTCGAACCAGACCGGGACGGCCGAACCGACCGTCTCCTCCAGGGACTTGCCGGTGTCGTTCTGGTTGTGCACGCGCATGACCGCGAAGTCGTACTGGTTGGCGGCGTCGCCGCTGCCGCCGCCCTCGACCATCCACTGCGGCGAGGTGGTGACCTGGTCGGCCCACCAGGTGCCGAGCGGGGCCAGCTCGGACAGCGGGGCGCGCTTGCCGCCGCTGGAGGCGCCCGAGTTGTTGTAGGCGGGCACGAAGACCAGGTCCTTGTAGAAGTTCCCGCCCTTGCCCTCGTGCACGCAGTGGCCGGCCGTCCAGACCAGGTTGCTCTTGCCCGGGTGCTGCGGGTCGGCGATCACCGTCGCCGAGCAGTTGCCGCGGCCGCCCTGGGCGGAGAAGAACACCTTGCCGGAGGGCTGCTTCGTGTACGGGCGGGGCATCGCCACGGCCTTGACGAGCGCGGGCTCGGGGTCGGTCACGCCGTCGTCGGTGGCCGGCGCGGGCGTGGCCGGGGCGGGCTTGGCGGCGGGCGGCGCCGGGTCGGCGGGCTTGGAGTCGCCCATCTTGTCCGGGTCCCAGAAGTCCTTCACCACCGGGTTGTTGAAGACGTGCTTGGACGCCCACTTGTCCCAGTCCTCGTACTTCCACTTCTTCAGGTCGTCCCAGCTCCTGGGCAGCCCCTCCAGCAGGCTGGTCGGGATCCCGGACGGGAGGGTGAGCCCGCCGATCACCCCGCCCGAGCCCGCGGTCGGGGCCGTGGAGGAGGAGGGCGGCGCCGCGGCGGCGGTCCCTCCGCCGCCCGCCGGGCCGTCCGGCCCGCAGGCGGTCACGGCGAGCAGGGTGCCCGCGGCCAGGGCGGCGGCCAGGGCTGACCGGTGGATCGTGGGCATCTGTGCGCTTCCCCCTGTGCTCGTTCGATCGGTGCCGGGTGCCGGGCGGTGCCGGGCCCCCTGACGGTGCCGGGCCGGCGGCTTCGGACCGGAGCGGTACGGGCCCGGCCGGTTCGCGGTGCGGCGCTCCGCCGTCCTGGAGTCTTCCATCGCAGACGAGGACGACGGTGCCCGCCCCCCGGGTTGCGGCGCGGGCCGGAGGTCACCGATCCGTGACCCGGGCCCGGCCGGCGCACCGGCCCAGCAGGACGATCGGCCCCGGAGGTGGACAATCGCCGATTCTCACCCGGACGAGTGAGCCGTCCTTGTGATCACCCGTCATGGATAGGTAACCCTTACCTGACGCGACGGTGCGGGTGCCCGCCGATCCCCTCCACCACAGTGCGCGTCCGCACCCCCACGCGCCCCAAGGAGCAGCCTTGAGCACCGCCGCCCTCACCGGAGCACCGCCCGTACCGCCGCCCGCCGTGGAACGGGCGGACCTCGAGCACGACCTGCTGCTGCACCCCGACCCGGCCGTCGCCGCCGAACAGGCGGGACTGGAGGCCCTGCTGCGCTGCTGGACGCGCGAGACCGGAGCCCGGCCCGGACCGGACGGCCGGCTGCGGATCGCCGTCCTCGGCGGGGCCGCCCGGCTCACCGCCCCCGTCCGCTACTGGTCGCCCGGCGGCTGGCACCGCTTCGGGCCCGCCACCCTCGCGGTCGGGGAGGCCACCGCGGCGGGCGACGTCTCCGAAGCCCCGGTGGACGCCGTCACCACCGCCGCGCTGCTCGCCGCCGCGGCCGCCGAACGGCCCGACCCCGGGCAGGTCGCCGACCTGGCCGCCAGGGTCGCCGACTCGGTCGTGCGCACCGCAGAGATCCTCGCCCACCGCCGCACCGCCGCCACCCCCGGCGGCCCCGAGCGCTCCCACTTCCTCGTCGCCGAGCAGTCCCTGCTGCTCGGCCACCCGCTGCACCCCACGCCGAAGAGCCGCGACGGCCTCGGCCCCGCCCAGAGCGCCGCCTACTCGCCCGAACTGCACGGCTCCTTCCAACTGCACTGGTACGCCGTGGACCGCGAGCTGCTCGCGGCCGGCTCCGCCGTCGCCGAGAGCGCCGAACAACTCACCGCCGGCCTCCTCGACGGCGGCACGACGCTGCCGCCCGGCACCGCCGCCGTCCCGCTGCACCCCTGGCAGGCCCGCGAACTCGCCCACCGCCCGGCCGTCGCCGCACTGCTCGCCGACGGGCTGCTGCACGACCTCGGCCCGGCCGGCGAGCCCTGGTACCCCACCTCCTCGGTGCGCACCGTCTACCGGCCCGGCACCCCGTGGATGCTCAAGCTCTCGCTCGGCCTGCGGATCACCAACTCCCGCCGGGAGAACCTGCGCAAGGAACTCCACCGCGGCCTGGAGATGCACCGGCTGCTGGAGAGCGGACTGGCCGCCGAGTGGCGGGCCGCCCACCCCGGCTTCGACATCGTCCGCGACCCGGCCTGGATCGGCGTCGACCACCCCGACCTCGGCGACCCGGGCGGCCTGGACACCGTGCTGCGCGCCCAGCCCTTCGCGCCCACCGAGCGCGCGCTGTGCGTCGCCGGACTGGTCGCCGAACAGCCGCTGGGCACCGGCGACACCGTGCCCTCCCGGCTCGGCGACACCCTGCGGGCGCTCGCCGCCCGCTTCGCCCGCCCGCTGCCGACCGTCGCCGCCGAATGGTTCCTGCGCTACCTGGACGCGGTCGTGCTGCCCATCCTCTGGCTGGACGGCCGGGGCGGCATCGCCCTGGAGGCGCACCAGCAGAACAGCCTCGTGCTGCTGGACGCCGCGGGCTGGCCGCGCGGCGGCCGCTACCGCGACAACCAGGGCTACTACTACCGGGAGAGCGCCACCGCCAGGCTCGCCGCCCGGCTGCCCGGGCTCGGCACGGACAGCGACACCTTCCTGCCGGACGAGGTGATCGACCACCACTTCGCCTACTACCTCGGCATCAACCACGTGCTCGGCCTGATCGGCGCCTTCGGCTCCCAGCGGCTCGCCGACGAGACGGTGCTGCTGGCCGCGCTGCGCCGGTTCCTGGCCGGCCCGCGGGCCGCCGCCACCGGCTCGGCGCTGCCCGCGCTGCTGCTGGACGCGCCCACCCTGCCCTGCAAGGCCAACCTGCTCACCCGGATCAACGGCATGGACGAGCTGGTCGGCCCGGTCGCCAGCCAGTCCGTGTACGTGGACATCCCCAACCCGGTGGCGGGCGCCTGATGCTCTGCGACCCGCCCGGGTGGGGCTCCGTCCCCACCCCGGCCGGCGAGTTCCGGCTCGGCCCGGTCCGGCTGCCCGCCGACCTGGCGCTGCTCGCCGGGTGGATGAACGACCCCGAGGTCGACGCCTTCTGGGAACTCGCCGGGCCGCCGGAGGTCACCGAACGGCACGTCCGGGCCCAGCTGGACGGCGACGGCCGCAGCACCCCGTGCCTCGGCCTGCTCGACGGCGAGCCGCTGAGCTACTGGGAGGTCTACCGCGCCGACCTCGACCCGCTCGCCGCGCACTACCCGGCCCGGCCGCACGACACCGGCGTGCACCTGCTGCTCGGTCCCGCCGCCAGCCGTGGCCGCGGGCTCGGCGCCGTCCTCCTGGCCGCCCTCGCAGAATTGATTCTGCTCCGGAACCCGCGCTGCGAACGGGTGGTGGCCGAGCCGGACGTCCGCAACCGGCGGTCCGTCCGGGCCTTCGAACGAGCCGGATTCCGGGCCGTCGCCGAACTCGACCTGCCCGACAAGCGCGCCGCCCTGATGGTCCGCGACCGGGCCGACGGGCCCGTCGCGCAGGCCCAACTCCCCGCCTAGGACAACCCTGTGGACACCACGACACCCCCTCCCTACGACCTGCTCGGCGTCGGCATCGGTCCGTTCAACCTCTCGCTCGCCGCACTCGCCGAGCCCGTCCCCGGCCTGCGCACGCTCTTCTGCGACCAGCGCCCGGAGTTCCGCTGGCACCACGGGATGCTGGTGGACGGAGCCCGGATGCAGGTGCCGTTCCTCGCCGACCTGGTCTCCCTGGTCGACCCGACCAGCCCGTGGTCCTTCCTCAACTACCTGCGCGACCAGGACCGGCTGTTCCCGTTCTACTTCGCCGAGCGCTTCCAGCTGCCGCGCCGCGAGTACGACCACTACTGCCGCTGGGCCGCCGAGCGGCTCGCCAACTGCCGCTTCGGCACCGAGGTCACCGCCCTGCGCTGGGACGCCCCCTGGTACCGCGTCGAGCTGACCGACACCGCCACCGGCCGGCGCTCCGAGGCCAGGGCCCGCAACCTCGCCCTCGGCGTCGGCACCCGGCCGGTCCTGCCCGAGGCCTTCGCCGCGCTGGCCGGCCACCCCCGGGCCTTCCACTCCGCCGAGTACCTGGACCGCCGCGCCGACCTGGCCGGCACCCGGGACATCACCGTGGTCGGCAGCGGACAGTCCGGCGCCGAGGTCTTCCTCGACCTGCTCCGGCAGCACGAGGGCGACGGCGTCCGGCTGCGCTGGCTCACCCGCACCAGGGCACTCGCCCCCATGGAGTACTCCAAGCTCGGCCTGGAGCACTTCACCCCCGACTACACCCGCTACTTCCACGGCCTGCCCGCACCCGTCCGGGACGCGCTGGTCGCCGCCCAGTGGCAGCTGCACAAGGCCGCCAGCGCCGAGACCCTCGCCGAGATCCACGACCACCTCTACGAGCGCACCATCGGCCGCCCGATCGACACCGCCCCGGTCGAGATCACCCCCGGCACCGCCGTCACCGCCGCCCGCCCCGGCCCCTGCGGCGGCCTCGAACTGCACTGCCGGCACACCGACTCCGGCGCCGAACACCTGCTGCGCACCGACGCCGTGGTGCTCGCCACCGGCTACCGGGCGGCCCGCCCGGCCGCCCTCGAACCGCTCGCCGAACTGATCGACTGGGACGAGGCCGGGCGCTACCGGGTCGACCTGGACCACCGGGTCGCCACCCGGCCCGAACTCACCGGCGGGCTGTACGTCCAGAACGCCGAACTGCACACCCACGGCGTCGGCACCCCCGACCTCGGACTCGGCGCCCACCGGGCCGCCGTGATCCTCAACGCCGTCACCGGGCGAACCGTCCACCGGCTGCCCGGCCGCACCGCCTGGACCGGCTTCGCGCCGCCCGTCACGGCCGCCGCGTCCGCGACCTTCGACCAGACCACCGTCGTCCCCCGCCCCCAGGAGTTGACCCGTGCCGCAACCGTCGGCCGCTGAACCGCCGCTCCACCTGCCCCCGCACCTCACCGCCGGGCACTGGCAGCGGGCCGGCCGCGCCCTGCTGGCCAAGATGCTGGGCGAGTTCGCCTACGAGGAGCTGCTCCGGCCCGTCCCCGGGGACGCGCCCGGCGAGTACCGGCTGGAGCTGCCCGAGGCCGAGTACCGCTTCACCGCCCGGCGCGGCGCCTACGACAGCTGGCAGGTCGACCCCGAGTCCGTCCGCTGCTCCCGCCCCGACGGACTGGACCCGCTGCGCTTCCTCCCGTACGCCCGGCAGACCCTCGGCATGCGCGGCGAGACCACCGGCCACCTGATCCGCGAGCTCTCCGCCACCCTGACCGCCGACGCCCGCCAGCTCGCCACCGCGCTGACCGCCGCCGAACTCGCCGACCTCGACCACACCGCCCTGGAGGGCCGGCAGACCGGCCACCCCTGGATCGTCCCCAACAAGGGCAGAATCGGCTTCTCCTCCGCCGACGCCGCCCGCTGGGCCCCCGAGGCCCGCAGCCCCCGCCCGCTGCCCTGGATCGCCGTCCACCGCCGGCTCGCCGAGTACCGCGGCGTGCCCGGACTCGAGCGGCCCGAGCAGCTGTACGCCCGCGAGCTGGACGATGTGGACGCGCTGCGCGCCGCGCTCGGCCCGGACGCCGAGGACTACCTGCTGCTGCCCGTCCACCCCTGGCAGTGGGACGAGACGATCCTGCCGCTGTTCGCGCCCTGGATCGCCTCCGGCGAGATCGTCCCGCTGCCCTCGGACGGGGACCCACGACTGCCCCAGCAGTCCATCCGCTCCTTCTTCAACACCGCCCACCCCGAGCGCTGCACGGTCAAGCTGCCGCTGTCCATCCTCAACACCCTGGTCTGGCGCGGCCTGCCGGTCGAGCGCACGCTGGCCGCGCCCACCGTCACCGCCTGGCTGCTCGGAGTGCGCGACGCCGACCCGTACCTGCGCGACGAGTGCCGGGTGATCCTGCTCGGCGAGATCGCCTCCGTCACCGTCGACCACCCGCTCTACCGCGAGTTGCCCGAGGCGCCGTACCAGTACAAGGAACTGCTCGGAGCGATCTGGCGCCAGCCGCTCGGGCCCTTCCTGGCCGAGGGGGAGCGGGCCCGCACCCTGGCCGCGCTGCTGCAGACCGGTTCCGACGGGCGGGCGCTCGCCGCCGAGCTGATCGACCGCTCCGGCCTCGCCCCCGCCGAGTGGACCGCCCGGCTGTTCGCCTCGATGATGCCGCCGCTGCTGCACTTCCTCTACCGCTACGGGCTGGTCTTCTCCCCGCACGGCGAGAACGCCATCGTGGTCTTCGACTCCTCCGAGGCGCCCGCCCGGCTCGCGGTCAAGGACTTCGTGGACGACGTCAACCTCAGCGCCCAGGGCCTGCCCGAACTCCACGGCCTGCCCGCCGAGGTGGCCGAGGTCCTGCTGCGGGAGAGCCCGCAGGGGCTCTGCCAGTTCATCCACTCCGGGCTGTTCATCGGTGTCTTCCGCTACCTCGCCCCGCTCCTGGAGGCGCAGACCGGACTGCCCGAGACCGAGTTCTGGGCGCTGCTGCGCGCCGAGGTGCTGCGCTACCAGGACCGCTTCCCCGAGCTGAGCGAGCGCTTCGAGCTGTTCGACCTGTTCCGCCCCCGGATCGACCGGCTCTGCCTCAACCGCAACCGGCTGCTGCTGGACGGCTACCAGGACCGCCCGCACCGCCCGCACGCCGCCCGGTACGGGACCGTGCCCAACGCGCTGGTCGCCGTGGACGTGCGACTGCCCGGGCAACGGAACCGGATTGTCACCCCCGCCCCGTAGGGTGGGAGGGTCATGACGAACGACTCCGAATCCCACGACTCCGAATCCCAGCGGGCGGCGGACCTCGGCGACGAGGCCGAGGAAGCCGTAGCCGTCCCGCGCTCGCGGATCCCCGAACTGCTGCACGCCGCGGTGGCGGCCGTCGGCGGTGTGGAGCGCCCCGGTCAGGTCCGGATGGCCGAGGCCGTCGCCGACGCCGTCGACCACGGCGAGCACCTGCTCGTCCAGGCCGGCACCGGCACCGGGAAGTCCCTGGCCTACCTGGTGCCCGCGCTCGCCCACGGCGACCGCGTGGTGGTCGCCACCGCCACCCTGGCGCTGCAACGCCAGCTGGTGGAGCGGGACTTGCCGCGCACCGTCGACGCGCTGCACCCGGTGCTGCGCCGCCGCCCGCTGTTCGCGATGCTCAAGGGCCGCTCCAACTACCTGTGCCTGCACCGGGCCAACGAGGGCACGCCGAGCGACGAGGGCGAGGGCCTGTTCGACCCGGTGGACGCGCTCGGCGGGCCCACCGGGAAGCTCGGGCAGGACGTGCTGCGGCTGCGCGACTGGGCCGACGAGACCGACACCGGGGACCGCGACGACCTCAGCCCCGGCGTCTCCGACAAGGCCTGGGCCCAGCTGTCGGTCACCTCCAAGGAGTGCCTGGGCGCCACCCGCTGCCCGTACGGGCAGGAGTGCTTCGCGGAGAAGGCGCGGGAGCGGGCCAAGCTGGCGGACGTCGTGGTCACCAACCACGCGATGCTCGCGATCGACGCGATCGAGGGCGCGCCGGTGCTGCCCGAGCACGGGCTGCTGATCGTGGACGAGGCGCACGAGCTGGTCAACCGGGTCACCGGCGCGGCCACCGCCGAGCTGACCGTCGGCGCGGTCAACCGGGCGGTGAAGCGGGCCGCGCGGCTGGCCAACGAGAAGGCCGTCGACGCGCTCCAGGCCGCCGCCGAGAACTACCACGGCCTGATGGAGACCGCCCAGCCCGGGCGGGTCGAGGAACTGCCCGAGTACCTGGCGTACGCGGTCACCGCGATCCGGGACGCCTCCCGGCAGGTGATCACCTCGCTCGGCGAGACCAGGGACAAGGGGCTCAGCGACGAGGACGCCGTCCGCAAGCAGGCGATGGCCTCGGCCGAGGCGCTGCACGAGACGGCCGAGCGGCTGCTGGAGGACTCCGAGTACGACGTGGTCTGGATCGAGCGCAGCGACCGCTACGGGCTGGGCACCGCCTCGCTGCGGGTCGCCCCGCTGAGCGTCTCCGGGCTGCTGCGAGAGGGCCTGTACAAGGAGCGCTCGGTCGTCCTCACCTCGGCCACGCTCAAGCTCGGCGGGGACTTCAACGGCGTCGCCGCCTCGGTCGGCCTGCCGTCCGAGACGCGGCTGCCGGACGTCCGCACCGACGGGGACAACCCCGAACCGGGCTTCGGGGAGGACGCCGTCCCGCACTGGCGCGGGATCGACGTCGGCTCGCCGTTCAAGTACCCCAAGCAGGGCATCCTGTACGTCGCCAAGCACCTGGCCGATCCCGGGCGGGACCCGGAACGGCCGGACATGCTGGACGAGTTGGCCGAACTGATCGGCGCGGCCGGCGGGCGGACACTGGGCCTGTTCTCCTCGATGCGCGGCGCCCAGACGGCCGCCGAGGCGATGCGCGAGCGGCTGGACAACCGCGTCCTGCTCCAGGGCGAGGACACCCTGGGCGAGTTGATCCGGGAGTTCGCCTCGGACGCGACCACCTGCCTGTTCGGCACGCTCTCGCTCTGGCAGGGCGTGGACGTGCCCGGCTCGGCCTGCCAGCTGGTGGTGATGGACCGGATCCCGTTCCCCCGGCCGGACGACCCGCTGATGAGCGCCCGCCAGAAGGACGTCGAACAGCGCGGCGGGAACGGCTTCATGGCCGTCGCGGCGACGCACGCGGCGCTGCTGATGGCGCAGGGCGCGGGCCGGCTGGTGCGCGCGGCCGACGACCGGGGCGTGGTCGCGGTGCTGGACCCCCGGGTGGAGACCAAGCGGTACGGGGGCTTCTTCCGGTCCTCGATGCCGGAGTTCTGGTACACCACGGACCGCAACCAGGTGCGCCGCTCGCTGGCGGCGATCGACGCCTCGGCGGCGCCGGTGCGGCCGGTGGTGAAGCGGGGCTGAGGGCCCCGCCGCGGTACACGAACGCCGGAGGGGCTCCCCGTGGTCGCGGTGGAGCCCCTCTCCCGTGTGCGGCGGCCCCGGGTGTGGTGGCCCCGGGTGCGGTGGCCTGTGGCGCTGTGCGCCGTACGTCAGAGGCGGCGCAGGACCGCGACGACCTTGCCCAGGATGGTCGCGTTGTCGCCGTTGATCGGCTCGTACGCGGAGTTGTGCGGCATGAGCCAGATCCGGCCGTCCTCGCGCTTGAGCCGCTTGACGGTGGCCTCGCCGTCGATCATCGCGGCGACGATGTCGCCGTTCTCGGCGACCGGCTGGCGGCGCACGGTGACCCAGTCGCCGTCGCAGATGGCCGCCTCGATCATCGAGTCGCCACGCACGGTGAGCGCGAACAGCTCGCCCTCGCCGACCAGCTGGCGGGGCAGCGGGAAGACGTCCTCGACCGTCTGCTCGGCCAGGATCGGCCCGCCGGCGGCGATCCGGCCGACCAGCGGGACGTAGGAGGTGGACGGGCGGCCGGCCGTCTCGGCGGTGTTCGGGCGGGCCACCTCGACGCCACGGACCTCGTAGGCGCGCGGGCGGTGCGGGTCCCGGCGGAGGAAGCCCTTGCGCTCCAGGGCCATCAGCTGGTGGGCGACCGAGGAGGTGCTGGACAGGCCGACGGCCTGGCCGATCTCGCGCATGGACGGCGGGTAACCGCGGCGCTGCACGGAATCCCGGATGACCTCGATCACCCGGCGCTGGCGCTCGGTGAGCCCGGCCTCGTCGGTGCGGATGCCGGGCGGGCGGCCGGGCATGGCGCGGGCGGGGGAGGGGTGGTTGTCGTCCATGGCGGCGGAGTGTTCGATCGGCTGGTCGGGGACGCGGGGCGTCCCGGAAAGGGCCGCGCCGGAGAGACGGTGGTCTTCGCTACGGTCCATGTTGATGTCCACACCCTGCTGATTCGTGGTGCGCTGCCCCACCTTGAACTGGGAGTGTTCCTGCACCGGGATGGTGTTGCTTTCGATCGTGTTCACGGCGGCCCCTCTCGACGGCTGTCCTCTCCCTTTTCCAGCCCAACGCGCCTCCTATCGAAAGGTTGCGCCAAACACACGTTCGAGTGAATTATTCGGGAGTTGACTGACTCGATCAAGGCTTTGTTGTACATCGAGTAAATGTTCGAGAAGAACTCGACCTCGGCAGTCTAATCGGCACCGACACGCCAGGGCGTCCACCTCCCCCTGAGGCCTAGATGTAGTGGCTACAGTCCTCTCCGTGCCCAGTACTAGTGGTCGCCCCGCATGATCAGCTTGCCGAGGCCGGGGGCACATCGCATAGACTCGACTGGTCCGAACGTTCTGCCAGGGAGGGATCCCGAGGTGCACTGCCCCTTCTGCCGGCACTCCGACAGCCGTGTTGTCGACAGCCGGACCACCGAGGACGGCAGCTGCATTCGCCGCCGTCGGCAGTGCCCGGACTGCGGTCGCCGCTTCACCACGGTGGAGACGGCCGCACTGATGGTCATCAAGCGCAGCGGCGTCACCGAGCCGTTCTCCCGGCAGAAGGTCATCACCGGCGTCCGCAAGGCCTGCCAGGGCCGTCCCGTCACCGAGGACGCGCTGGCCCAGCTCGGCCAGCGGGTCGAGGAGTGCGTGAGAGCCAGCGGCAACGCCGAGCTGACCACCCACGACGTGGGGCTGGCCATACTCGGCCCGCTCAAGGAACTCGACGTGGTCGCCTACCTGCGCTTCGCCTCCGTGTACCAGGCGTACGACGGACTGGAAGACTTCGAGGCCGCCATCGCGGAACTCCGCGCAGAGCAGCCCCACACCCCGGAGACGGACGACACCTGCGTGTCCGTCTCCGCCGCCGCGCCCTAGCGGGCGCCGGGCCCCTGGCGGGCCCTGTTCCGCACCACCACGGCCCCGCGGGGCCCACGCGTGCCCGAAATCGGGGCACGAAACACTACAAACCGTGCGCAAGCAGGCTGGGTCTCCGCCTGCCCGCACACCGGAAGAACGAACCAGCAGTGCCCGGACTTTTAGGGGCACTTCGGGCGTTTGCCCAGGAGGAGGAAAAGTGACAGACACCACGAGCGGTTCCGCACGCGGGTCGAAGTCCGAGAAGGCCGCGGCCAAGGGCGCCAAGGCCCCGAAGGGCGGTCTCCGGATGGAGCGCATCTACACCACTCCTGGCGTGCACCCGTACGACGAGGTCCGCTGGGAGCGGCGCGACGTCGTCATGACCAACTGGCGCGACGGCTCGATCAACTTCGAGCAGCGCGGCGTCGAGTTCCCCGACTTCTGGTCGGTCAACGCCGTCAACATCGTCACGTCCAAGTACTTCCGCGGCGCCGTCGGCACCCCGCAGCGCGAGTGGAGCCTGAAGCAGATCATCGACCGCGTGGTGCTCACCTACCGCGCCGCCGGCGAGAAGCACGGCTACTTCGCCTCCAAGGACGACGCCGAGATCTTCGAGCACGAGCTGACCCACGCCCTCCTCCACCAGGTGTTCAGCTTCAACTCGCCGGTCTGGTTCAACGTCGGCACCAAGCAGCCCCAGCAGGTCAGCGCCTGCTTCATCCTGTCCGTCGACGACTCCATGGAGTCGATCCTCGACTGGTACAAGGAAGAGGGCATGATCTTCAAGGGCGGCTCCGGCGCCGGCCTCAACCTCTCCCGGATCCGCTCCTCCAAGGAACTGCTCTCCTCCGGCGGCAACGCCTCCGGCCCGGTCTCCTTCATGCGCGGCGCCGACGCCTCGGCCGGCACCATCAAGTCCGGTGGCGCCACCCGCCGCGCGGCCAAGATGGTCGTCCTCGACGTCGACCACCCGGACGTCGAGGCCTTCATCGAGACCAAGGTGAAGGAGGAGGAGAAGATCCGCGCCCTGCGCGACGCGGGCTTCGACATGGACCTCGGCGGGGACGACATCACCTCCGTCCAGTACCAGAACGCCAACAACTCCGTCCGCGTCAACGACGAATTCATGACCGCCGTCGAGAACGGCACCGAATTCGGCCTGCGCGCCCGGATGACCGGCGAGGTCATCGAGACCGTCGACGCGAAGAAGCTGTTCCGCAAGATGGCCGAGGCCGCCTGGGCCTGCGCCGACCCCGGCATCCAGTACGACACCACGATCAACCACTGGCACACCTGCCCGGAGTCCGGCCGCATCAACGCGTCCAACCCCTGCTCCGAGTACATGCACCTGGACAACTCCAGCTGCAACCTCGCCTCGCTCAACCTGATGAAGTTCCTGCGCGACGACGACTCCTTCGACGCGGAGGCCTTCGCCAAGGTCGTCGAACTGGTCATCACCGCGATGGACATCTCCATCTGCTTCGCCGACTTCCCCACCGAGAAGATCGGCGAGACCACCCGCGCCTTCCGCCAGCTCGGCATCGGCTACGCCAACCTCGGCGCCCTGCTGATGGCCACCGGCCACGCCTACGACAGCGAGGGCGGCCGCGCCCTGGCCGGCGCCATCACCTCGCTGATGACCGGCACCGCCTACCGCCGCGGCGCCGAACTCGCCGGCGTGGTCGGCCCGTACGACGGCTACGCCCGCAACGCGACCGCCCACCGGCAGGTCATGAAGCAGCACGCGGACGCCTCGCTGGACGCCGTCTCGGTGGACGACCTGGACTCCCCGGTCCGGCTGGCCGCCAACAAGACCTGGCAGGACGTGCTGCGCATCGGCGCGCAGAACGGCTTCCGCAACGCCCAGGCCTCGGTGCTCGCCCCGACCGGCACCATCGGCCTGATGATGGACTGCGACACCACCGGCGTCGAGCCCGACCTGGCCCTGGTCAAGTTCAAGAAGCTGGTCGGCGGCGGCTCGATGCAGATCGTCAACGGCACCGTCCCGCGCGCCCTCAAGCGCCTCGGCTACCAGGACGAGCAGATCGAGGCGGTCGTCGCCCACATCGGCGAGCACGGCAACGTGGTGGACGCGCCGGGCCTGAAGCCCGAGCACTACGAGGTGTTCGACTGCGCGATGGGCGAGCGCTCCATCTCCCCGATGGGGCACGTGCGGATGATGGCCGCGATCCAGCCGTGGATCTCCGGCGCCATCTCCAAGACCGTGAACATGCCGGCCGCCGCGACCGTCGAGGACGTCGAGGAGATCTACTTCGAGGCGTGGAAGATGGGCGTCAAGGCGCTCGCCATCTACCGCGAAAACTCGAAGGTGGGCCAGCCGCTCTCGGCCAAGAAGAAGGACTCCGAGGAAAAGACCGAGGAGGCCCCGGCCGCCGCGGTCGAGAAGGTGGTCGAGTACCGCCCGGTCCGCAAGCGCCTGCCCAAGGGCCGTCCGGGCATCACCACCTCCTTCACGGTCGGTGGCGCCGAGGGCTACATGACCGCCAACTCCTACCCGGACGACGGTCTGGGCGAGGTCTTCCTGAAGATGTCCAAGCAGGGCTCGACCCTTGCAGGCATGATGGACGCCTTCTCCATCGCCGTCTCGGTAGGCCTCCAGTACGGCGTGCCGCTGGAGACCTACGTCTCGAAGTTCACCAACATGCGCTTCGAGCCCGCCGGTCTGACCGACGACCCGGACGTGCGGATGGCGCAGTCGATCGTCGACTACATCTTCCGCCGTCTGGCGCTCGACTTCCTGCCGTTCGAGACCCGCTCGGCGCTCGGCATCCACTCCGTCGAGGAGCGCCAGCGCCACCTGGAGACGGGCTCGTACGAGCCGCTGGAGGCCGAGGAGCTCGACACCGAGTCGCTCGCCCAGTCCGCCCCAGTCGCCGCCAGGCCGGCCGTGGTTCCGGCCCCGGCCGTCGAGGCGCCCAAGGCGGCCCCGAAGCAGGCCCACAACTCCACGGAGCTGATGGAGATCCAGCTCGGCCTCAACGCCGACGCCCCGCTCTGCTTCTCCTGCGGCACCAAGATGCGCCGCGCCGGCAGCTGCTACCTCTGCGAGGGCTGCGGCTCCACCAGCGGCTGCAGCTGACCGCGCCCGACCCCGTTTTCACCCGATGAGGTGAAAACCTGAGGCGGGGCGGGGACTTCACGTCCCCGCCCCGCCTTTTTGTCAGTCGGGGTTGCTTTGCTGCGCGCATGGAGACAGGAGCGGGAAGGCGTGCGCCGCGACGGCCACCGGCGGCGGAGATCACCCCCGAGACCCCGATCTGGTGCCCTGCGTGCCGGGCACACCACCCCGCCTCGGAGTTCCCGAGGAACGCGAGTCGGCCGAGCGGTCTGCAGAGCGAGTGCAAGCGGGTGGTCCGGGCGAGGGCCGCGAAACCGGAGGCCCGCGAGGCTGCGAACCGGGCTCGGCGGAAGAAGTGGGAGCGGCCGGAGGTTCGGGCTGCGGCCCTGGAACGGCAGCGTGCCCGGCGGGCGAGGCTCGGTGCCGGGCACGATCTGCGGAGATCGCGGGCGAGGCTTCAGGCCGTGGTGACCGAGTGGAAGTCCAGTGGATGCGTCGACTGCGGCTATGCCGACGTGCGGGGGCTGGATCCCGACCACCTGGACCCGGCGCAGAAGGCAGGGACGATATCCCGCCTCGTACAGCTGTGCGTCAGCAAGGAGCGGCTGCTGGCCGAGCTCGCCAAGTGCGAGGTTCGTTGTGCCCGTTGCCATCGGGCGCGGACGATGCGCCAGCGCGGGCGGTCAAGCGAACGGATGCCCCCGTCCTGGGCCCGGAGGGTGGAGTCGCAGGACCGGAATGACCGACTGAAACTGGCGCGGGGCTGCGCCGACTGCGGTTGGCGGGGATGGGCGCGGGGGCTCGACTGGGACCACGTGCGCGGAGCCAAGTCGGCGAGCGTGTCGCAGATGATCGCCGAGAGGAAGCCGTGGGTGGAGATCGCGGCGGAGATCGCCAAGTGCGAGGTCGTGTGCGCGAACTGCCACCGGATCCGGACCTCGGTCAGGCGGGTCCGGACGGCCCAGGTCGAGTCCCCGGGCGTGCCGATGTCACGTTCGGGGGTGGAGTCCGGTCCGTAGGGGGTGAAGGCATGTGACGAGAGGAGCGGGGCGATGGCCGGGACGGTGCTGGTGACCGGGGCGACGGGGACGTTGGGGCGGGAGGTGGTGCGGCTGCTGGTGGCGCGCGGGGTGGCGGTTCGGGGGTTGAGCCGGCGGGTGCGGGCCGGGGGCGACGGGGTCGAGTGGGTGGTCGGGGACCTGGTGAGCGGGGCCGGGATGGCGCAGGCGCTGGCCGGGGCCGAGGTGGTGGTGGACTGTGCGACCACCCAGAAGAAGGAGGACGTGGCCGGGGTCCGGACGCTGGTGGCGCGGGCCGGGGAGGCCGGGGTGCGGCACCTGGTGTACGTGTCGATCGTCGGGATCGACCGGGTGCCGATCGCGTACTACCGGACGAAGCTCGCCTGCGAGCGGGTGGTGCGGGAGTCGGGCGTGGGCTGGACGGTGCTGCGGGCGACGCAGTTCCACGACCTGGTGCTGAAGTTCTTCGACGCCTCCGTGCGGCTGCCGGTCTTCCCGGTGGTGAGTGGGGCGGCGTTCCAGCCGGTGGACGTCCGCGAGGTGGCCGAGGCGGTCGTGGACCTGGCGGGGCGGGAGCCCGCCGGCTTCGCGCCGGAGGTGGGCGGCCCTCAGGTGCGTTCGTACCGGGAGCTGGCCGGGACCTACCTGCGGGCGGCGGGCAAGCGCCGGGTGCTGCTGCCGCTGCACCTGCCGGGAGCGGTCGGCCGCGGGCTGCGGGAGGGCGGCAACCTGACGCCGGATCGGGCGGTGGGTCGGGGGACCTTCGAGGAGGCGCTGGAGCGACGGTTCGGCGGTCGCTGAGGCCGTTCGCACGTCAACCAGGGTTGACATCCGAGTGGATGTCAACCAAAGTTGACGGCATGAGCGAGAGCGGAGAACTCGCGGCTGCCGCGAGCAGCCGTGACCCCGCCGTGGGGCTCCGGGCGGTGCGTGCGCTGCGCGATCTGGCGGACCGTCTGGAGGGCCTTCAGGTGGGCAACGCCAGGTCCCAGGGCTGGTCCTGGCAGGACATCGCGGTCTGCCTCGGGGTGACCAGGCAGGCGGTCCACAAGAAGTACGCCCGACGCGGATCCGGCAAGGACGAGGACGGAGGCTGAGCGGTGTTCGAGCGTTTCACGGAAGAGGCGCGACAGGTCGTGGTCGCGGCCCGGCAGGAGGCGCGGGAGCTGGGGCACGAGCACGTCGGGACGGAGCACTTCCTCCTCGCGATCCTGGGTCGGCCCGAGGATCCGGCCGTCGCCGTGCTGACCGACGCCGGGCTGGACCGGGAGGCGGCGCGGCGGGCGGTGCGCAGCCGCTCGGGCGACGGGGATCCGGCGCAGGCACTGGCCTCGATCGGGGTCGACCTGGGCGCGGTGCGCGAGGCCGTCGAGTCGGTCTTCGGCAAGGGGGCGCTGGACGCCCCGCCTGAGGAGGAGTCGAAGCGCCGGGGCTGGTTCCGTTCCGGCGGTGGCAGGGGGAGCGGCGCGTCCGGGCATGTCCCGTTCACGGCCCGGGCGAAGAAGGCGCTGGAGCTGTCGCTGCGCGAGTCCCTGCGGCTGAGGTCGAGGGAGATCGCGGTGGGGCACCTGCTGCTCGGGGTGCTGCGCGAGGGGGAGGGGCTCGGGGCCAGGTTGGTCGTCGAGCACGGGCTGGACCCGGACGCCGTGCGGCGGGCGGTCGAGGGGAGGCTCGGGGCTTCCCCGGGGGTGTGAGCCGTGGCGCCCCGGCGGGTGCCGTCGGTGGTGCTGGGTGGTTGGGGGGTCGGCGTGATGGCGGGAGACTGGCCGTCAACTGTCCGCTTGAGGCCTATGTCTGAATCGATATGATCGGCCGAAAGCGTGAACCGATCAGATGCCCGGAGGCGATTCGCTGCGTCGCCGGGCGGTCCGGTATCGCGCCCGACCAGCTGTCGGCGGCCGCGACCGTCGCCGACCCGCTGCCCGCGCCGCCGCCCGCCGACGTTGCCGAGGACCGCACCGATGAGAGAAGCCACCAGCCCCGACGGCCGATCGCGCCGACGGCCCGCGCCGCGCACCGTCGCCCTGACCGCGGTGGCCGTGCTGCTGGCGCTGGTCGCCGCGCCGGTCGGCGTCACCCGGGCGTTCGGCGCGCACCAGCCGCTCACCGCCCTCGCGGTGGTCGCCGTCACGGTGCTCTGGCTGATCGCCGTCGGGCTCGCGGCGACCGGCGTTGAGCGCAACCGCGGGCTGACCGAGGAACTGGCCGCGCAGCACGAGGAGACCCGGGCCGCGCTGGTCGCCGCTGGCAGGGCCCGGCAGGCCGAGACGGCCGCCGCCGACCACGCCGCCGCCGCGCTCGCCGAGCGGGACGCCGCCCGTGCCGAGCAGGCCAGGGCGGAGGCGGACGTCACCGCCGTGCACGCCGAGCTGGCCCGGCTGCGGGCCGAACTCGACGCCGAGCGCGCCGGGGTGGAGGCGGAGCGGACCAGGGCCGAGGCCGAGCGTGCCGAGCTGGCCCGGATCGTCGACGGCGTACTGCCCGAGGTGGTGACGAAGCTGCGGGCCGGCGCGGCCGTGGACAGTGCGCTGGCCGTCCACCGCAAGCACCCCCAGTACGCGCTGCTGCGTGCCGTCGGCGAGGAGATCGGCCGCGGCGAGCGGCTGCGGGCCGCCGCGCTCGCGGTCTGCGCGACCGCCGCCGGGCGGGTCCAGGCGCTGGCCACGAGCATGCACGCCGAACTGCGCGAGATGCAGCACCGGCACGACGAGGAGGTCCTCGGCGACCTGCTGAGCCTGGACCACTCGACCGCCCAGGCGGGCCGGATGGCCGACAGCATCGCGGTGCTCACCGGTGCCCGATCGGGGCGCCGCTGGGCCAAGCCGATCTCGGTGGAGTCGGTGCTGCGCGGTGCGCTCGGCCGGATCGGCGCCTACCAGCGGGTGCGGCTGCACAACGCCAGCACCGCCGCGGTCGCCGGGCACGCGGCCGAGGGCGTGATGCACGCGCTGGCCGAACTGCTGGACAACGCCACCAACTTCTCCGCCCCGCCGGCCGAGGTGCACGTCTACGTCGAGGAGGTGCCGGCCGGGCTGGCGGTCACCGTCGAGGACAGCGGGCTGGGCCTGAGCGACAGCTGGCTGCGCCGGGCCGAGCGGGCCGTCTCCGCCGAGCCGCTGGACCTCGCCACGCTCTCCGCCGGGACCCGGCTGGGGCTGGCGGTGGTCGGCGTGCTGGCGCGCAAGCACGGGCTGCAGATCTCCTTCCGGCCGTCGGCGCGTGGCGGCACCGGGGTGGTGGTGCTGATCCCGCAGCAGCTGGTCACCCACCTGGCACCGACTGCCGCCCCGGCGCCCGTCCAGGCATCCGTCCCGGCGCAGGCGCCGTCCGCGGAGAACGCGCGCCCGGCGCTCACCTCGGCGCGTCCCGCCCCCGCCTCCCTGCCTCCGGCGCCCTCCGCGCAGCGGACCCCCGTCGGGGCGCGAACCGGGGCACAACCGCTGCCCGGGGCGCAGACCGCCACCGCGCCCGCGCTGCCGGCCGCGCCCGCCCGGATGACCGACAGCGGCCTGCCGCAGCGCCGTCGCGGGCAGACGCTGGCCACCGCCGCTCCCGCGGCGGACCGGGCCGCGAAGCCCGCAGGAGCCGACGCGGCGGTTGCGGCCGCCCGGTTCGGCGCGTTCCGACGGGCCGCCGCCCGTCCCGCGGGGGCCGAGCAGCCCCCTGCCGGGGCGCCGACCACGGACCCCGACACCATGCCCGACGCTTCCCCCGTCACCGAGAAGGACACCTGATGAGCAGTGCCAACGACCGCGACCTCGACTGGCTGTTGGAGAACCTGCTGGCGGCGACCCCCGGCACCCGGCACGCGCTGGTTCTCTCCGCCGACGGTCTCAAGCTCTGCCACACCGCCGGACTGAGCACCGACCAGGCCGACCAGCTGGCCGCCATCGCCTCCGGCCTGCAGAGCCTGGCGCACGGCGCCTCGATCGAGTTCGGTGACGGCAGCGGAGGCGTGCGGCAGTCGATGACCGAGTTCCACGGCGGCATCCTGTGCATCGTGGCGGCCGGCGAGGGAGCCCACCTGGCGGTGGTCACGGACGACGAGGCGGACGTCGGCGTGGTCGGCCACAACATGCACGGCCTGATCGAGCAGATCGGGGTCCATCTCAGCGCGCCCGCCCGGGGTACGGAAGGCGAGGCCGTGCGAGAGAGCGCGACGATATGACCGCGGGGCCGGTGCTGCCGGGGCGCGACGACGACCCCGACCGCCTCTACACCATCACCCGGGGACGCAGCCGGGCTCCGGAGAACGCCTTCGACCTGGTGACCCTGATCGTCGCCGAGCGGCAGCCGGCGCCCGGGATGCAGTCGGAGCACGCCCGGATCCTGCGGATGTGCGAGGCCCCGACCGCCGTGGTGGAGGTGGCGGCGGAGCTGGCGCTGCCCGTCTCGGTGGTGAAGATCCTGCTCGGCGACCTGCTGGAGTCCGGGGCCGTCACCGCCCGCCACCCCCGGTTCGCGCCGAACAAGGCCCGGCTGCCCGACCTCGACACGCTGAAGCAGGTGCTGCATGGCCTCCAACAGCTCTGACGTCCGGGCCGCTGATGACGGCCGGGTCGATGCCGACGGCCGGCCCGACGCCGACGTCCGGTCCGATGCCGACGTCCGGTCCGCCGCCGGGGACGGCGTGCGGCCCGCCGGCTCGCGCACCCCGCTGCGGGCGACCGCCGACAACGCGCTGAAGATCGTCGTGGTCGGCGGCTTCGGGGTGGGCAAGACCACCCTGGTCGGGTCGGTCAGCGAGATCCGTCCGCTGAACACCGAAGAGGTGATGACCAGGGCGGGCGAGGGCATCGACCCGGCCGGCACCTGGGGCAAGCGCTCCACCACGGTCGCCTTCGACTTCGGCCGGATCACCCTCTCCGAGCGCCAGGTGCTGTACCTGTTCGGCGCGCCCGGGCAGGAGCGCTTCTGGTTCCTCTGGAACCGGCTGTTCAGCGGCGCCCTGGGCGCGGTCGTCCTGGTGGACACCCGGCGGCTGGAGGAGTCCTGGTACGCGATCGACCGGCTGGAGCACCACGGCACGCCGTTCATCGTGGCCCGCAACAACTTCGGCGAGCCGAGCCACACCCTGGAGCAGGTCCGCGAGGCGCTGGACCTGCCGGCCGGGGTGCCGCTGGTGGACTGTGACGCGCGCGACCGCGAGTCCGGCAAGCGGGTGCTGATCGCCCTGGTCCACCATCTGGCCGCCCTGGCCGGGGCCGACGCGGCGAGCCTGGCCGACGGGGCCGATGAGGCTTCCCCGGCCGACGGGGCCGCCCCGGTCACCGCCGACTGGTCCGCCCCGGTAGCCGCCGGAGGGGAAGAGCCCGCCCCGGCAGGGTCCCGCACCGCGATCTACGAGGAGAGCACCCCGTGACCGAGCCCGCCGCCACCCCGCCCCCGGGCTGCCCGGCGCACGCCGGCGCCACGCCGCTGTACGGGCCGCGCTTCCAGACCGACCCATCCCAGCTCTACCGCGAGCTGCGTGCCGCGCACGGCCCGGTCGCCCCGGTCGAGCTGGCCGGCGGGGTGCCCGCCTGGCTGGTGATCGGCTACCGCGAGCTCCAGCAGGTGACCGGCCAGCCGCAGCTGTTCGGCCGCGACTCCAGCCGTTGGCACGCCTGGGCGACGCTGCCCGCCGACTGGCCGCTGAAGCCGATGATGGCGCCCGTCCCCTCGATCCTCTACGCCGAGGGCGAGGAGCACGTCCGGCGCTCGCGCGCGGTCACCGACGCGCTGGCCGGGATCGACCCGTACGAGCTGCGCAAGCACGCCGAGGAGATCGCCGACCGGCTGATCGACGAGTTCGCCGGGCGCGGCGAGGCCGACCTGGTCGCCGAGTACGCGCACCGGATGCCGCTGCTGGTGCTGTGCCGGGTGCTCGGCCTGGACGAGGAGCAGGCGCCGCAGCTGATCGCGGCGCTGCTGGCCATGCTGGACGGCGGCCCGGACGCGCCGGCCGGCGCCCAGCGGCTGCTGGAGCTGATGCTCGCGCTGGTGGAGGAGAAGGCCGAGTACCCGGGCGCCGACATCGCCTCGCGGATGCTGGCGCACGAGGCCGGGCTGACCCACGACGAGGTGATGCGCGACCTGCGGGTGCTCCTGATCGCCGGCCACCAGCCGAGCTCGTACTGGATCTCCAACGCGCTGCGGCTGATGCTCACCGACGAGCGGTTCGCCGCCTCGCTGGCCGGCGGCCGGCGCAGCATCAGCCAGGCGCTGAACGAGGCGCTCTGGGAGGACACCCCGACCCAGATCTTCGTCGGCCGCTGGGCGGTCCGGGACACCCAGCTGGGCGGTCAGCGGATCGGCGAGGGGGACATGGTCCTGCTCGGAATCGCCGGGGCCAACGCCGACCCGGCGGTCCGGCAGGCGGACGGCCGCCCGGCGGAGGGGAACCGGGCGCACATGAGCTACTCGTACGGCGAGCACGGCTGTCCCTTCCCGGCCCAGGAGGCGGCCGAGGTGATCGCCACCACCGCGATCGAGGTGCTGCTCGACCGGCTGCCGGACCTGCGGCTGGCGGTGGCCGAGCACGCGCTGGTGTGGCGGCCGTCGGCCTGGGTGCGCGGGCTGGTGGCGCTCCCGGTCTCGTTCACCCCGGGCCACCCGGCCTGATCATTCAACACCAGCCGTTCGAAAGAGAGTTGTCGATGACCGCTGCTCCGGCCCGAATCGTCCTCGACCCGCTGGCCCGCGACAACGCGGCCGAGGGTGCGCTGCTGCGGGCCGCCGGCCCGGCGGTGCCGGTCGAGCTGCCCGGCGGGGTCCGCGCCTGGGCGGTGACGCAGCACGCCGCCGCGCGCGACCTGCTGACGGACGCCCGGCTGGTGAAGGACGCCGCGCACTGGGCGGCCTACCAGCGCGGCGAGGTGTCGAAGACCTGGCCGCTGATCGGCCTGGCGGTGCCCGGCCCGAGCATGGTGACCACCGACGGCGCCGAGCACCGCCGGCTGCGGGCGCTGGTCGCCCAGGCCTTCACCCCGCGCCGGGTGGAGCTGATGCGCCCGCGCGTCGAGGAGGTCACCCACGCGCTGCTGGACGCCCTGGCGGCGGGTGAGCCGGTGGTGGACCTCAAGACGGCCTTCGCCTTCCCGCTGCCGATGACGGTGATCTGCTCGCTGCTGGGCGTGCCGGAGTCGGACCACGCGCTGCTGCGCGACCTGTACGAGCGGTTCTTCGGCATCAAGCCGAACCCGGAGGGCATCCAGGCGACCGTCGCCGGACTGAACGCCTTCGTCAACGACCTGGTGGCGCAGCGCCGTTCGGCTCCCGGCGAGGACCTGGCAAGCGTGCTGCTGGCGGCCGACACCGAGGGCGGGGCGCTGACCGACGCGGAGGCGGCGGCCACCCTGCGGGTGATCATCGCAGCCGGCCACGAGACCACGGTGAACCTGATCGGCAACGCGGTGCGGGCCCTGCTGACCCACCCGGACCAGCTGGAGCTGGCCCGCTCGGGCCGGGTCTCCTGGGACGCGGTGGTGGAGGAGTCGCTCCGCTGGACGCCGCCGACCAGCAACTTCCTGTTCCGCTTCGCCGCCGAGCCCATCCCGGTCGGTGACGTGGTGATCCCGGCGGGCGAGCCGGTGCTGGTCTCGTACAACGCGATCGGCCGCGACCCGCTCCAGCACGGGGTGACGGCTGAGGTCTTCGACATCACCCGGGACCCGACCCGCCACCTGTCCTTCGGCCACGGTCCGCACGTCTGCCCCGGCTCCCCGCTGGCCCGGCTGGAGGCGGGGATCGCGCTGCCCGCGCTGTTCGAGCGCTTCCCGGGGCTGTCGCTCGCGGTGCCGGACGCCGAGCTGCGGCCGAGCCCCTCGCTGGTGGTGAACAGTCTGCTGGAGCTGCCGATCCGGCTGTTCTGACGCCACGTCATGTCACCTGCCCCCGATCGGGTTTCCGGTCGGGGGCAGTCGTGCACCTTGGCGCGGGCCGACGGCTGCGTTAACGTCTTCGATCAGTTCGGCCGCCCGTCCCGCTGCTCCCCGCAGGCCCATCTCCGGTACAGCGCAATGTCGTTCAGTCCACCGTCGGCAGCATGCTCTGGCGAGGAGAACCGCATTGACCCTCAACCCGACCGCACCGCACGTGAGTTACCGCCGTCGCCTGGCCGCCGTACCAGCTCTGGTGGCGGTGCTGGCGCTGACCGCGGCCTGCTCCAACAGCTCCGGCGGTTCGGGTGGTGGCGGAGGCGGGTCGGCCGCGTCGCTGTCCGGTGACTGCGCCAGGTACCAGCCGTACGCCGGGCACTCGGGCACCACCGTGACCGTGTTCGCCTCGATCCTGAGCCCGGAGTCGGACAACCTGGAGAAGTCCTGGGCCGAGTTCGGCAAGTGCACCGGGATCAAGATCAGCTACGAGGGCTCGAACGACTTCGAGTCCCAGCTGCCGGTCCGGGTCTCCGGCGGCAACGCCCCGGACTTCGCGATCATCCCGCAGCCGGGCCTGCTGGCGCAGATGGTGAAGAGCGGCAAGGTGGTGAAGCCGCCCGCCCAGACCGTCGCCAACCAGGACAAGTGGAGCCCGATCTGGAAGACCTACGGCTCGGTCAACGGCACCTTCTACGCGGCCCCGATGAGCGCCAACATGAAGTCCCTGGTCTGGTACTCGCCGAAGGCCTTCAAGACGGCCGGCTACGAGGTGCCCAAGACCTGGGCCGACCTGATGGCGCTCGGCGACCGGATCGCCAAGGCGGGTGGCGCCAGGCCGTGGTGCGGCGGCATCGCCTCCGGGACGGCCACCGGCTGGCCGGCCACCGACTGGCTGGAGGAGGTGGTGCTCGGCTCGTACGGCGGTGAGGTGTACGACCAGTGGGTCGGCCACCAGGTGAAGTTCTCCGACCAGAAGATCACCACCGCGATGAAGACCGTCGCCGACTGGATGCAGAACCCGGCCTGGGTCAACGCGGGCTTCGGCGACGTGAAGTCGATCGCCACCACCACCTTCCAGGACGCGGGCACGCCGATCCTGAGCGGCAAGTGCCTGATGCTCCAGCAGGCCTCGTTCTACGAGGCGCAGTGGCCCAAGGGCACCAAGGTCGGGCCGGACGGGGACGTCTTCGCCTTCCACCTGCCCGCGGTGAACCCGTCGGTCGCCAACCCGGTCGAGGGCGGCGGAGAGTTCCTGGCGGCCTTCTCCGGCCGGCCCGAGGTGCAGGCGGTGCAGAACTACCTGTCCAGCTCGGACTGGGCGAGCAGCCGGGTGAAGACCGCGAGCGGCTGGGTCTCGGCCAACCAGGGCGTGGACAAGAGCCTCTACACCGACCCGATCGACAAGCTGTCGGCCGAGGCGCTGACCGACCCGTCGGCGACCTTCCGCTTCGACGGCTCCGACCTGATGCCGGCCGCCGTGGGCGCCGGGCAGGAGTGGAAGTCGCTCACCGCCTGGTTCGCGGAGGGGCAGTCGATCCAGAAGACCGCCGCCGACATCGACGCCGCCTGGCCGCAGTAGCCGACGTGCCGGGGCCGCCCCCGGGACCACCTGTCGAGGGGGGGGGGGGGCCCCCCCCCCCCCCCCCCCCCCCCCCCCCCCCCCCCCCCCCCCGGGGCCCCCCCCCCCGGCGCCCCCCCCCGCCCGACACCCCCGGGGGCGAATCGCG
>NZ_JBICYZ010000082.1:0-46556 GCF_043201465.1 Kitasatospora sp. NPDC048298
GGGGGGGGGCGGGGCCGCGGGGGGGGGGGGGCGGGCCGGGGGGGGGGGGGGGGGGGGGGGTACCCCCCGGGGGGGGGGGGGGCGGGGATCGGCGGGAGCTCGCCGGTGGTCTCGTACTCGCTCAGCATCTCGATCCGGCGGGTGTGCCGGGGCTCGCCGCTGTACGGGGTCTTGAGGAAGACCTCGACGAACTCGGTGGCCTCCTCCAGGGTGTGCATGCGGCCGCCGATGGAGATCACGTTGGCGTTGTTGTGCTGACGGCCGAGCTCGGCGGTCTGCACGCTCCAGGCCAGCGCGGCCCGGACGCCCTTGACCTTGTTGGCGGCGATCGCCTCGCCGTTGCCCGAGCCGCCGATCACGATGCCCAGGGCGTCCTCGTCGGCGGCGGTGCGCTCGGCGGCCCGCAGGCAGAACGGCGGGTAGTCGTCCTCGGCGTCGTAGATGTGCGGCCCGCAGTCGACCGGCTCGTGGCCGGCCCCCTTGAGCCACTCCACGAGGTGGTTCTTCAGTTCGTATCCGGCATGGTCGGAGCCCAGGTACACGCGCATGCCATGAGTGTGGCATGCGCGTGCGCCCGGGCCCGACAACGGGTGCGCCGACCGGGGTGGCCGGTGGGGCCGGCCGGTGGAGCCGCCCGGTGGGTCGGCGCCGGCCGGGCGGGTCAGCGCCGGCCGACCAGCTTCCAGGCCAGCGGCAGGGCACCGGCGGCGAGGGCGGCCTTGAGGGCGTCGCCGACCAGGTACGGGTAGAGGCCGAGCTCGGCGGCCCGGGCGAGCGACACGTGCAGCGACAGGGCGAGGTACGGGACGCCGACCGCGTAGATGGCGAGGCTGCCGAGGACCATGGTGACGGCGGTGTTGACCGGGGTGCGGTCGGCGCCGCGGCGGGCCAGCGCGCCGGTCAGGGCGGCGGCCAGGACGAAGCCGAGCACGTAGCCGAAGGAGGCCATCGCCCAGCCGGAGGTGCCCTCGGCGAACCAGGGCAGGCCCGCCATGCCGGCCAGCATGTACAGCACGAGCGAGGCGACGCCGCGGCGGGCGCCGAGCGCGGTGCCGACCAGCAGGGCGGCGAAGGTCTGGCCGGTGACCGGCACCGGCGAGCCGGGGACGTTCACCGACAGCTGGGCGGCCACGCCGGTCAGCGCGGCGCCGCCGGCCACCAGGGCCAGGTCGCGGGCCTGGGCGCCGAGCCGGGTGGAGGCGGCGGGCAGCAGGTCGGCGAGGACGGCGCGGCGCGGTATCGGGGTGGTGGCAGTGGCCATCGGGGCTCCTCCGTGAGGTCCAGGTGAGTGAACACCTGTGAACCTACGCGGTGATCCACTGCGCGAACGGCACGGTTTCGGACAAACCCGGGCCGTCGGGTGTTGTCGGAACCGGTCCCGGACGACTCCTGGTCACAACATGATCACGTTAGGTTTCGACGTGGTCCGCATCGTGAGCCCGAAGCGATCATCTTTGGCATGGACAGGGGCGCCCCCGGATATTGGACAGCTCATGTCGCATACCGCACAGTCTGGAACCGCCTCTATGGCCCCCACCCCCGCCCCTACGGCGACCGGGACCCCCGCCGGTCCCCGCCCGGCCGCCGACCCGGCGTCGGGTGGCCAGCAGCTCACCCACGGGCTGAAGCAGCGCCACCTGTCCATGATCGCCCTCGGCGGCGTGATCGGCGCCGGCCTCTTCGTCGGCTCCGGCGCCGGCATCGCGGCCGCCGGCCCGGCGATCATCCTGGCGTTCGTGCTCTCCGGCCTCCTGGTCATGCTGATCATGAGAATGCTCGGTGAGATGTCCGCCGCCCGTCCGGCCTCCGGATCGTTCTCGGTGCACGCCGAGAAGGAGATCGGCCCCTGGGCCGGGATCACGGCCGGCTGGATGTACTGGGTGATGCTCTGCTGCGGCGTGGCCGCCGAGGCCACCGCCGCCGGGAAGATCGTCAACGGCTGGATACCCGGCGTCTCCGCCTGGGTCTGGGTCGCCCTGTTCATGGTCTTCTTCTGTACCAGCAACCTCACCGCGGTGAAGAACTTCGGCGAGTTCGAGTTCTGGTTCGCCGCGATCAAGGTCGCCGCCATCGTCACCTTCCTGGTCCTCGGCGGGCTCGGCATCGCCGGCGTGATCGGCCCCGGCGCCCCCGGCACCGCGAACCTCACCGGCCACGGCGGCTTCCTGCCCAACGGCATCGACGGGCTGATCATCGGCCTGCTCGCCTCGGTCTTCGCGTACGGCGGTCTGGAGACCGTCACCATCGCCGCCGCCGAGTCCGACGACCCCAAGAAGAACGTCGCCAACGCCGTGCGCACCGCGGTGTGGCGGATCGGGATCTTCTACATCGGCTCGATGGCCCTGGTCGTCACCCTGGTCTCCTGGAAGGACCCGAAGGTCGTCACCGACGGCCCGTACGTCACCGTGCTGAGCCACCTCGGGGTGCCCGCCGCCGGGACGATCATGCAGGTGGTGGTGCTGGTCGCGCTGCTGTCCGCGATGAACGCCAACATCTACGGCGCGTCCCGGATGGCGTACTCGCTGGTCGGCCGCGGCCAGGGCCCCAAGGCGCTGGCCAAGGTCAGCGGCGGGGTGCCGCGCAGAGCCGTGCTGGTCTCCTGCCTGTTCGGCTTCGGCGCCGTGCTGGCCGCCAAGTTCTGGCCGGACACCGTGTTCACCTGGCTGATGAACACCACCGGTGTGGCGATCCTGGTGGTCTGGCTGTTCATCTGCGTGGTCCAGCTGCGGATGCGCCGCCGGCTGCAGCGCGAGGCGCCCGAGCTGCTCACCGTGAAGATGTGGGGCTACCCGTACCTGACCTGGGTCGCGATGGCCGCGGTGGTCGGCATCCTCGCCCTGATGACCACCACCGAGGGCAACCGCGACCAGCTGTACGCGGCCGGCGTGCTGGTCGCCGGACTCACCGTCGCCGGGCTGCTCAAGCAGCGCCGGGACGCCGCCGCCCTGCGCTGACCCACCCGGACGCGCGGACGGCGGGGGCCCGGTACCGATGGGTACCGGGCCCTGCCGCGTTCCACGCCGCGCTCACGCGTTCCGCGCGGTGCTCATGCGTTCCGCGCCGTGCTCACTCGAAGGAGGGGCCGGCCGTCCGGCTGCGCTTGATCTCGTAGAAGCCCGGGGTGGAGGCCACCAGCAGGGTGCCGTCCCACAGCCGGGCCGCGGCCTCGCCCTTCGGGGCGGGGGTGACCACCGGGCCGAAGAAGGCCACCCGCTCGCCGTCCACGCCCTCGACCGCGATCACCGGGGTGCCGACGTCCTCGCCGACCAGGCCGATGCCCTCCTTGTGCGAGGCGCGCAGGGCCTCGTCGTACGCGTCCGTGTCGGCCGCGTCGGCCAGCTCGACCGGCAGGCCCGCTGCCACCAGGGCGGCCTCGACGGTCTCCCGGTTCTGCGGCAGGCCCTGGTTGTGGAAGCGCAGGCCCAGCTCGGTGTAGAGCCGGCCGAGGACCTCCGGCCCGTGCTGCTGCTCGGCGGCGATGCAGACCCGCACCGCGCCCCAGGCGTTGTCCAGCAGCTCCCGGTAGCTCTCCGGGAGGTCCCGGTGCTCGTTGAGCACCGACAGGCTCATCACGTGCCAGTGCACGTCGACCGGACGCAGCTGCTGGACCTCGGTCAGCCAGCGGGAGGTCATCCACGCCCACGGGCAGGCCGGGTCGAACCAGAAGTCGGCGGTCTTGCGCTCAGCGGCAGTCGTCACTGCGTGTCGTCCTTCGTGAGGTGGTCCGAGGCAGGGAGGAGTTCCGTCCCCGGAACGCCAACACCCGCCCGGCGCCGGTGATTCCGGTGCGAACGCGGCGGCCTGTGCAATGGTACTGACGGCGCGGAGCGTGAAAGGATGGCCCCGCGCGCGGAGCACACCCCGCGCCGAGACCGCACCACCCACAGGCGCACCACCGTGCGAGCCGGACAAAGGAGTACCGCCGTGCCGGGCAAGAACCTCAGCCGCGACGAGGCGCAGCAGCGGGCCAGCATCCTGGCCGTGGACGGCTACCAGGTCCGGCTGGACGTGACCTCGGCCCCGGACCAGGCGGCCGGCACCTTCCGGTCCACCACCACCGTCACCTTCCGCTGCTCCCAGCCCGGTGCGGACACCTTCCTCGACCTGCTCGCCCCCGCCGTCCGCTCGGTCACCCTCAACGGCCGCGCCCTCGACCCGGCCACCGCCTACGACGGCGCCCGGGTGCACGTCGACGGCCTGGCCGCCGAGAACGTGCTGACCGTCGAGGCGGACTGCGCCTACAGCCGCACCGGCGAGGGCCTGCACCGCTTCGTCGACCCGGTGGACGGCGAGACCTACCTCTACACCCACTACGAGCCGGCCGACGCCCGCCGGGTGTTCGCGAACTTCGAGCAGCCCGACCTGAAGGCCCCGTTCACCTTCACCGTGACCGCCCCCGCGGCCTGGGACGTGTGGTCCAACGCCCCGCACGAGAACGTCACCGCCGAAGGCGACGCCCGTACCTGGGAGTTCGCGCCGACCAAGCCGATCTCCACCTACCTCACCGCCGTCGTCGCCGGCCCGTACCACGTCGCCCGCGACCACTACCGCCGCGAGCTGGCCGACGGCACCGCGCTAGAGATCCCGCTCTCCGCGATGTGCCGCAAGTCGCTGGCCCCGTACTTCGACGCGGACGAGATCCTCGGCGTCACCAAGCTCGGACTCGACTTCTTCCACGAGGAGTTCGACTACCCGTACCCCTTCGGCAAGTACGACCAGGCCTTCGTCCCCGAGTACAACATCGGCGCGATGGAGAACCCCGGCTGCGTCACCTTCCGCGAGGAGTTCATCTTCCGCTCGAAGGTCACCGACGCCGCGTACGAGGGCCGGGCCAACGTCATCCTGCACGAGATGGCGCACATGTGGTTCGGCGACCTGGTCACCATGCGCTGGTGGGACGACCTGTGGCTGAAGGAGTCCTTCGCCGACTTCATGGGCTCCTACGGCCTGATCGGCGCCCGCACCCGCTACTCCTCGGCCTGGGTCACCTTCGCCAACCAGCGCAAGGCCTGGGCCTACCGGCAGGACCAGTTCCCCACCACCCACCCGATCACCGCGGACATCCGGGACCTCGAGGACGCCAAGCTCAACTTCGACGGCATCACCTACGCCAAGGGCGCCTCCGTCCTCAAGCAGCTGGTGGCGTACGTCGGTTCGGAGGCCTTCTTCGAGGGCGCCCGCCGCTACTTCAAGCGCCACGCCTTCGGCAACACCGAGCTGGGCGACCTGCTGGAGGTGCTGGAGGAGACCAGCGGCCGCGACCTCAAGGCCTGGGCCGCCGCCTGGCTCCAGACCTCCGGGGTCAACGCGCTCACCCCGCAGGTCACCACCGACGCCGAGGGCCGGATCACCGAGCTGGCCGTGCTCCAGGACGGCGCTGCGGACGATTCCGCGACTCCGTCGCGTGGCCTGCGCCCGCACCGGATCGCGGTCGGCCTGTACGACCGGGACGCCGACGGCGCCCTGGTGCGCACCGGCCGGATCGAGCTGGACGTCACCGGCGCCCGGACCGTCGTCGCCGAGGCCGTCGGGCTGGCCCGCCCGGCGCTGGTGCTGCTCAACGACGACGACCTGACCTACTGCAAGATCCGCTTCGACGAGGAGTCGCTGGAGGGCCTGCGCACCGGCCTCGGCGACATCCGCGACGAGCTGGCCCGCGCGCTGACCTGGTCCGCGGTGTGGAACCTCACCCGGGACGGCCTGATGCCGGCCCGCGACTACGTCGCCCTGGTACTGCGGTTCGCCGGCCAGGAGGGCAACATCGGCGTGCTCCAGTCGCTGCACGCCCAGGCCAAGACCGCCGTCGACCTGTACGCCGACCCGGCCTGGCGCGGCGAGGGCGGCCGGCTGCTCGCCGACGGCGCCCTGCGCGAGCTGCGCGACGCCGTCCCCGGCAGCGACCACCAGCTGGCCTGGGCCCGCTTCCTCGCCCAGACCGCGGGCGGCGCCGAGCACCTCGGCCTGGTCCGCGGCCTGCTGTCCGGCAGCGCCCGGATCGACGGCCTGGAGGTCGACCAGGACCTGCGCTGGTCGCTGTGGCTGGCGCTGGCCGCGTCCGGCCAGGCCACCGACGAGGAGCTGGCCGCCGAGCTGGCCGCCGACAACACCGCGAGCGGCAAGCGGCACCACACCCAGTGCCTGGCCGCCCGGCCCACCGCGGAGGCCAAGGCCGCCGCCTGGTCGGCCGTGATCGACTCGGACGAGCTGCCGAGCGCCCTGGTCGAGGCCAACACCGCCGGCTTCTCGATCCCCTCTCAGCGCGACCTGAGCGCCCTCTACGCGGCGCCGTACTTCAAGCTGCTGGAGCGGATCTGGGCCGAGCGGAGCATCGAGATCGCGATGCGGATCGTCGGCGGCTTCTTCCCGATCGCCCAGACCGACGAGCAGACCCTGGCCGAGGCCGACGCCTGGCTGGCCGGGCACCCGCAGGCCGCGCCGGCGCTGCGCCGCCTGGTGCTGGAGCGCCGGGACGACCTGGCCCGCGCGCTGCGGGCGCAGGCCTGCGACCGGGTCTGACGGGCAGCGCGCACCGCGACGGCCGCGGGCCGCGCCGGCCGTACGCCGCCGTGACCGGGCCGCCATGACCGGGCCGCCGTGAAAGAGGGCCCCGGCCGCTCCCTGGATTCAGGGAGCGGCCGGGGCCCTCTGCCGTGGGAGGCCGGTCAGTCGCGGCGCAGGCCGCGGTCCAGCGCGGCGATCGCGCTGCCCTGGGCGTCGTCGCCGTCCAGCGACCAGACCATCACCCCGGCCAGGTCGTTCCAGCGCGTGTACCGCGCCTTCTGGGTGAGCACCTCGGCGGTGTCGTAGCTGTAGAAGGTGGTGCCGTCGTACTTCCAGGACGCGCCGTGGTCGCGGTCCAGGTGGACCTTGCCCGGCAGCTCGTTGATCTCCCGGTAGGAGCGGTCGGGCGCGGACGCGGTGGCGCTCTGGAAGAGGCCGCCGCGCTTGCCGGGGGCGACGCCGGTCCAGCCGTGGCCGTACAGCGGGGCGCCGAGGACGAGCTGTTCGGAGGGCATCCCGCGCTCCTGGTAGTGGGTCACGGCGGTGTCGGCGCTGCGCTGCCGGGGGTCCGGGTCGGTCGGGTCGGAGTACAGGTTGGCCTGGTGGTTGGCCGGGCCCTTGCCCTCCCAGGGGCCGTGCAGGTCGTAGGTCATCACGTTCAGCCAGTCCATCGACTCGCTCAGCTGCGGCAGTTCGAGCCGGTCGGCGACGGTCTCGTTGGCGGCCACGGCGGCGGTCAGCAGGTAGTGCTTGCCCTTCCTGCCGCTCAGCGCGTCCAGCTGGTCGCGGAACTCCCGCATCAGCAGGGTGAAGTTGTGCCCGTCCTCGGGGCGGACCACGTTGCCGGCGTCCCCGCCGCCGCCCGGGTACTCCCAGTCGATGTCGATGCCGTCGAAGACGCCCGCGGCCGCGGCCCGGCCGCCCTCCGGTGAGTCGGCCAGGACCGGTAGGTCGCCCTTGAGGTAGAGGTCGATGCAGGAGGAGACGAACTTCCTGCGGGACTCGTCGGTGGCGGCCGCGTCGGAGAAGTACTTGGACCAGGTCCAGCCGCCCAGCGAGATGACCGTGCGCAGCTGGGGGTTCTTCGCCTTGAGCTTGCGCAGCTGGTTGAAGTGGCCCTTCAGCGGCTGGCCCGGGGCGTCGGCCACGCCGTCCACCGACTCGGCGGCGGAGAAGGAGCGCTGGTAGTCGTCGCGGGCGTCGCCCTGGCCGGGCTCGTTGCTCTCGAAGCAGGTGCCGTCGGCGGAGACGTTGCCGAAGGCGTAGTTGATGACGGTGAGCCTGGCCGCCTGGCCGGACTCCTGGACCCGCTTGGCGGAGCTGTCGGCGCCCCACTGGGTGAAGTAGCCGACCCGCTGGCCCTTCAGCTTCGGGCCGTGCCGTCCGTCGGCGGCGTTGGCGGTGGCGGGGGCGGCGAGCAGCGCGGCGACGGTGGCGGCGGCGAGCAGGGCTGAGGCGCGAGTGGGCATACCGGACCTGTTCTCTGAAGCGACGTCAAATGGTCTGGACCAGATGGCACAGAGGTTTAGTCCATCCGCCGTTCACCGCACAAGGGGTCGGCGGCAACCGGCGCGGTATGCAAAAGCCCGGCGCAGTATGCAAAAAGGAGAGGGGCCGGACCGCGAAGTGCGGTCCGGCCCCTCTCAGGCCTGTGCCGGGACTCAGCCGATCAGCGAGCGCAGCACGTACTGCAGGATGCCGCCGTTGCGGTAGTAGTCCGCCTCACCGGGGGTGTCGATGCGGACGACCGCGTCGAACTCCTTGTCACCGGCCTTGACCTTGACGGTCTTCGGGGTGCGGCCCTCGTTGAGCTCGGTCACGCCGGTGATGGAGAAGGTCTCCTCGCCGGTCAGGCCGAGGGACTCGGCGTTCTCGCCCTCCGGGAACTGCAGCGGCAGGACGCCCATGCCGATCAGGTTCGAGCGGTGGATGCGCTCGTACGACTCGGCGATGACGGCCTTGACGCCCAGCAGCGCGGTGCCCTTGGCGGCCCAGTCGCGGGACGAGCCGGAGCCGTACTCCTTGCCGGCCAGGACGACCAGCGGGATGCCGGCGGCCTGGTAGTTCTGCGAGGCGTCGTAGATGAACGACACCGGCGCGTCGGCCTGGGTGAAGTCGCGGGTGTAGCCGCCCTCGGTGCCCGGCGCGATCTGGTTGCGCAGGCGGATGTTGGCGAAGGTGCCGCGGATCATCACCTCGTGGTTGCCACGACGGGAACCGTAGGAGTTGAAGTCGCGCTTCTCGACACCGTTGGTGGTCAGGTACTGCGCCGCCGGGGTGCCCGGCTTGATGTTGCCGGCCGGGGAGATGTGGTCGGTGGTGACCGAGTCGCCCAGCTTGGCCAGGACGCGGGCGCCGGCGATGTCGGTCACCGGGCTCGGGGTCTTGGCCATGCCCTCGAAGTACGGGGGCTTGCGGACGTAGGTGGACTCGGCGTCCCACTCGAAGGTGTTGCCGGTCGGGACCGGGAGCGACTGCCAGCGGTGGTCACCGGCGAAGACGTCCTGGTAGCCCTTGTCGAACATGGCCTCGTCGATGGAGCCGGCGACGACGTCGGCGACCTCCTGCTCCGACGGCCAGATGTCGGCGAGGAAGACGTCGTTGCCGTCGGCGTCCTGACCCAGGGCGTCCTTGGTGATGTCGACGTTCATGTTGCCGGCGAGGGCGTAGGCGACCACCAGCGGCGGGGAGGCCAGGTAGTTCATCTTGACGTCGGGGTTGATCCGGCCCTCGAAGTTGCGGTTGCCGGAGAGCACCGAGACGACCGCGAGGTCGGACTCGTTGACGGCGGCCGAGACCTCCTCGGGCAGCGGGCCCGAGTTGCCGATGCAGGTGACGCAGCCGTAGCCGACCAGGTTGAAGCCCAGCTTCTCCATGTACGGGAGCAGGCCGGCCTTCTCGTAGTAGTCCATGACGACCTTGGAGCCGGGCGCCAGGGTGGTCTTGACCCAGGGCTTGACGTGCAGGCCCTTCTCCACGGCCTTCTTCGCCAGCAGGGCGGCGCCCAGCATGACGGAGGGGTTGGAGGTGTTGGTGCAGGAGGTGATCGAGGCGATCACGACCGCGCCGTTGTCGATCTCGTAGGCCGAGCCGTCGGGGGCGGTGACGGCGGTCGGCTTCGAGGCCTCGGCGGAGTAGGTCGGCAGCGCCTCGGCGAACTTCTCGGCGGCCTCGGCCAGGATCACGCGGTCCTGCGGGCGCTTCGGGCCGGAGATCGACGGGACGACGGTGGAGACGTCCAGCTCCAGGTATTCGGAGTAGACCGGCTCGTGCGACGGGTTGTGCCAGAGACCCTGCTCCTTGGCGTACGCCTCGACCAGGGCGAGCTGCTGCGCGTCACGGCCGGTGAGCTTCAGGTAGTTGATGGTCTCGGCGTCGATCGGGAAGATCGCGCAGGTCGAGCCGAACTCCGGCGACATGTTGCCGATGGTGGCGCGGTTGGCCAGCGGGATGGAGCCGATGCCGTCGCCGTAGAACTCGACGAACTTGCCGACCACACCGTGCTTGCGCAGCATCTCGGTGATGGTGAGCACCAGGTCGGTGGCGGTGGTGCCGGCCGGCAGCTCGCCGGTCAGCTTGAAGCCGACGACGCGCGGGATCAGCATGGAGACCGGCTGGCCGAGCATGGCGGCCTCGGCCTCGATGCCGCCGACGCCCCAGCCCAGCACGCCCAGGCCGTTGACCATGGTGGTGTGCGAGTCGGTGCCGACGCAGGTGTCCGGGTAGGCCTGGCCACCACGGACCATGACGGTGCGGGCCAGGTGCTCGATG
This sequence comes from Kitasatospora sp. NPDC048298, assembly GCF_043201465.1. Taxonomy (NCBI): domain Bacteria; kingdom Bacillati; phylum Actinomycetota; class Actinomycetes; order Kitasatosporales; family Streptomycetaceae; genus Kitasatospora; species Kitasatospora sp. NPDC048298. The sequence continues at coordinate 10,273 of NZ_JBICYZ010000082.1, forward strand.
TTCACCTGGTGGACGATGCCGGTGCCCGGCGGGACGACCTTGAACTCGTCGAAGGCGGTCTGGCCCCAGCGCAGGAACTGGTAGCGCTCCTTGTTGCGGCCGTACTCGATCTCGACGTTCTGGGTGAACGCGTCCTTGGTGCCGAACTTGTCGGCGATGACCGAGTGGTCGATGACCAGCTCGGCCGGGGCCAGCGGGTTGATCTTCGCCGGGTCGCCGCCCAGCTCCTTGACGGCCTCGCGCATGGTGGCGAGGTCGACCACGCACGGCACACCGGTGAAGTCCTGCATGATCACGCGGGCCGGGGTGAACTGGATCTCCTGGCTCGGCTGGGCGTTCTCGTCCCAGTTGCCGAGGGCGCGGATGTGGTCGGCGGTGATGTTCGCGCCGTCCTCCGTGCGGAGCAGGTTCTCCAGCAGCACCTTGAGGCTGTACGGCAGCCGCTCGGAACCCTCGACGGCGGAGAGCTTGAAGATCTCGTACGACTCGTCGCCCACCTGCAGCGAGCTGCGGGCGTCGAAGCTGTTCGCGGACACGACTGACTCCTTCTGGGTGCTTCGTGCGATATCCGGCCGTCACGCGGTGGTAAGGTCAGCCTTACTTAGGCTGACCTTGCCCGCATCGCCGGCGAGCGCCTCTCGGCAAGTATCTTGATGTCGAGATATATCCTAAGGGGCAGTTATCTCGATGTCGAGATAAACCATAGTGCATGCCGTGACTCACCGGTCGTCCGGGCCGCGCCGCTTGCGCTCCAGCCTGATCAGCCAGACCGCACCCGCCACGACAGCGGCCGCCATCAGCAGCACCACCACAAGCTCACCACCGGATCCGCCGGTCGGCGAGGGGGCGATGTCGGCCAGCAGGGTCGTCGTCACTCTTCTTCCTCCGTTCGCGCCCGGTTCGCTCCCAGGCCCAGAACCAGCATCAACAGCACCGGGAACTCCAGATACGCGTGGTAACTCGCCAACGCCGCGTACACCGACCGGCCCTGGGCGTAATCCACGGCGAACAACAGGGCCAGCAGCACACCCGCGCCCGCGCCCAGCCCCCAGGCCCGCACCCCGCGCAGCCCCGGCACCCGGGCGTCGAAACGCTCCGCCGCCTCCGGCGCGTAGCGGGGCAGGAACCAGACCCAGACCACGTAGTGCATCGTCTGCAGGAACGCGAACACCGCCAGGAAACGCAGCCCCACCTGCGGCGTCAGCCAGCCGGGCGGGGTGTAGGCGGCGGCCAGCCGGTCCGTCCAACCGCCCGGGCGCCGCGCCAACAGGCCGTCCAGCAGACCGCTCAGCAACAGCGCCGGAACCAGCAGCACCCAGGCCGACTGCAGCGTCAGGAACGCCGCACGGCCCCGCGCCAGCCGGCGCGACCACTCGGCCAGGAACAGCAGCGGCACCACGTTGTGCAGGTGCGCCAGCACCACGAAGTGGTACGCGGGGAAGGCCAGCGAGACCGCCCCCGCCGCCACCAACAGCACCGCGCCCACCACCGACAGCCGCCGGCGGCCGCGCAACCCGTACCGGCAGGCCGCCGCCAGCAGGCCGTACGCGAGCAGGATCTCCGCCGACTGGGCGACCCGGGAGGGCGGCAGCAGGCGGCACAGCACGATGCCGGTCACCAGGACCAGCAGCAGCCGCAGCAGCGGGCCGGCCAGGACCGCGGCGAAACGGCCGGCCACGTAGCGCAGCTCCAGCACGTTGTGCAGCAGGCCGAAGGCGGCCAGGCCCAGCACCGCCAGGCCGGTCGGCGCCCGCAGGGCCAGCGCCAGGGCGAGGACGGCCGACAGGGCGAAGCCCGCGAACGGCGCGGCGCCCAGCCGGGCGGCCGGGCCGGGCGCGGGCCAGGCGGTGGCCGCGGGGGCGGCTGCCGTCGTGGGTGAGGTCGTGGGGGCGGGTGCCGTCGTGGGTGAGGTCGTGGGGGCGGGTGCCGTCGTGGGTGAGGTCGTGGGGGCGGGTGCCGTCGTGGGTGCGCCCGCGCTCGTCGTCGCCATGTCCCCCCTTTCCATGGCACGATCCCCGCCGTGCGCTACCCGGTGGCCCTCGCCCTCACCCTGCTGACCGAGACGCCCGTCTACACCGCCGCCCTGGTACAGGTGGGGCGGATCCGCCCCGGCCGGGCGGCCGCGGCCGCCGTCCTGGTCAACCTGGTGACGCACCCACTGCTCTGGTGGACCCTGCGGCACTGGACCGACGGACCGGCGGCAGCGTACTGGACGGGCTTCGCGCTCGGCGAGGGGGCGGTCTGCGCGATCGAGGCGCTGCTGCTGTGCCCGCTCGCCGGGCTGCGCCCGCGCGACCCGCTGCCCTGGCTCGCTGCCGGCACCGCCAACGCCGCCTCCCTGCTGGCCGGGCTGCTGATCGGGTCCTGAGCACCGCTCTCCCCGGCCGCAACGCGGGCTGCCGGGCTCGGGCGTCCGACCATGCGCAGCGGGCGCGGAGCCCGCCGAGTCACGGGGGCGCGACCAGGAACGTCCCGTCCGCCCTGGGCGCCCCCGAGCCCGGCCCCGCCGGACGAGGGCCGCCCCGGTACCGTGGCCGGTGAGTTGACGTGCGGGAACGGGCAGGGGCCGACTGATGATCGTGGTGGACGCATCCGCGCTGGTACTGGCACTCGCCGACCAGGGCCCGCGCGGGGTCAGGGCCCGCGCGGAACTCGCCTCCGGCGGCGAGTGGGTGGCGCCCGAGCACGTCGTCGTCGAGGTGATGCAGTCGCTGCGCGGGCTCTACCTGGCCAAGGAGCTGACCGTCGAGCGGGTCGCCGAACTCACCGAGGAGCTCGCGGCGGTGACGATCCGCAAGATCGAGGTGGCGCCGTTGCTCGGCCGGATCTGGGAACTCAAGGACAACCTGACCCCGGACGACGCCGCGTACGTCGCGGTCGCCGAGCGGTACGGGGTACCGCTGGTCACCGCCGACCTGCGGCTGATGCGGGCCAGCGGGCCGCGCTGCGAGATCCGGGGGATCCGGCGGGACGCGGACTGAGGGCGTCGCCTGCGCGGGGAGGACCGGGGGTGTCCTGGGAGCCCCGGCCGCGTTAGCAGGGCGACCGTCGCCCCGCCCCCGGAAGGCCCCGTCCCGATGACCGCTCCGCTTGCCGCCGCCCTGCTGCCGCTGGCCCTGCTCGCCCCCGCCACCTCGCCGGTCTCCGTCACCGAGGCCGCCTTCGACCCGGCCACCGCCTTCGTCCCGCCCACCGCGATCAGCTACGCGAGCGACCTGGTGCCGTACGGCTCGCACGCCCGGATCGTCACCGACCGCTCGCTGCCCGGGCGGACGGTGCTCACCCTGACGGTCTCGGGGCTCGCCCCCGACCACGAGTTCCCGGCGCACCTCCACACCGGCGACTGCGGGGTCGACCCGGCCTCCTCCGGCCCGCACTACCAGAACGTGGTCGACCCGGTGCAGCCGTCCACCGACCCGGCGTACGCCAACGAGGGCAACGAGCTGCGGCTGGCGCTGCGGACCGACCGGCAGGGCGTGGGCAGCGCCGCCACTGCGGTGGCCTGGCAGCTGCGGCCGGGCGAGGCGCGCTCGCTGGTGTTGCACGCGGGCACCCCGGCCGGCCGGCACGCGGTGGGTGACCGGGTGGCCTGCGTCAGGCTGGACGGCTGAGGCCGGCGCCGCCGCCGCAGGGAGCCGCCCGCGGCCCGGGGAGCCGTTCGGGCCAGGAGTCGTTCGGGCCAGGAGCCGTTCGGATCGGAAGGGTCCTCGCCCCTCACCCCTCGGTCAGGAATCGGGAGTCAGGAGCCGAGGGTGGCGACCAGCACCGCCTTGATGGTGTGCAGCCGGTTCTCGGCCTGGTCGAACACGATGGAGTGCGCCGACTCGAACAGTTCGTCGGTGCACTCCAGCTCGCTCATGCCGGTCGCCTCGTGCATCTGCCGCCCGACCACCGTGCCGAGGTCGTGGAAGGCGGGCAGGCAGTGCAGGAACTTCACGTCCGGGTTGCCGGTGGCCCGCACGGTGTCCATGGAGACCTGGTACGGCTTGAGCAGCTCGATCCGCTCGGCCCAGACCTCCTTGGGCTCGCCCATCGAGACCCAGACGTCGGTGTAGAGGAAGTCGGCGCCGGCCACACCCTCGGCCACGTCCTCGGTGAGGGTGATCCGGGCCCCGGTCGTCTCGGCCAGGTCCCGCGCCGACTTCTGCACCTCCTCGGTCGGCCAGAGCGCGCGCGGGGCGACGATCCGGATGTCCATGCCGAGCATGGCGCCGGTGACCAGCAGCGAGTTGCCCATGTTGGAACGGGCGTCGCCGAGGTAGGCGAGGGCGACCTCGGGGAGCGGCTTGGGCGTGTGCTCGGTGACGGTGAGCACGTCGGCCAGCATCTGGGTGGGGTGCCACTCGTCGGTCAGGCCGTTCCAGACCGGGACGCCGGCGTACTCGGCCAGTTCCTCGACGATCTCCTGGCCGTGGCCGCGGTACTCGATGCCGTCGAACATCCGGCCGAGCACCCGGGCGGTGTCCCTGATGGACTCCTTGTGGCCGATCTGGGAGCCCGTGGGGTCCAGGTAGGTGGTGGTGGCGCCCTGGTCGTGGGCGGCGACCTCGAAGGCGCAGCGGGTGCGGGTGGAGGTCTTCTCGAAGATCAGCGCGATGTTCCTGCCGCGCAGTCTGGGCTGCTCGGTGCCCGCGTACTTCGCCGCCTTGAGCGTGGCGGCGAGGTCCACCAGGAAGCGGAACTCCTGGGGCGTGAAGTCGAGCTCCTTGAGGAAGTGCCTGTTCCGGAGGTTGAAGGCCATGCCGGGCTCCTGGGGTGACGGGACTGGAGGAAGCGGCAAGTCTATACGATACTCGGAATTTCTATACAGAGGCGGGGCCGGGACGGTCCCACAGGAGGGGGTTCCGGGGAAGCCCGCGGGGAGCCCGCGAAGGGCTCCCCGCCTTCCGGCACCGCGCTCACAGTCGCGGATCGACCGGCTCCGACTCCAGCGCGAGCACCGCGAAGACCGGCTCGTGCACCCGCCACAGCGGCTCCCCCGCCGCCAGCCGGTCCAGCGCCTCCAGGCCCAGCGCGTACTCGCGCAGCGCCAGCGAGCGCTTGTGGCCCAGCGCGCGCAGGCGCAGCCGGTCGAGGTGCTCGGTGTAGTCCGGGCCGTAGATGATCCGCAGGTACTCCCGGCCGCGCACCTTCACCCCGGGCTGCACCAGGCCGCCCGGCCGGCCCTCACCGCGCACCGTGCGGACCAGCGAGGCCAGCGGCTTGACCACCATGCCCTCGCCACCCGCCGCGGTCAGCTCCTCCCACCAGGCGGTGGCGGCGGCCATCGAGGCCTCGTCCTCGGTGTCCACCAGGATCCGGCGGGTACGGTGCAGCACCGGCTCCTTCCGGTGTTCCGGGTGCTGCGGGTGCTGCGGGTCCTGAGGGCCCTGCGGGTACCGAGGGTCCTGCGGGTGTTCCGTGCCGTCGGCGGCGCCGGTCGCGTCGGCGGCCACCAGGCGGTCGATCCAGGCCAGGTGCTCGTCGTGCGGGCGCACCGCCAGGTTCACCCCCTCGGCCGCGAGCAGCTGGAACGGTGCGAGCCGGATGCCCGACAGGCCCTCCGTCGGCCAGCAGTAACGCCGGTACGCCTCGGTGAACGCCTGCGCGTCGGCCGCGCGCTGCCGCTGGCGGGCGGTCAGGTGGGCCAGGTCCAGGCCGCGCCCGGCCGCCCGCTCCAGCGCGGACAGCACCTCCGGCAGGACGGCGCCCGCCGCCGCGCCGACCGCCGCGTACTGGCGGCGCAGCAGTTCCACCGCCTTCAGCGACCAGGGCATCAGCTCGGCGTCCAGCAGCAGCCAGTCGGTGGCCAGCTCCTCGAACAGCCCGGCACGCTCGGCGGCCTCCCGGACCCGGCCGAGCACGGCGCCGGTGAGCTCCTCGTCGGCGAGGAAGGCGCGGCCGGTCCGAGTCCAGATCGCACCGGGGCCGGCCACGCCGAAACGGCGCTCCAGCGCGGACTCCTCCCGGGCGACCAGCAGCACCGCGCGCGAGCCCATGTGCTTCTCCTCGCAGACCAGGTGCCGCACGCCGTCGGCCCGGTAGCCGAGGAAGGCCTCCTCCGGGTGCTCCAGGTAGCCGTCCCGTCGGGAGGTGGCGCTCGGTGCCATGGTCGGCGGCAGGTAGGCGAGCAGCCGCGGGTCCAGCGCGAAGCGGCTCATCACCTCCAGCGCCGCGGCCGCGTTCTCCTCCCGGACGGCCACCCGCCCGTGCAGCCCGGTCTCGACGATCCGGCGCCCGGCCACGTCGGCGAGGTCCAGCGGACGGCCCTCGCGGGCGCCCGGCGCGTCGGTGACCAGCGGACGCACCGGGGCGTACCACTCGCGCTCCGCCTCGACGCTCACCAGCTCGCGCTCCGGGTAGCGCAGCGCGGTCAGGCTGCCGCCAAAGACGCAGCCGGTGTCCAGGCAGACGGTGTTGTTGACGAAGCTCGCGGCCGGCACCGGGGTGTGGCCGTAGACCACCAGCGCCCGGCCCCGGTACTCCTCCGCCCACGGGTAGCGCACCGGCAGGCCGTACTCGTCGGTCTCGCCGGTGGTGTCCCCGTACAGCGCGTGCGAGCGGACCCGGCCGGAGTTGCGACCGTGGTACCTCTCCGGCAGACCGGCGTGGCAGACCACCAGGGCACCGCCGTCCAGCAGGTAGTGGCTGACCAGGCCGCGCATGAACGCGCGGACCTCGGCCCGGAACTCCTCGCTCTCCCCCGCCAACTGGTCCAGCGACTCCTGGAGGCCGTAGGCGACGTTGACCTTCTTGCCGTCCATCGCCCGGCCCAGCTTGTTCTCGTGGTTGCCCGGCACGCAGAGCGCGTGGCCGGCCGCCACCATGCCCATCACCAGGCGCAGCACGCCCGGGGTGTCGGGGCCGCGGTCGACCAGGTCGCCGACGAAGACGGCGGTGCGGCCCGCGGGGTGCGCGGCGTCCACCGGGCGGCCCTCGGCGTCCCGGGTGAGCGTGTAGCCGAGCCGGGTCAGCAGGGTCTCCAGCTCGGAGCGGCAGCCGTGGATGTCGCCGACGAGGTCGAACGGGCCGGTGAGGTGACGCAGGTCGTTGTAGCGCTTCTCCAGCACGATCTCGGCGGCCGCGACCTCGGCCTCGCCGCGCAGGATGTGCACCTTGCGGAAGCCCTCGCGCTCCAGGCCTCGGAGGGAACGGCGCAGTTCCCGGTGCTGGCGGGGGATCACATGGGCCGGCAGCTGACGGTCCGGGCGGGAGCGGTTGCGCTCGGCGCACACCCCCGGTGGGACGTCCAGGACGATCGCGATCGGCAGCACGTCGTGCTCGCGGGCGATCGCGACCAGCTGCCGGCGGGCCTCGGGCTGCACGTTGGTGGCGTCCACGACGGTCAGCCGGCCGGCCGCCAGGCGCTTGCCGACGATGTAGTGCAGGACGTCGAAGGCCTCGGCGGAGGCGGACTGGTCGTTCTCGTCGTCGGCGACCAGACCCCGGCAGAAGTCGGAGGAGACCACCTGGGTGGGCAGGAAGTGGCGGCGGGCGAAGGTGGACTTGCCCGCGCCGCTGGTGCCGATCAGGACGACGAGGGAGACGTCGGTGACGGGGAGGCGGCGGGGGGTGGCGCTCTCCGCGCGGTCCTGGTCCCGGCTCTCGCCGGGGGTGTCGGTCGTGTCATCGGTCATCGGGGCTCGCCTCCTTCGGGCGTCGTGGTCGGGGTGGGCGTGGTGGGTGCCATGATCGTGGCGGTCGGAGCGGACGTGGTGGGCATGGTGGTCACGGTGGTCGTGGTGGTCGGAGCGGACGTGGTGAACAGGGCCAGCTGGGTCGGGGCGCCGACCTCCTCGTCCTGTGGACCGACCGGGCGCAGCTCCACGGTGTAGCCGTACGCGGCGGCGACCTTCCCGGTCCAGGCGCGGAACTCGGCCCGGGACCACTCGAAGCGGTGGTCGGCGTGCCGGACGGCGCCCGCCGGCAGGCTGTCCCAGCGGACGTTGTACTCGGCGTTCGGCGTGGTGACCACGACCGTCCTCGGCCGGGCGGCGCCGAACACCGCGTACTCCAGCGCGGGCAGCCGCGGCAGGTCCAGGTGCTCGATCACCTCGCACAGCACCGCCGCGTCGAAGCCCTTGAGCCGGACGTCGGTGTAGGTGAGCGCTCCCTGCACCAGCGACAACCGGGCCGCCTGACGCTCCGACAACCGCTCCAGGCCCAGCTTACGACTCGCCACCCGCAGCGCCCTGGTGGAGACGTCCACGCCGAGGATCCCGGTGAACCGGGCGTCCTTGAGCAGCTCGCCGATCAACTCGCCCTGGCCGCAGCCGAGATCGGCGACGCGGGCGGCGCCGGTCTCGCGCAGCGCGGTGAGGATCGCGGCGCGGCGCTGCTCGGCGAGCGAGGGCTGCCTGGGCTCCGGCTGTTCCCGCACCTCCTCCTCGGGCCGGTCGTCGACCGCGTTGTCGATCTCCTCGACCTCGCGGTCGTCGGCCTCCGCCAGCCGGGCCAGCTCCAGTCGCTCCATCGCGGCCCTGGTCAGCGACCAGCGCCGGGCCAGGTAGCGGCGGGTGATCAGGGCGCGCTCCGGGTGGGCCGCCAGCCAGCCCTGGCCGGCCGCGAGCAGCTTGTCCACCTCGTCCGGGGCGACCCAGTAGTGCTTGGCGCCGTCCAGCACCGGCAGCAGCACGTACAGCTGCTGGAGCGCGTCGGCGAGCCGGACCGCGTCGGAGGAGAGCGCGATCCGCACGTGGCGGGACTCGCCCCACTCGGGGAAGGACTCGTCCAGCGCGATCGCCGTCGCCTCGACCCGCCAACCCAGCGGCTCGAACAGCCGGGCCACCAGGGCCGGGCCGCCGGCCTCGCCCGCGCCGTTCGCGGGCACGGCGGGCAGCTCGATCCGCAGCGGGCGCACCCGCTCCGGCAGTTCGGGGCGGGCCGGGCAGGCGCCCTTCATGGCGGACCGGAACACCGTCCGCAGCGCCACCGCGAGCAGCGAGGACGCGGCGTACGGGCGGTCGTTGACGTACTGGGAGAGCGCGAAGTCGGGCGAGCCGCCGCGCCCCCTGCCGTCGCCCCGGCCCTTGCGGACCAACGCGATCGGGTCGATGTCCAGCAGCAGTGCCGCCGTGCAGAGCTCGTCCCCCGCCTCGGGGTAGAAGACGTGGGCCTCGCCGTGCGACGTGGTGAACTGCTGGACCTTGCCGGGGTGCTTGTGCAGCAGGAACCCGAGGTCCGTGGCCGGGGCCTCGGCGCTGCCGGTGGTGGAGATCGACATGAACACCCGCTGAAGTATTGCCCAGCACCGGAGCGCCGAGCACCGGGTTTTCCCGCCCCGCGGGCCGCCGACCAGCGCGTCCGCCGGGCGCGTCCGCCCGGTGGGCGTGTTCGGCACCGGGGCCCCGCATTGGTTAACGTGCACGGTGTGACTGCTGAATCCACCTCGCTCGAATCCACCTCCGCGGCGACCGGCGCCGTGGCCGCCGGCCTGGCCACCATCGCCGCCGACGGCACCGTCCTCGACACCTGGTTCCCCGCTCCCGCGCTGGCCGCCGAGCCCGGCCCGGCCGGCACCGTCCGGCTGACCGCCGAGCAGGCCGAGGCCGAGCTCGGTGCCGGCGCGGCCGAGGCGCTGCGCGCCGACGCGCGCCGCGGCGTCGAGGTGGTCGCCGTGCGCACCACCATCGCCTCGCTGGACGAGAAGCCGCTCGACACGCACGACGTGTACCTGCGCCTGCACCTGCTCAGCCACCGGCTGGTCAAGCCGCACGGCCAGAACCTGGACGGCATCTTCGGCCTGCTGGCCAACGTCGCCTGGACCAGCATCGGCCCCGTCCCGGTGGACAAGGTCGAGCAGGCTCGCCTGGCCGTGCGCGCCCAGGGCGGCCAACTGGCCGTGTACGGGATCGACAAGTTCCCGCGGATGACCGACTACGTCGCCCCGACCGGTGTGCGCATCGCCCACGCCGACCGCGTCCGGCTCGGCGCGCACCTGGCCGCCGGCACCACCGTGATGCACGAGGGCTTCGTCAACTTCAACGCCGGCACGCTGGGCACCTCCATGGTCGAGGGCCGGATCAGCGCGGGCGTCGTCGTCGGCGACCACAGCGACATCGGCGGCGGCGCCTCGATCATGGGCACCCTGTCCGGTGGCGGCAAGCAGGTCGTCTCGGTCGGCGAGCGCTGCCTGCTCGGCGCCAACGCGGGCATCGGCATCTCGCTCGGCAGCGACTGCGTGGTCGAGGCCGGCCTGTACGTGACCGCCGGCACCCGGGTCACCACCCCGGACGGCACGGTGGCCAAGGCCGTCGAGCTGTCCGGCCAGGACAACCTGCTGTTCCGCCGCAACTCGCAGAGCGGCGCGGTCGAGGTCATCGCCCGCTCCGGCTCCTGGGGCGGCCTGAACGCCGACCTGCACGCCCACAACTGACCTACGGGCAGGGGCTGTCGGGGTCCGGCGCCGGGGGGCCGCGCGCTTCCCGGGAACCGCTCCTTCCCCGGGTTCGGCCGCGACCGGGGCGGCTCGTGGTCCGGGTGCGGCTCGGGCACCGCTGCGAGTGGACCTGCCCGCGCGGGCGTCAGGGCTTGCGGTGGCGCCCCGGCGCCTTCCTCGGCCGCCGGGCCTGACGCCCGGGCCGCGGTGCTCCCGCGCCCTCGATCCCGTACAGGATCCGTTGGGCGGTGGCGTAGTCCTCGGCCACCGTCTCCGGCAACCACTGGTAGCCGTCCCAGCGCACGATCAGCCTCGGTTCACCCGGCGTCACATGGGCACCCCGCTGTCGTCCGCCCGTGAGCCGTACGGCCCGCAACTGCCCGACCGGCCGTAGCCGTTGCGCCCGCCTGGCCGCCCACGACGCCAGCGGTTCCTCCTCGTCCATCGCCCCAGTCTGGCCTCCCGCCGCCGTCACCCGACACCCGCGTCACCCGACCGGGCGAGGCGCGTTTCAGCCCCTCCGCTCCCTTCTCCCACACCCCGCTCCCTCCGCCGCCCGCCGTCGCCGTCTTCTCACATGCTCCTGAGGACCACCAGCCGTTGCGTCGCCCTGGTCATCGCGACGTAGCGGTCGACGGCTCCCTCGACGCCCCCGCCGAACGCCTCCGGGTCGACCAGGACGACCAGGTCGAACTCGAGCCCCTTGGACAGTTCCGGAGTCAGCGACCGGACCCGCGGCCGCGCCTCGAAGCCGGGGGCGCCGATCACACAGGCGATCCCCTCGGTGTGCTCGGCGAGCCAGCCGTCCAGGACGGCGTCCAGCTCCGCCACCGACCCGTGCGCGACGGGGATGCCGCTGCTGCGGACGGAGGTCGGCACGTTGGCGTCGGGCAGCGCGGCCCGGATCGCGGACTCGGCTTCGGCCATGACCTCTTCCGGCGTCCGGTAGTTGATGCTCAGCGAGGCCACCGTGCTCCGGTCGAGCCCGATCCGCTCCAGCCGCTCCCGCCAGGACTCCGTGAAACCGTGCCTGGCCTGTGCCCGGTCCCCGACGATGGTGAAGCTCCGGGACGGGCAGCGCAGCAGCAGCATCTGCCACTCCGCGTCGGTCAGCTCCTGGGCCTCGTCCACCACGATGTGCGCGAACGGCCCGGCGAGCGGTTCCGGGTCGGCGACGGGCAGGGCCGTCTCGTCGACCAGGGTGTCCTGGAGGTCGCGCCCGCGCAGCATCGCCACCGCGCCCTCACCGTCGTCGTCGGCCTGCAGGAGGTCGCCGATGACGTCGGCCATCCGTTCGCGCTCGGCGGCGGCCGCGGCCTCCCGCCGGCGCCGGCGCAGGTCCGCCTCCGGATCGCCGAGCCGCTGCCGGGCCGCGTCCAGCAGCGGCAGGTCGGAGACCGTCCAGGCCTGGGGCGCGTCCTTGCGCTGGAGCCTGCGGACCTCTTCGGGCGCCAGCCAGGGCGCGCACATCCGCAGGTAGGCGGGCACCGACCAGAGGTCGCTGACCAGGTCGGCCGCGTCGAGCAGCGGCCAGGCCCGGTTGAGCGTCTCGACCAGCTCGCGGTCCTGCCGCAGCGACCGGCGGAACAGCTCCGGCGAGACGCCCTCGTCCTCGTCCAGCTTGTCCATCAGGATCGTGGCCAGCTCCTCCCAGATCTGCTCGCGGGCCTCGTTGTGCGGGGTGCCCGGGTCCGGCGCGTCGAACGCGTCGGACCAGTCCTCGGCGCTCAGCCAGAGGTCGGCCCAGTGGGTGGTGACCTCCATGCCCTCGGTCGGCGGCTCCTCGTAGAACCGGACGGCCTTCTCGATCGCCTTCACCATGTCGACCGAGGACTTCAGGCGGGCCACCCCGGCGTCCCGCTCGGCCCCGGCCTTCGCCCCCTCGGCGACGAGGTCCCGCACGGTGCAGGTGCGCACCCCCTCCTCGCCGAGGCTGGGCAGGACGTCGGCGACGTAGGCCAGGTAGGGCTGGTGCGGGCCGACGAACAGCACGCCGCCGCGCCGGTGGCCGAGCCTGGGGTCGGAGTAGAGCAGGTACGCGGAGCGGTGCAGCGCGACGACCGTCTTCCCGGTGCCGGGGCCGCCGTCCACCACCAGGGCGCCCCGGGACCCGGCCCGGATGACGGCGTCCTGGTCCGCCTGGATGGTGGCCAGCACGTCCCGCATCCGGGCCGACCGGTTGCCGCCCAGGCCGGCGATGAACGCGGACTGGTCGTCCAGCGCGGCATGCCCCTCCAGGGCCTCGGCGGTGAACACCTCGTCCCAGTAGTCGCCGATCCGGCCGCCCGTCCAGCGGTACCGGCGCCGGCTCGCCAGACCCATCGGGTCGGCGTGGGTGGCCGCGAAGAACGGCTCGGCGGCGGGCGAGCGCCAGTCGACCAGCAGTCGGCGCCCCTCACTGTCGGTGAGGCCGAGCCGCCCGATGTACACCGGCTCCGGGTCGTCCGTGAGGACGACCCGTCCCAGGCACAGGTCCAGCCCGAAGCGGCGCAGGGCACGCAGCCGACCGGTCAGCCTGTGCACCTCGATGTCCCGGTCCATCGCCTCCCGCCCGAGGCCGCCCGGCGCGCGGCGGAGCGCGTCGAGGCGGTCGGACAGCTCGACGATCGACTGCTCCAGGCTCTCCGCGACGGCCGCGAAGTGCCGCTCGTCCTCGCCGATCAGCTCGGGATCGGCCTTGGCGGCGAGGCGGGCGGGAAGGTCGAACGCGCTGGTGGTCCGGCTGTTCATGGCATCAGCTCCGATCTGAGGCCTGCGATTGTGCGCCACCACGGGGGCCTTGCCGCAAGACCCCCCATGCGCTATACGTTGAGAGTGGCAAGGGGTGGGTTCTCCCCCGAGCCGTCTCCACCTCACCTCCGGTCTCCTCTCCGGGCGTGTCCGCCGACGCACCGCTCCACACGGCCGACCACCACCCGGCTCCGCGTCACCGGCCGCCGTCCCGCTTCGTGCCCCGAGCCGCTCCGCGCCTAGCCGAGGCAGCGCCGCGACGGCAACCCCGCCTCACCCGGGAGGCTTACCGCGCGCCGGAGTTGGACCGCATCGGGTGGTGTCCGGGTGACGACATCCGGAGCGGTTCGTTGGGTGCAACGGCGGGGTGGGTGCCCCGGTGGCGGGCAACTGCCGCCTCCCGCCGTGCGGCCGAGCCACCGTCGGCCGCTCCACGCCGCACCACCGATCCGAAGAGGTCCCGTGATGTCCGAACCATCTGCCACGCCGCAGTTCCCGAGCAGCCCGACGGGCTCGGCCGACGGCACCTCGGCCGGACCCGCCACCCCCAAGAGCCTGCTGGAGCAGATGCAGGAACTGCTCGCCTCCGTCACCGCGGACCTCGACGAACTCCAGGGCTCCGTCCCCGGGAGCGGCGACTCCACCGCCTATCCGACCGGCACGGACACCTCCGAGGCCTCGGACACCTCGGGCTCCCGGTAGCCCGCCGACCGTTCCTCCTCCGCCGGCCCGCCCGCCCCGGGTGGGCCACTGCCGGAGGGCGAGCCGCGGCCACTCGCCGCGCCGCCGCCCGGCGGACCGGCCTCGCCCGGCGGGCCGAGCCGGAGCACCAGTAACGGCGCCCCGCCACCGACCCGCTCCCGTTCCCGTTCCGCCCCGCCAAGCACCGCGGGCTGCGCCTCTCCGCCCCGGACCGCCGCCTCGCGCAGCCGCGCGGTGAGGTCCTTGCACTCCGACACCGCGTCCACGCCGTCGATGCACGTCCAGTAGAGGCTCTCGGTGTCCGCCCCGCAGGCCAGCACCACCAGCGTCTCGCCGACCTCCTGGAGCAGCCCGTCGAGCGCTCCGAGAGCGGGCTCCAAGTCCCCGAGGTCGGTGAGCCGCGCGGCCCGGCCGCCGCTCACCAGGGCGGCGCGGACCACGGAGCGGTCCAGGCAGACCGCCGCGTGCGCCCCGGCCTCGGACAGCTGCTGCCCCAGCCCGGTGAGCTCCTCGTCCTCCGACTCCGCCAGCCTGGCGCCCACCGCCTCGGTGAGCAGCGCGGCCTGCCGCGCCTCGGCCAGGACGTCCGGTACGTGCCTGGCCTCGGCCAGGGCGTGCCGGGCCGTCTTGATCAGTCGCAGTGCCTCCATGGCCAACCGCTCCCCTCGCTCGCTGTCGCCGTCGCCCCGGTCGCCGGGAGGGCGGTCCGTGTGGTGACGGCTGGTCACGGCGAAAGCGTGCGAGGAAGAGCGCGAGCGCGCATCCACGTTGCCAGAAGCTGTGGACAAGTGGGGGGTTGTGGATAACTCCCGCCCCTCACAAGGGTTGGTCGCCCACCTCCGAGTTGACGCCGGCCACATTTTCACCTGGTTCGGCCGCGTCCACCGGCACCGGGAAGCGGAGCTCGTTCCGCTCGATCTTGGCCGCCAGGGCCTCCAGCGGATCCACCCCGACCGCCGTGCAGAACTGCAGCAGGTAGGCCAACACGTCCGCGACCTCGTCGTGCACCCGGTGCGCGCGCTCCGGGTCGGACATCACCGACGCCGCCTGCTCGGGCGTCAGCCACTGGAAGATCTCCAGCAGCTCCCCCGCCTCCACGCTCAGCGCCGCCGCCAGGTTCTTCGGGGTGTGGAAGGGCTCCCACCGCCGGGCCGCCGCGAATTCCACCAACCGCTGCCGCAGGGCCGCCACGGTGGGCTCCGCCGACCCCGTCACTCGTTCGCTCACCCCTCCAGGTCTACCGCATCGCGGCCCGCCGCCCCAGCGCCCGCCGTGGACGCCCCACCGCCCACCGGGGATCCGGCCGCCCCCGCCTGCTCCGCCGACCGCTCACCCGACGGCTCGTCCGACCGGTCCTCATCCGCTGCCGCGCCCCCTGCCGGCACCCCGTCGAACGGGTCCGCCGTCTCCCCGGCCGCCTCCCCTCGTCCGCCCTGGACCGGCACCCGCGCCGTCTCCGGCCGCAGCACCGTGAACCCGGAGTCCGGATCCCGCCGGCACTCGACCAGCACCATCCCGCCCCCGGGCGCGCCGCCCAGCACCTCCCGCGCCGCCGCCGGCTCCTGCAGGGCCGCGACCACCCGCAGCTGGCTGCGGTCCGCCATGTCCCGCGCCAGCCGCAGCAGCGTGGCGGTCTGCTCGCCGGAGAGCCCCGCTCCCAGGTCCTCGGCCAGCACGGTGAGCTGCCGGTGCGCCCAGGGCACCTCGGCGGCCACGTCGAGGTCGAGCACCCCGGCCCCGGTCAGCAGCACCGCGGCGAAGGCGAGGTGGCGCAGCATGCCGTCGGAGGCCTGGTCCGCGCCGGTGCGCCCGAGGACGCCCTCGTCGAAGACGGCGAGGACCCGCCGCACGCCCGCGCTCTCGCGCTCGGCGAGGGTGAGCCCGAGCAGCGGGTGCGGTGCGGCGGACTGCACGGCGCGCAGCAGCTGCCCGTACCGGCGCGGGCACTCGTTGCTCAGCCGGGCGACGACGGCGGAGATGTTGGCGGCGTTGCTGCGCAGCCGGGCCTGCGGGTCGGCCCGCGCCCAGCCGCGCATCAGCGCGGGGACGGGGTGCAGCGGGAAGACCTCGCGCAGGGCGGTAAGCAGGTCCTCGGTGGCGGCGAGGACGAGGCACTCCCCGGCCGACGAGCCCGCGACCCGCAGCGGCAGCTGGGCGGTGATCATCGTGCCGCTGGGGAACGGCGCGCGGATGTCGCCCTGGCGGGTGTCGTTGTGCCAGCAGACGTTGACCCGCCGGTTGCGGACGTCCTGTTCGCCGGTGTCCATCAGGGTCCGGCCGTCGAGAGTGAGCGACTCCCGGGCGATCCGGACCGGGCCGTCGGTGCGGACGACCACGTCGAGCCGGATCAGGCCGTGCGGCGAGCGGACGGTGCAGCCGAGGATGATCGCGTCCCGTCCGTGCGGGACGCACCCGTCCAGGCCGCCCCGGACGGGTGCGGCGAGCGGGCCGGTGCGTTCGGGCAGCCCGTCCAGCGAGTCGGCGATCTCCTCGCCGAGGGCGAGCCGGGACAGCACGGCCAGCGCGTCGAGCGCGTTGGACTTGCCGACCCCGGCGGGCCCGTGCAGCACCGTGAGGGGCGCGAGCGGCAGCACCGCGCGCCGGTAGGACTTGAACGAGGTGAGCCGGAGCTCCTCGACGGTGGGGCGCGGCACGGGCGGCCGGTCGGGCCCCGGGGCGCCCGGTCGGAGCTGGGACGGCCTTGCGGACCTGGTGGCGTCGCGGTTCACCCGTCGGACGTTAGCCGCAGGCCGAGCGGCAGAAACGTGCCTGCGCGGCAGATTCATCCCAACGTGGCGCTCGACGGCGGTGCGCGGCCGGCGTCGCACGCGGGGCGGCCCACGTCGATGCGGAGCGCCGGCACGCGGCCCACGTCGGTGCTCAGCGCCGGCACGCGGCCCACGTCGGTGGTCAGCGCCGGTACGCGGCCACCGTCACCGAGGCCGTCACCTCGACCGGCTCCGGCAGCTCCGCGAGCGCGGCGTCGAGCCGCTCCGGGTCGGTGTGCCAGGCGCTCGGCCCCATGCCGACGACGGTGCGCACGTCCTGCGGGCCCAGCCGCAGGGTGAACTCGACCTCCTGCCGCCCCGCGGGCTCCAGGTACGGCCCGAGCTTCTCGTCGATCCGCCGCTGCTTCTCCTCGTCCACCGACAGCAGCCCCAGCGCGTCGACGAGTTCGCGCAGGTGGCGGGCGGTCGGCGAGACCAGCAGCAGGGTGCCGCCGGGGCGCAGCACCCGGCGGATCTCGGGCCCGTTGCGCGGGGCGAAGACGTTGAGCATCAGCTCGGCCGAGGCGTCCCGCAGCGGCAGCGGACGCCAGGCGTCGCACACCACGGCGCCGATCCGGGGGTGCGCCTTGGCGGCGCGGCGCAGCGCGAATTTGGAGATGTCAAGGGCCGCGCCGACGGTGCCGGGCAGGGCGTCCAGGACGTGTGCCAGGTAGTGGCCGGTGCCGGCGCCGAGGTCGGCGACCAGGCCGTCGGACTCGCCGGCGACCACGGCGGAGGCGGTCTGCGCCAGCGCCTCGGCGATCGGCCGGTAGTGCCCGGCGGCGAGGAAGTCCGCGCGGGCCGCGACCATCTCGGCGGTGTCGCCGGTGCCGGTGTGGGCGTCGCCGGCGAGGAGGCTGACGTAGCCCTGCTTGGCGAGGTCGAAGCTGTGCCCGGCCGGGCAGCGCAGGCTGCGGTCGTGCCGGGTGAGGGCCTGCGCGCAGTGCGGGCAGGCCAGGTAGCGCTCGATGTCCTGGAGCAAGGTTCCGTCTTCTCTCGCCGTACGCCCCGGCCGGTCGGGGCGCCAGCCAGCCTAACGACCTCGGCGGCCCGGCGCCCCGGGCCGCCGACCCGCCCCCGGCGAAGGGCCCCACCCAGCCCCCCGCCCCGTGCCCTACCGCACGCCTCTCCCGAGCCCGAGCCCGGCGAGCGCCCGCCCCCGCTCCTCCCCCACCCGCAGCGCGAGCGCCACGAGCGCCTCCGGCGCGCCGGGCCGGCCGCGGACCCCGGGGAAGGCGTTGACGTCCACGATGACCGGCTCCGCGGGCCCGTCGAGCAGGTCCACCCCGTAAACGTCGAGCCCGAACACCTCGCCGACGCGCAGCGCGAGCGTGGCCCGCGCGGCGGACGGCTCCCATTCCTCCGCCCGCCCCGACTTCCCCGTGCCGGTGGCGAGTTCGGACTGCCGCCGGGCCGCGAACACCTGCCCGTCGACCACCCACAGCTTCTGGTCCCAGCCCGTCCCCGGGACGAACGACTGGGTGACGACCGGCTCGTCGGGCCAGCGCTCGGCGAGTTCGCGCAGCCGGGCCGGCCCGTCCACCCGGGCGACCAGGTCGTGCCGCCTGCTGTGCCGGCTCTTGACCACGAACGGGTAGGCCGGATCGGCGAGTTCGCCCAGCCGTCCGACCGCCTCGGTGGCCGCGAAGGGCAATCCGGCGGCGCGGGCGAGGTCGGCCATCCGCACCCGGTCCTGGCACAGCGCGGTGGCCGCCGCCGAGTTGACCACCGGCGCGCCCCGCCGCTCCAACTCCCCCGCCAACGCCAGCGCCTGCGGCGTACGGGCTTTGAGCAGGTAGACGTCCGCCGGCCCGGTCACGGACCCGGCGGGCGGGACGACCCCGACCTCGTGCCCCTGCCGCACCAGCAGCTCGGCCGCGGCCGCCAGCACCGGGTGCCCCGGGTCGCCGGTGATCAGCCCGACCTTCATCGCAACTCCCCCTCACCAAAGCCGAGTTGCCCGTACGGGTCGCCGCCGGCGGGCACCAGTTCGGCGGGCCCGCCGGGCACCGACACGGCCGTCCCGCTGCGCGCGAGCCGCAGCACCGCCCGGGCGACCCTGGCCACCGCGTCCGGCACCTGCCGGAAGCTCGGGAAGTCGTTGACGTCCACCACCACCGGCCCGTCCGGCCCCAGCAGCACGTCCACCCCGTACAGATCCAGCCCGAACACCTCGCCGACCTGCGCCACGATCCGCGCGACGCTCCCCGGCAGCGGCACCTGCCGCTCGCGCACGCCCTGCCCGGGGTGCAGCGGGGAGGAACGTTCCGTCGCGAAGAGCTCGCCGTCGACGCAGTACACCTTGAGGTCGGTCCCGGAGTTGGGCACGTACGGCTGCGCGATCAGCAGCCCCTCCCCCGCCAGCTCGGGCCCGACCTCCAGCAGCTGGTCGGGGCCGCGCACCAGCCGGACGGCGCGCCCGGAGCTGCCGTCGGCGGGTTTGACCACCAGCGGGTACTCGGTGGCCGGGATCTCCGCCAGCCGCTCCCAGCGCGCGGCCGCGTACGTCACCGGGACGGGCAGGCCGCGGCTACGGCCGATGACCGCGGCGAGCGCCTTGTCCCTGACCCCGCGGATCGAACGCACGTCGTTCACCGTGGTGAGGCCGACGGCGGCGGCCGACTCCAGCAGGGTCAGCCCGGGTCCGCCGGAGACGGTCTTGAGCACCCAGGCGTCGTGGCTGCCGGCCCGGACCTCCTCGGAGATCGCCAGCAGCGAGTCCCCGGGGCGCAGCACGTCCACCCGGTGCCCCCACGCCGTGAGTTGGCGCGCCACGTCGAGCGGCATGCCGTCGTGCCGGTAGTGTTCCTCCACCAGAAAGCAGAGCCTCATCGGCCTGTCTTCCCCCTTGCCTCGCCTAGTGCAGACGTCCGCCGTCCCCCTCGGCAGAGCTGTAAAGGCTTCAGCATGCACGTCGTGTCCGCACAAGATCGCTGCGAGCGGGTAAGCGTTCGGCAACAATCGGCCCGGAACGACGACAGCGAACCCCCGGGTCGACGGCGCGGACCCCGCGCCCCCGACAGGAGCAGACCGCGCGACCCCGACAAATCGGTGGCACCGCACCGCCGCCCCTGCTTGGATGCACGCCGTGACCTCTGCCGATCATGCCCCCGACCGCCCCCTGCTCGACGAGATCGAGCGCTACTACGACGCCGTTCCGCGCGGCGCCGCCCGCACCGAGGACTTCGGACCGCTGACCCTGTTCGTCCGCGAGGATGCCGGCTGGCCGTACTACGCCCGCCCGACCCTCGACCACACCGGCCCGGCCGCCACCGCCGAGGACGTCCGCCGGGTGCTGGAACGGCAGCGGGAGCTGGGCGTGCCGGAGGCCTTCGAGTGGGTGGCCGAGCGGACCCCCGGGCTGCGCGCGGCGGTCGAGGCGGCGGGCCTGACGGTGCACGAGCACCCGCTGCTGGTGCTGGGCCCGCAGGACGAAGCGGCCCCGGTGCCCGAGCTGCCGGGGCGGGTGGAGGTCCGGGTGCTGGCTCCGGACGCGCCGGAGCTGGCGGCCGCCATCGCCGTCCCGCACCTGGCCTTCGACGATCCGGGCACCGCCATCGGCTCGGCCGGTGCGGCCGAACTCGCCGAGTCCGCAGTGAAGTTGACGGCCGACGGCACGGCCGAGCGGATCGCCGACCGGATCACCGCCGGCGCCACCGTGCTGGCCGCGGCCGTCGAGGACGGTACGGCTCTGTGCGCGGGCCAGCACAACCCGGTGGGCCCGGTCACCGAGGTGGCCGGGGTGGGCACGCTCCCGTCCGCACGCCGGCGCGGGCTGGGCCTGGCGGTCACCGCGGCCCTGGTCGCCCACGCCCGGGCGAACGGGGTGCGGACGGTGTTCCTGTCCGCCGCCGACGAGGACGTCGCCCGGATCTACCGCCGGATCGGCTTCCGCGCCTTCGCGACCGCCCTGATAGCGGAGCCCGCCGCCCAGCAGGAACCCACCGACGGGCAGTAACCGGCGGCAACCGGCCGACCGGCGGACTCCGGCCGACCCCGGCCGGAGCCCGCCGCGTAGCAGCACCCCGGGAGCCCCCGCCGGGGACGGGGACGGCGCCGGTCAGTCGTCGTCCTCGTCCTCCTCGTCCGCTCCGGCGACCCCCTCCCCCTCCGCCTCGTCGACCACCCAGGCCGCCAGCCGCTCGGCCACGCCCGACACCCCGAGCCGCCCCTCGCGGATGGCCCGGGAGAGGCTGCGTACCTCGCGGGCGGTGGTGGCGACGGTGCAGCCACTGGCGACCAGGTAGGCGTAGGCGACGGCGGTCGCGAAGAGTTCGTTGGTCTTCTCCAGCGCGGGCACCCGGATCAGCTGGTGCATCAGCGCCGCGGCGCGGTCCGGTGGTTCGGGGTAGACCGCGATGTCGAATATCTCGGCCTGGTGGCGGGTGACGGCCGCGAGCAGTGAGCCGTAGTCGGTGACCTGTGGGTCACCGGGGGTGTACTGCTCGGCGGTCATGAGCAACCACGAGAGGTCGACCTCCAGCTTCAACGGCGCACGTCCTGGAGGTCGCCCGGCTCCGCGAACTCGGCGAGGAAGGCCGACTCGTACTCCTTCATGAACTGCGCGGCCGCGTCCACGAAGGCCCGCCCGGACTCGCCCATGTCCTGTTGGACCAGGCGCTCGATGTACTGGTTCATGGAGATCCCCTGCTGCTCCGCCCGTTCCCGGGCCATCTCGGCGGTCGTGGCGTCGACCCGCACGTTCAGCTGCTTCTTACCCATGCCGTTCAAGCTAGCGCTCAAGTGCTAGCACAACAAGGGCGCACGCACACCGCCCGCACACCTGTGGCACGCCCCCGCGCAACCTCGCCGTCACCGGAACGCGGGAAACCGGGGAACACCGGAGCGTCGGAGTACCAGGACACCGGAACGCCGGACGGCCGGGCCCGCGGCTGCTGCCACGGACCCGGCCCGCGCCCGGAGGACGGCGCACGGCGGACGACGGATCAGAACTGGGTGCTGACGGTCACCCCGCTGAAGTCGGTGTTCGCGTAGAGGCTCACGTACCGGTAGCCCGCCGTCGGGTTGGTCACCGTGATGCTCTGGGTGGTGCCCGGGTTGGTGGACGAGGCGGTGTACGCGCTCGGCGAGGCCCAGGTGCTCTCGTTGTAGTACAGGGAGGCGGTGCCGGTGCCCCCGGAGGCGGTGATCTTCAGGGTGCTGGTGCCGGCCGGCAGGTAGACGTACAGGTAGTCCAGGTTGCCGGCGGTGGCGGAGAGGTTGGCGCGCGAGCAGTTCTTGCCGAGCGCGTCGGTGCGCGGGTCGGTGCAGGTCGGCGGGGTGGTGGGGCCGCCGCCTCCGCCGGTGGTCACGGTGACGGAGGCGGGGGTGCTGGCGGTCCTGCCGGTGTCGTCGGTGACGGTCAGCGCGACGGTGTAGGTGCCGGCGGCCGCGTAGGTGTGGGTCGGGTTCTGCTGGTCGGAGGAGCCGCCGTCGCCGAAGGTCCAGTGCCAGGCGGTGATCCGGCCGGACCCGGTCTGGACCGACTTGTCGGTCAGGGTGACGGTCGGGCCGCTCACGGTCTGGCCGAACAGCGCGGTCGGGCCGGCCGCGTAGCAGGCGCCGCCGGCGCAGGCGTCGAGCCAGGCGTCGAAGTCGGCGTCGTAGCCGGTGCCGATGCCGTTGTAGACCGCGTAGCCGCCCTGGTAGTCGCCGGTGCGGAAGTGCCCGAGCATGGCGTCGACGTCCGCCGGGTGCTTCTCGAACATGTACCGGACCGCCAGGTAGCCCCACGGGTAGGTGCGCACGGTGTCCGAGTTGCCGTACGTGCTCTGGAAGAGCGTGCTCAGCTTGTACGTGTGCTTGGCGGCCTCGGCCATCGCCTGGGTGTCGGTGGTGCCGCGGTAGGCGTAGGACTCGTACTCGGCGACGCCCTCGATCCACCAGATGTCCGGGACGGAGATCTCGGTGGAGAAGTTGCCCTTGAGGTCGTAGATGTTGTCCAGGTAGTGCGTGTACTCGTGGTTGAGGTTCCACACGTTGGCGGTGAAGCCGTCGTTCCAGGACTTCTGGTACATCACGCACACGGCCCGGTTGTTCGGGTCGGTCGGGTCCATGACGGTCTGTCCGCCGTTGTCGGTGGAGTTGTTGAAGATCGCCCAGGAGTAGGTCAGGTAGTCGGCCTGGTTGGCGAAGACCGCGAGGGTCAGCTCCTTGTCGTACTGGCCGGGGATCGGGCCGCTGTCCTTGACCAGCTTGTGGAAGAAGGTGTCCTCGCCGCGCAGGCTGGCGCAGACCGCGGACAGGTCGGCGGGCGAGAGCGCCTCGGTCTGGATGGTGCGGTTGTCGCAGACCAGCTGGTTCGGCAGCACCGCGGCGGTCAGCTTGGCCGGAAGGTCGCAGGTGCCGTAGTAGGAGCACTGGCCGGGGTCGAAGCTGTTGGCCTGGTAGGCGGTGTGGACGTACAGCGGGCCGGTGGCGCCGGTGATCTGTGCGCCGTCGAGGACGGCCTTGACCTTGCCCTTGACCGCGGCCTCGACCGTCGGGCCGTCGCCGGCCATCCGGCCGAGGTCGTTGCCCGCGTTGACGTCCAGGTAGGCGTTGGCCGTGCCGAGCAGGTCCTTGTGGTTCAGCGCGAAGTCGCCCAGGGTGGCGCCGATGCTCGGGTCGGCGCCGACCGCGCTGACGAAGTCGGGGTTCCAGTTGCCCCGCCACAGCGGCGCGGAGAGCACCGCGTTGACCGCCTTGAGCATCTTCGGGAAGGCGTTGTACGAGTTGTCGTACGCCGTCAGGACCTGCTTGTAGACGCCCAGGTAGGCGCCCTGGAGGTTGGCGCTGTCGGTGAGCACCAGCACCTCGTTGAGCACGGTGCCGTTGGCGTCGCTGACGTCGGTGCGGTGGGCACTGGCGAAGAAGGCGTCGAGGGCGGCCTTGGAGGCGCCGGTCAGCGCCGCGTCGTACGGGCCCACCGCGCCCGCGTTGTACGACTGCACGTACCAGCCGGCCCGCTGGAAGAGCACCAGCTGCAGGATGCCGGTCGAGTTGTCGCCGGTGTAGCCGCCCGCCGCGGCCTGGAAGGCGTTGGCGACGGTGAGCATCTTCGACTCCTTGAAGATGCCGCCCGCGTCCGCGCCGGTGACGTTGAACAGGGTGTTGACGCAGTCCGGGGTCGAGGCCTCCAGGAAGGAGACCAGGTCGGCCCCACTGCGGCTGCCGAAGTCGGCCGGGGTGCAGCTCTGCGCGGCGGCGGCCGCACCGGCGGCACCGCGGGCGGCGAGGGCCGCCTTGGCCGGCACGGCGGTCTTCGGATCGGCCGGGCGCGGCGCGGTCTGCACGGCGGTACCGGCCGGCTGGCCCATCACGGCCTGGCCGAGCAGGGCCGGGGGCAGCGGCTTGGCGACGGGGGCGGGTTCCTCGGCCGCGCGGGCCTGCTCGGCCGGGTCGACCGTGAGGAAGGCGCCGAGCGGCTTCGGCAGGACGGAGCCCGGGTCGGCCGCAGGGGTCGCCGGCCGGGCGGCCGCACCGGAGGGGGCGGAAGCGGCGGAAGCGGCGGAAGCGGCGGCCGGCAGCAGCGTGGCGGCGGCGCAGCAGCCGGCAACGAGGCCGGCCAGCAGGGTGGGGAGGGGTATCCGTGGGCGCACTGGTGGGTCCTTCTCCTGTGGGGGAGGCGCTGGGAGGACTGCCGAGACGGTGGGGGAACGCGTCATGATCCTGCCAGCGACGGAAGGTCAGAACAATGTCACAGGTCATATGACATTGCCTGGCCCTGCCATAACACTCCGGCCCTGACCCTGCCCCGCTACGGCCGGTACGTCCGCGCCGCCCACGCCTGGAAGCCCGGCGCGGCCGCGACCAGGTCCCGGTACGCCGCGACCGCCGCCCCGAACAGCGCCTCCACGACCTCCCCGTCCACCCCGGCCGGCCGCCAGACCAGCAGCTGCCGGACCCAGATCGGCGTCCCGGCGAGCGGTTTGACCAGCACCTCGGCGAGCGGCCGGGTGGTGGCCCGGACGACGGAGACGCCGAGCCCGGCGGCGACCATCTCCTGGAGCTCCAGCCGGCCGCCGAGGAACTCGTGGACGCTCGCCGGGGTGAACCCCGCCGCGGCGCAGGCCCCGTGGAACACGCCGTGCCAGCCGGCCCCGTCGTCGGGGGCCAGGAGCCACTCCTCCTCCGCGAGGTCCGCCAGGGCCACCTCGGCGTGGTGCCGCAGCCGGTGGCCGGCCGGCAGCGCGACGAAGACGGGCTCGGTGACGATGCCGCGGTGCGCGACGGACGGCGAGCGGCCCAGCTCCCGGCCCGGGTAGTCCACGGCCACCGCGGCGTCCGCCTCGCCCAGCTCCAGCAACTCGACGGCGTCCGAGGGGCGGTGGACCGACGTCACGGTGAAGCGCTGCCCGGGCCGCTGATGCCGGGCCCTGGCGAGCAGCCCGGGCAGGATCGGCTCGCTGGCCGCCGCCAGCCGCAACTCGCGCGGGGCGGGCCCCGCCTGGGCTTCCGGTCGGCGCCCCAGACTGTCGGCGCGGGCGAGCAGCTCCCGGGCGGCGGCCAGCACCTCCACCCCGAAGCCGGTCGGCGCGACCCCGGCGGCGGTGCGGTCGAACAGCGAGGCGCCCAGGTGGCGCTCGATCCGGCGCAGCTGGGTGCTGGTCGCCGGCTGCGAGGCGCCGAGCAGGGCGGCGGCCCGCCCGACGCTCCCGGTGTCGGCGATGGCGCACAGCACCCGCAGGTGCCGAAGCTCCAACTCCATGACGCTCCCCCTCACGCACCGGCCGGCCCCGGCCGGTGGCGTGGGGTGGCTGCCACCACGGGCGGTGCAACAGCACACATCACATGTCAGTGGCTCACCTTCACCCCGGCGAATTGCCTCGTCAAGCCCCCTCCCGGGGTCGAACGGCCGTACCCGCGCCATCTTTTACCAGCGCATTGCCGGCACCTGACCTTCCGCCCCGGCCCGGGCCCGTCCGCGGCCGCCGTGCCCCACCGGGAGGTGCGGGACTTGAAGACTCCCGCACCGTCCGGGACGCTGAAATCCCCCCCGCGTTCCCCCGAGCGGGCGCCGACCGGTGCGGAGGCCGACCGATGACAGCCATGTTCGACCAGGAGCTGCGCGAGCAGCTCGCACAGGCCCGCCGCGACCTCGCCGCGGCCCGGGCAGAAGGGGACGCCGACGGCGTCCAGGCGTACGAGGGCCGGGTCGCCTCGCTCCTGCGGCTCGCCGCCCAGCACGGCATCGACCTCCCGCACAGCGCCGACGAGGAGGAGCACAACGAGTAGCCCCCGAACGCGGCCGCGCCCCGAGCCGGACCGCTCCGCTCCGTACGAGCCGGAGGCGGTCACCCCGAACGGGTGACCGCCTCCTGCCGTGCGTGCCCGGGGGCCCGGGATCACTCCCCGGCCGGCTCCAGGATCGCCACGCACTCGAAGTGGTGCGTCATCGGGAACAGGTCGAAGGCCCGCAGCGAGACCGGCCGGTAGCCGCCCTCGCGGAAGAACTTCAGGTCCCGGGCGAGCGCCGCCGGGTCGCAGGCCACGTACGCGATCCGGCGTGCCTCCAGGCCGACGAGGTGGGCGACGGTCTCACGGCCGGCGCCGGCGCGCGGCGGGTCCAGCACGATCAGGTCGGTGGCGGTGATGCCGGTGCGCGGCAGCAGCGTCTCGACCCGGTCGCACTCGATCCGCACGTTGTCCAGCGCGGCCAGGTTGTGCCGGGCGTCGACCACGGCCTGCTTGGCGGACTCGATGCCGAGCACCGCGCCGTCCTCGCCGACCCGGTCGGCCAGCGCGCCCGCGAACAGGCCGACGCCGCAGTACAGGTCGAGCGCGTTCTCGCCCCACTGCGGGTCCAGACCGTCCAGCACGGCGTCGACCAGGGTGTCCGGCGCCTCCGGGTGGATCTGCCAGAAGCCACCGTTGCTGACCCGCCAGGTCCGCCCGGCCGCCCGCTCGCGAACGAAGGAGCGCCCGTGCACCTTGTGCAGGTCGCCCTGCGCGTCCACCCGGGCGATCGACACCGGCTTGTCCAGCTCGACCAGCGGCAGCTGGGCGCCGTCCCGCGGGGTCAGCACCACCTGACGGTCCGAGGAGCCGCTCGCCGCGATCGCCTCGACGCCCGCCACGCCCGGCCAGTCCCGGGACTCGATGCCCAGCTCGGTGACGCCCTCGGCCGCGATCAGGCAGCGGTCGATCACCTGCACCTCGTGCGAGCGGTGCTTGCGCAGACCGACCTTCCCGGTCTCCGCGTCCACCGCGTACTGCACCCGGGTGCGCCAGGCCGGCACCTGCCCGGCCGGCAGCTTGCCGCCGACCGGCTCGACGCTGCCGTCCCAGCCCGCCTCGGCCGGGGTGAGCCCGGCCAGCTTGGCCAGCTGCTCGGTCAGCACCGCCGCCTTGAGCTTGCGCTGCGCGCCCGGGGTGACGTGCTGCCAGTCGCAGCCGCCGCACTTGCCGGGACCGGCGAACGGGCAGGGCGCCTCGATCCGGTCCTTGGAGGGCTCCAGCACCTCCACCGCGTCGGCCCGCAGGAAGCGCGAGGTGGTCGTCCCGTCGGTCACCAGCGCGACGACCTTCTCACCGGGCAGCGCGTGCCGCACGAACAGCACCCGCCCCTCGTGCCGGGCCACGCAGTGCCCGCCGCCGTGCGCGACCGGGCCGACCTCGACCTCGTAGCGCTGCCCGGCCAGCGGCTCCCCGGAGGGCGCCTCGGGCCGCGACGGCCGCGCGGCGGCGGTGCGCAGCGCCTTGGGCGGCCGCACCGCCTGCTTGCGCGGCGCCTTCCGGCCGGCCCCGGCGGCGCCCTTCGGCGCGTCCTGGCCGGCGTCCTTGCCCGCGCCCTTCGACGCACCCTTCGGCGCGCCCTTGCCGGAGCCCTTGCCCGCGGCGCCCTTGCCCGCGCCCTTCTCGGCGGCTGGCCCGGCGGGCCCGCGGTCCTCCGGCTCGCCCGGGACGATCGGCGCGGTGCGCGCGGTGAGGCCGTCGCGGTCGGTGGCCTCCGGACGGGCCGGCCGGCCCCAGCGCGGCCGGGAGACCTGCCCGGGCTGGGAGCCGCCCCGGCGGGCGCCCTTGCCGGAGGAGCCCGAGGAGCGGGGCGGAGTGTTGCGGGTCACTGGGAGGAGTCCTTGCTGCGCTCGGAGGTGTCACCGGCGTTCGCACCGGTGGAGACGGAATCCTTCGACTCTACGGCCTTCGGCGCCCGCGGCTCGCCACGGCGGACGGCGCCCGGCGCCGACCAGGCCTTCTGCGGCTTGCGCCGCTCCGAGGACTCCAACTGCCACGGTACCGAGGTGACCATCACGCCGGGCTTGAACAGCAGCCGGCCCTTGAGCCGCAGCGCGCTCTGGTTGTGCAGCAGGTGCTCGTACCAGTGGCCGACCACGTACTCCGGGATGTAGACCGAGACGACGTCCCGCGGGCTGCTGCGCCGCAGGTTCTTCACGTAGTCCAGGACCGGCCCGGTGATCTCGCGGTACGGCGAGTCCAGCACCTTGAGCGGCACCTCGATGCCGCGCTCGTCCCACTCCCGGCGCAGCGCCGCCGTGTCCGCCGGGTCGACGTTGACCGTGACGGCCTCCAGCGTGTGGGCCCGGGCCAGCCGGGCGTACGCGAGGGCGCGCAGCGCCGGCTTGTGCAGCTTGGAGACCAGCACGATGGCGTGCACCCGGGTGGGCAGCACCACGTCGTCCGGCTCCTCGGCGGCGGTCAGCTCGTCGGAGACCCGGTCGTAGTGGCGCCGGATGCCCTTCATCATCACGAACAGCACGGCCATCGCGGCGATCGCGATCCAGGCGTGGCCGATCTTGGTGACCAGGACGACGATCAGCACGGCCATCGTCATCACCAGGCCGAAGGCGTTGATCGCCCGGCTGCGCTGCATGTGGCGGCGCTTGGCCGGGTCGGTCTCGGTGCGCAGCAGCCGGGTCCAGTGCCGGATCATGCCGGACTGGCTCATGTTGAAGGCGACGAAGACGCCGACGATGTAGAGCTGGATCAGCCGGGTCGGGTCGGCGTCGAAGGCGAGGATCAGCAGGATCGCCGCGATCGCCAGCAGGATGATGCCGTTGGAGAAGGCCAGCCGGTCGCCGCGGGTGTGCAGCTGACGCGGCAGGTACCGGTCCTGGGCGAGGATCGAGCCGAGCACCGGGAAGCCGTTGAAGGCGGTGTTGGCGGCCAGCACCAGGATCAGGCCGGTGACGGCGGCGACGAAGTAGAAGCCGGGCGTGAAGTTGTTGAACACGGCCTCGCTGATCTGCGCCAGCGCCGTCTTCTGGTGGTAGTCCGGCGAGGCGCCGACGAGCTGCTCGGTCGGGTTCTCGGCCATCTGGACACCGGTCAGCCGGGCCAGCCAGATGATGCCCATGAACATCACGACGGCGATGCTCGCCATCATCAGCAGCGTGGTGGCCGCGTTCTTGCTCTTCGGCTTGCGGAAGGCCGGCACGCCGTTGGAGATCGCCTCCACACCGGTGAGCGCGGCACAGCCGGAGGAGAAGGACTTCAGCAGCAGGAACACCATCGCGAAGCCGGCCAGCGAGTCGTTGCCGGGGATGGCGGCCAGGTGGAACGTGGAGCTCTCGGCGGGCATGTCCTGGCCGAGCGCGAAGTGCCGGAACACCCCGTAGCCGACCATCCCGATCACGCCGACCATGAAGGCGTAGGTGGGAACGGCGAAGGCGCTGCCGGACTCGCGCACACCGCGCAGGTTCATGCCCATCAGCAGCACGACCACGACCACCGACAGGACGGTCTCGTGGCCGCGCAGCGCGGGCACCGCGGAGACGACGTTGGCGACGCCCGAGGTGGTCGACACGGCCACGGTGAGCACGTAGTCGACCATCAGCGCGCTGGCGACCACCAGGCCGGCAGCCGGCCCGTGGTTGACGGTCGCGACCTCGTAGTCGCCGCCACCGCTGGGGTAGGCATGCACGTTCTGCCGGTAGGAGGCGACCACGGCGAGCATCACGATCGCCACGACGACGCCGATCTGCCAGGAGAAGTGGATCGCCGAGGCGCCCGCGATGGAGAGGGTGAGCAGGATCTCCTCGGGGGCGTACGCGACCGAGGAGAGCGCGTCCGAGGCGAACACGGGCAGCGCGAGCCGCTTGGGGAGAAGCGTCTCGCCCAGCTTGTCGCTGCGTAGGGCGCGCCCGATCAGGATGCGTTTCGGAAGGTCAGTCGGCATAGGCACGTTAAGGAATCGTAGGGGCTCCCCGGTCAAGGCTCCGCCGTTTGTCCCCCCCTTCGTCGCGACTGCGTTCGGTGGACCGGCTAGCGTGTCGGATACGAGTCGGCGGGCAACACTCTGGTTGTCGAGCGTTGTCGGGCCGGCGCCCCCACGATGAACCTCGTCCCGGACGACCGGGCGGGAAACGGAGCTGAACGGTGTTTGCGCAGGTCAAGACCCCTTCGGGACGGGTGAGGTAAGCGCCGGTGCACATCGTGATCATGGGCTGCGGCCGCGTGGGCTCCGCCCTCGCCAGAGCACTGGAGAAACAGGGCCACTCGGTGGCCGTGGTCGACCAGGACCCGACCGCATTCCGTCGACTGGGCGCCGGATTCAACGGGCGCCGGGTCACCGGTGTCGGCTTCGACCAGGACACCCTGCGCGAGGCGGGCATCGAGGAGGCCGGTGCCTTCGCCGCGGTCTCCAGCGGTGACAACTCCAACATCATCGCCGCGCGGGTGGCCCGGGAGAACTTCGGCGTCGAGAACGTCGCCGCCCGGATCTACGACCCCCGCCGCGCCGAGGTGTACCAGCGCCTGGGCATCCCCACCGTGGCGACGGTCCGCTGGACCGCCGACCAGATGCTGCGCCGACTGCTGCCCAGCGGCGCCGAGCCGCTGTGGCAGGACCCGAGCGGCGGCGTGCAGCTCGCCGAGGTCGCGTACGACCCGCGCTGGATCGGCCACCGGATCAGCAAGCTGGAGGAGGCCTCCGGCGCCCGGGTGGCGTTCGTCACCCGGCTCGGCGAGGGAGTGCTCCCCTCGCCCCAGATGGTGGTGCAGGAGGGCGACCTGGTGCACGTGATGCTGCGCCGGACCGACCTGACGGCCGTCGAGGCCGCGTTCGCGCAGGGGCCGAAGGAGGAGGGTCACTGATGCGGGTCGCCATTGCCGGGGCCGGTGCCGTGGGCCGCTCGATCGCGGGCGAGCTGCTGGAGAACGGCCACGAGGTCCTGCTGATAGACAAGAACCCCAACTCCATCTCGGTGGAGCGGGTCCCGATGGCGGAGTGGCTGCTGGCCGACGCCTGCGAGATCACCTCGCTGGACGAGGCCGCGCTCCAGCGCTGCCACGTGGTCATCGCCGCGACCGGTGACGACAAGGTCAACCTGGTCGTCTCGCTGCTCGCCAAGACCGAGTACGCGGTGCCCCGGGTGGTCGCCCGGGTGAACAACCCCAAGAACGAGTGGCTCTTCAACGAGTCCTGGGGCGTGGACGTGGCCGTCTCCACCCCGCGCCTGATGTCCGCCCTGGTCGAGGAGGCGGTCAGCGTCGGCGACCTCGTCCGCCTGATGCGCTTCAGCCAGGGCAACGCCAACCTGGTCGAGCTGACCCTCGCCTCCGACACCGAACTCGTCGGCACCCGGGTCGGCGACGTGGCCTGGCCGCAGGACACCGCGCTGGTGACCATCATCCGCGAGGGCCGGGTGCTGGTGCCGGGCAAGGACGACACCCTGGAGGGCGGCGACGAGCTGCTCTTCGTCGCCGCGCAGGAGCGCGAGGAGGAGCTGGAGCAGTTGCTCTCGGCCACCTCGGGCGCCCAGTAGCGCCGCCTTCGCAACAGCGGAAGGGCCCGCACCCCTCGCCGGGGTGCGGGCCCTTCCGCTGTTGCCGGGGTCCGGTCCGGGCCGGTCCGGCCGGGAGCGGCTACTTCGCCGGCTCCTCCTCCTCGTCGTCCAGCTGCGCCTTGATCGGCGGCGGCGCCTTCAGCAGGATCTGCCAGGTCACGTACATCGCCAGCAGCAGCGGCGGGATGCCGAGGGCGACCTTCAGCCAGCCCAGCAGGTTGACGTTGTGGGTGAAGTACAGCGGGAAGAGGATCACCGGCTTGAGGCCCATGATCAGCACCCAGGCCCAGGTCGCCTTGGTGTAGGCGGCCAGGCGGCCCGGGTTCTCCTTGCGCCAGGTGAACATCTCACCGGTGATCGGACCGAGCATCACCCCGATCATCGGCCAGCGGGCCAGGGCGGAGGCCGCCAGGGCGACGCAGTAGCCGACGTTCCAGAGCAGGCCGGGCAGGTAGAAGTCCTCGGCCTTGCCGCTCTTCATCGAGATCCAGGCACCGAGGGCGACGCCGAACACCCCGCTGAAGGCGTGCTGGATGGTCTGCCGCTTCGCCAGCCGGGCCACCACGAACAGGGCGCTCAGGCCCAGCGCGGCCCAGGCCGAGGTGCTGACCTGGTGGGTCAGGTTGTACGTGACGATGAAGACCAGGCCTGGCAGCGTCATGTCGATCATGCCGCGCACGCCGCCGAAGGCCTTGAGCACGGTGTCGGCGGCCTCCTTGGAGGCGGCCTTGCGGGCGGCCTCCGCGTCCGCGGGGTCGACAGGCAGGTCGAGCTGGGCGGCGGCCTCGCCGCCTGGCTGGTTGCTCACGCTCATTCGCTCCCGTGTCCGACCGGACGCAGCTCATAGCGGGGGTTGAACAGCACACGGCGCCCGCGTGCGTGGCTGATCCGGCCGCTGGCGATCAGCCGGCGGCCGGGCTCTATCCCGGCGATCGAGCGACGACCGAGCCAGACCACGTCCAACGCCTCGGTGCCGTCGAAGAGTTCGGCTTCCAGCGCGGGCACCCCCGCCCGGGGCCGGAGCGTCACCGTGCGCAACGTGCCCGCCACGGTGACCAACTGGCGGTCTCCGCAGCCGGCGATCGGTGTGCAGCCGGACTCCGCGGCGCTCTCCTGGCGCAGCTCCTCGGCGTCCAGCTCCTCGGCCGACGAGGTCAGCCGGCTGAGCATGCGGCGGAACCGCCCCTGCGGCTGGCCGCTGCTGTTGTCACCACTCATGTCGGAAGGGTACCGGGTTCGGGCCCCCTGGCGGCAGGTCGTTCAGCCGCCAGGGGCACCCGCGGTCAGCTCTCGAACCGGTATCCCATGCCCGGTTCGGTGATGAAGTGGCGCGGGTGCGAGGGGTCGCGCTCCAGCTTGCGACGCAGCTGGGCGAGGTAGACCCGCAGGTAGTTGGTCTCGGTGCGGTAGGCCGGGCCCCACACCTCCTGCAGCAGCTGGGTCTGGCTGACCAGCCGCCCGGCGTTGCGGACGAGGACCTCCAGCAGGTGCCACTCGGTCGGGGTGAGGCGTACGTCGGCACCGTCCCGGTTGACCTTCTTGGCCGCGAGGTCGACGGTGAAGGACTCGGTGACGACCAGCGAGTCGGCCTCCCCGGCCACCGGCTCGGCCCGCCGCACGGCGGCCCGCATCCGGGCCAGCAGCTCGTCCATGCCGAACGGCTTGGTGACGTAGTCGTCGGCGCCGGCGTCCAGCGCCTCGACCTTCTCGTCCGAGGCGTGCCGGGCCGACAGCACGATGATCGGCACCCGGGTCCAGCCGCGCAGACCGCGGATCACCTCGACCCCGTCCATGTCGGGCAGGCCCAGGTCGAGGACGACCACGTCCGGATGGCGGGCCGCGGCCAGCTCCAGGGCGCTCGCGCCGTCATGGGCCGCGTCCACCTCGTACTTGCGGGCCTTGAGGTTGATCACCAGCGCGCGGACGATCTGCGGTTCGTCGTCCACGACGAGGACCCGGGTCATTTACGGGCTCCGCCTTTCAGGCTGTCTGACTTACGGACTGTGGGACTGGCTCTACGACTTTCGATGCGGCGTGCGCCCCTCGGGAGGGGCGACGGACCCGGCCGGCGCGCCGCCGGGTTCTCAAGTGACCAGCTCCGGGAGCGGCTCGCCACCCTCGCCGTCCGACTCCCCCGTTCCCGGCGGCCGTTCGACCACGGGCAGACTGACCACCATGGTGAGCCCGCCCCCAGGGGTGTCCTCGGCGGTGACGGTACCGTCCATCGCCTCGACGAAGCCACGCGCCACCGCGAGCCCGAGGCCCACCCCGGCGCCGCGCGGCGCGTCCCCGTACCGCTGGAACGGCGCGAAGATCTTCTCCTTGGCGTCCTCGGGCACGCCCGGGCCGCGGTCCACGATCCGCAGCTCCACCCTGGCCGGCTGCCCCGGCTGCCGCAGCTCGTCGGCCTTGACCAGCACCCGCACACCGTCCGGGCTGTACTTGACCGCGTTCTCCACCAGGTTGGCCAGCGAGCGCTCCAGCAGCCCGCCGTCGGCCCGGACCATCGGCAGCGTCTCCGGCACCTCCAGCCGGACGGACTCCAGCGGCACCCCGCCGAGCGCGAACGGCACCACCTCGTCCAGGTCGGTCTCCTGGATCAGCGGGGTGACCGTCCCGGTCTGCAGGCGGCTCATGTCGAGCAGGTTGTTGATCAGGTGGTCCAGCCGGTCGGCCCCGGCCTCGATGCCGGCCAGCAGCTCGGCCTCGTCCTCCGGGTCCCAGTCGACGTCGGCCGAACGCAGCGAGCTCACCGAGGCCTTGATCCCCGCCAGCGGGGTGCGCAGGTCGTGCGAGACGGCGGCCAGCAGAGCGGTCCTGATCCGGTTGCCCTCGGCCTCCCGGCGGGCCTCGGCGGCCTCCCGGGACAGCCGGCGGCGCTCCAGCACCACGGCGGCCTGCGCGGCGAACGCCCCCAGCAGGCGCCGGTCCGCCCCGGGCAGGACCCGGCCGCGCAGCACCAGCGCCAGGCTGTCGCCGACCGGGACGTCCACGTCGGCCTCCTCCGGCCGCTCCGGCGGGCGCGGTCCCGCGGTGGCCACCGGCGCCCAGGCCGCGAGCGGATCGGACCGCTCCAGCAGCGCGGCGCTCTCCTGCCCGAACGTCTCCCGGACCTGCTCCATCAGCGCGGTCAGCACCCCGTCGCCGTTCGGCGCACCGCGCAGCACCGTGCCGGCCAGCGCGCTGAGCGTCTGCGCCTCGGTCTGGCTGCGGGCCGCCTGCTGGGTGCGCCGCGCCGCGAGGTCCACCACCGACGCCACCGATATGCCCACGATGGTGAATATCGCCACCGCCATGATGTTCTGCGGTTCGTTGATGGTGAAGGTGTGCAGCGGCGGGGTGAAGTAGTAGTTCAGCACCGACGAGGCGACCAGCGCCGAGCCGATCGCCGGCAGCAGCCCGCCGACCAACGCCGCGCACACCGTCAGCGACAGGAACAGCAGCATGTCGGTGGAGAGCCCCAGCCCGCCGATCCCGGTCAGCACGATCGCCAGCACCGGCGGGCCGACCAGTCCGATCAGCCAGCCGGCGACGGTGCGGGTACGGCCCAGGTCGGTGATCCGGCGGACCGGAATCCTGCCGCGCCCGTGCCCGGCGTGTTCGTGGGTGACCATGTGGACGTCGATGTCGCCGGCCTCCCTGGTCACCGTGGTGCCGACGCCCGGCCCGTACAGGTACTGCCAGGCGGGCCGCCGACTGGTGCCCAGCACGATCTGGGTGGCGTTCACGCCCCGGGCGAAGTCCAGCAGCCCGGCGGCCGGGTCGTCGCCGAGGACGGCGTGGAAGGAGCCGCCGAGGCTCTCCACCAACGCGCGCTGCTCGATCAGCGTCTGCGGCGAGCCGGTGCCCACCAGTCCGTCCGAGCGGGAGATGTGCACGGCGAGCAACTCGCCGCCGGACACCCTGGCGGCGATCCGGGCCGCCCGACGGATCAGCGTCGCCCCCTCCGGCCCGCCGGTCAGGCCCACCACGATCCGCTCCCGGGCTTGCCAGGTGCCCTCGATGCCCTGCTCGGCCCGGTACTTCTGGAGGTACTCGTCCACCCGGTCCGCGGTCCACAGCAGCGCCAGCTCGCGCAGCGCGGTCAGGTTGCCCGGGCGGAAGTAGTTGGCGAGGGCCGCGTCGATCTTCTCCGGCGCGTACACGTTGCCG
Organism: Kitasatospora sp. NPDC048298; assembly: GCF_043201465.1. NCBI lineage: Bacteria > Bacillati > Actinomycetota > Actinomycetes > Kitasatosporales > Streptomycetaceae > Kitasatospora > Kitasatospora sp. NPDC048298. Next base: position 45,708 of record NZ_JBICYZ010000082.1, read on the forward strand.
TGTGCCAGCCGGCGCCGCAGCGCCTGCGGGGACATGTCCACCAGCTCGATCTGGTCCGCCCGCCGGACCACCTCGTCCGGGACGGTCTCGCGCTGACGCACCCCGGTGATGCCCTCGACGGCGTCGCCGAGCGACTCCAGGTGCTGCACGTTGACCGTGGAGACCACGTCGATCCCGGCCGCCAGCAGCTCCTCGACGTCCTGCCAGCGCTTCTCGTTGCGGCAGCCGGGAACGTTGGTGTGGGCCAGCTCGTCCACCAGGGCCACCTGCGGGCGGCGGGCGAGCACGGCGTCCAGGTCCATCTCGGAGAACCGCGCGCCGCGGTGCACCACCTGCTGCCGCAGCACGACCTCCAGCCCGGCGACCATGTCCGCGGTCCGCCGGCGCCCGTGGTCCTCCACGAACGCGACCACGACGTCCGTGCCACGCTCCTGCCGCCGGTGCGCCTCGGCGAGCATGGCGTACGTCTTGCCGACCCCGGGGGCCGCCCCGAGGTAGATGCGCAGCCTGCCTCGTCCCATGAGCACCATTCTTGATCCGACGCTGCCCGGGTGACACCCCCGGACACCTGTTCCCCTCGCCTTCGAGACTACGGTGTGCGACGCGATTTTCCGCTGATCAGTGCGCTGATCAGGCGGTTTTAGCGGCATATTGACGGTGGACCAGCCACTCGGCGGGGGTCGTTCGGGAAGGGCGGGGAGGAGACGGAGAGATCCGTGACGGGCCCGGAAACGCGAATAACCCCCATCCGGATTCCGGATGGGGGTTATTCAGAAGAATTGTTCGGCGGCGTCCTACTCTCCCACAGGGTCCCCCCTGCAGTACCATCGGCGCTGTGAGGCTTAGCTT
>NZ_JBICYZ010000083.1:0-44185 GCF_043201465.1 Kitasatospora sp. NPDC048298
AGCCGCATCCGGCGGGACAGGAGCCGGTGTGGCTGGCGACGAATGCAAAGTTGCCAGACCGCAACGGGCCCCGCCAAGACCCCCTCGCTACGACCCGCCGTCGTAGCGAGGAGGGCGGCTCCTATTCGAAGGAGGGGCCACGCCGAGCGCGCCACCCCCTTCCGACCTGCGCAAACACCACCCACCCCCTAGCGAAAAGCGGGCAAAACGGACATTTCTAGCCGTCGTCGTGCCCCGCAACCGCATGTGAGCGCACTCACCGTTTGAACCCCGACAGCATCACCACCCGACCCACCCCCGTCACGCCGAGTCACCGCCGACCGGCCACCACTGAGACCGCGGTCACACCCCGGCGACGCCCCCCGGCTCAGGCGCGGTCGGTGGCGGGCTCGGTCGCGTAGCGGCTCATCGCGTCGGCGTTGGTCTGCGGCGTCAGCGGCCGGCCGGCGGCGAGCACCTCCTGGAGGTCCCGGAAGTACTGCACGTACAGGTCGGGGGTGAAGGTGCTGAGCATGACGGCCGGCTGGTCGGTCGGGTTGGCGAAGGTGTGCGGGGCGCCGGGCGGAACCATCACCAGCGTGCCCGCGGCGGCGTCGTACTCCTCCTCCCCGACGGTGAACCGCACGGTGCCGGAGAGGACGTAGAAGCCCTCGTCGTGTTCGCGGTGGCGGTGCTGCGGCGGCCCCTGGGTGTGCGGGGCGAGGACGGACTCGGCGATCGCGAGTCGGTGCCCGGTGTGGCTGCCGTCCTCGAGAACGCGCATGCGCGTGGTGCCCAGAACGATCGTCTCGCCGTCGCCGGGGCCCACCACCGACACGGCGGGGGCGGTCTGCGGCTCGCTGGTCTTCGCTTCTTCGGTCATGCTCACGAGTGCACCGCCGGGGCCCCGCCGGTGTCCAAGACCCGTTCCGCGGGGCCGATACCCCGTGGGTATCGTTGCAGCGTGGAGCTACGGACCTTGCGCTACTTCGTGGCGGTCGCCGAGGAACTCCACTTCGGCCGGGCCGCCACCCGACTGCACATGAGCCAGCCGCCGCTGAGCCGGGCGATCAAGCGGTTGGAGGCCGAGGTCGGGGCCCTGCTGTTCGCCCGCTCGCCGACGGGGGTCACGCTCACCCCGGTGGGCTCGGTGCTGCTCGACGAGGCGCGGGCGCTGCTCGACCACGCCGAGCGCGTCCGGGTGCGCGTGGGCGCGGCGGCCGGCGTCGCGACCGTCACCATCGGCATCCTGGGCGACGGCACCGACCCGGGAGCGGCCAGGCTGGCCGCCGCCTTCCGCCGAAGCCGCCCCGGCGTCGATATCCGCATCCGCGAGACCGATCTGACCGACCCGACCTGCGGGCTGCGAGTCGGGCTGGTCGACGTCGCGCTGACCAGGGCGCCGTTCGACGAGACCGCCCTGACGGTGCGTACGCTGCGGGCCGATCCGGTCGGCGTGGTCCTGCGCGCCGACGACCCCCTGGCCGGCCGTGACGGGCTGCGGTCGGCCGAGCTGGACGACCGCCGCTGGTTCCGGTTCCCGCAGGGCACCGACCCCCGCTGGCAGTCGTACTGGCACGGTGGCAGGCCGCGCGAGGGCCCGGTGGTGCGCACCGTCCAGGAGTGCCTGCAGGCCGTGTTGTGGAACGGCACGGTCGGCCTGGCCCCGCTCGGACACAACCTGCCCGCGGAGCTGGCCGTGGTGCCGCTGACCGACATCCCGCCGAGCCGGGTGGTGGCGGCCTGGAACGAGGGCGACACCAACCCGTTGATCCGGTCCTTCGGCGAGATCGCGACCGCCGCGTACGGTCGCTGAGGACCGGCCACCGGTGCCGCCGCGCCCCGCGCTCCTTCGGGAGCGGCGCGGGGCGCGGCGGCCGGGCGGGGGAGGGTCGGTCAGAACTGCCAGGCGGGGTCGTCGGCGATCGCCAGGAGGGCGGCCTCGGCCAGGCCGGCGTCCGGCTGGTCGGTCCACTGCTGGAGGGTCACCGTGCGGCCGTCGGTGCGCTGGAGGCGGACGTACTGGGAGGTGCGGTCGTTCTGCGGGTGCGTCAGGGTCACGGCCTCGCCGTGCGCACCGGAGGGGAGGTCGACCAGGTGGCAGCTGGTGCGCGGGGCGACCTCCTGCGGACTGGGCACGCCGGGGCGGGGGGGTGACGACGGGCAGGGCGATGGTGGCGCAGAGCGGGACCCTGGGCGCGTCGGCGGTGCGGTCGGCGCCGCCGTCACCACCGCCTACGCGCTCACCCGCGAAGCCGTGCGGCACGACGTCACCGTCACGGCCGTCGACCGCAACGGGGCGCCGATCGGGCCGGGAACCTGGAACACCTGGTCGACGGTCAACCTCGTCAACCTGGACACCCGCGAGACCTTCCGGCCGCGGTTCACCGGCGGCACCGCCACCGCGCGGGTGCCCGAGGGCCGCTACAACCTCGGCGGAGAGCTGGTCACCCCCGCCTCGGGCACCGCGAGCCGTACCTCGACCCTGTTCCTGCAGCCCGAGCTGGAGCTGCGCGGCGACACCCGGCTCGCCGTCGACGCCCGCGAGGGCCGGCAGCTGACCGTCACCGTCCCCGGCCGCGCCACCACCGGCGGCACGCGCCGCCGACGGCTCCACCGTCGAGCAGACCGTGCTGCGCGCCTACCGCCTGGCACCCTGACGGCCCGCCGGTGGCCCGCGGGCGATGCGCGGGTCACCGGCGTGGCGGGGGCGTGGCCGCCTTCGCGCTCGGGAGCGGCGTGCCCCGGGGGCGTCCTGGCCCGGTCGGCTTCCGGCCGGACGACCGGTCCCCTTGGCGTCAGGTCCGTTCCGGCAGCACCAGCGGCGCCCCGGTGCGCGGGTGTGCCAGCACCTCGACGGGGTGCCCGTACACCTCGCTGAGCAGCGGCGCCCGCAGCACCTCGGCGACCGGCCCGTCGGCGACCGTCGCCCCGCCCGTCAGCAGGACCACCCGGTCCGCGTAGGCCGCCGCGAGGGACAGGTCGTGCAGCACCACGACCACGCCGTCCCCGGCGGCGGCGCGGGCCCGGGCGACCCGCAGCACCAGCTCCTGGTGGCGCAGGTCGAGGGCCGCGGTCGGCTCGTCCAGGAGCAGCAGCGGGGTGCGCTGGGCCAGCACCCGGGCCAGCGCCACCCGGGCGCGCTCGCCGCCGGACAGGGCGGTGAACGGGCGCCCGGCGAAGGCGGTGGACTCGGTGGCCGCCATCGCCTCGGCGACCACCGCCTCGTCCTCGGCGGCCGCCGCCGTACCGGCCCAGGGCGCGCGGCCCATCCGGACCACCTCGTCGGCCGGGAACGGGAAGGACAGCGCGGCGGACTGCGGCAACAGCGCGCGGTGCAGGGCGAGTTCGGCCGCGCCGTACGCGGACAGCGGTCGGCCGAGCAGGGTCACCCCGCCGCCGTGCGGCGCGACGTCCCCGGCGAGGACGGACAGCAGGGTGGACTTGCCCGCGCCGTTCGGCCCGAGCAGTGCGACCAGTTCGCCGGCGGCGACCCGCACGGAGGCGCCGGCCAGCAGCGCACGGCCGCCGACGGTCAGCCGCACGGCCTCGGCGGTGAGCAACTCGTTGCCGGGAAGCGGTCGTTCGGGGATCGTCCGGTGTCGGTGCAGTCTCATGCCCAGCCTCCCTGGCGGGTCCTGGTCCGGCGCAGCAGCCAGAAGAAGAACGGGCTGCCGATCAGTGCGGTGAGCACCCCGAGCGGCAGTTCGGCCGGTGCGGCGAGGGTGCGGGCGGCGAGGTCGGCGGTCACGAGCACCAGGGCGCCGCCCAGCGCGGACGCGGGGAGCAGGAAGCGGTGGCCGGGGCCGGTCAGCATCCGCAGCAGGTGGGGGACGACCAGGCCGACGAAGCCGATGATGCCGCTGACCGCGACGGCCGCGGCGGTGAGCAGCGCGACCACGGTGATCAGGGTCAGGCGCATCCGCTCGACGTCGACGCCGAGATGGCGGGCGGGGCGCTCGCCGAGGGCCAGGAGGTCCAGCCTGCGGGCGTACAGCGGGGCGATGGTGAGCCCGACGGCGGCGAAGGGCAGGACGGCGAGCACCTTGCCCCAGGTGGCCTGGGCGAGCGAGCCGAGCTGCCAGAAGGTGACCTGGCTGATCGCGGCGGAGTCGGCGGTGAACAGGAAGACGCCGATCAGCGCGCCGCAGAAGGCGTTCACGGCGACGCCGGTGAGTATCAGGGTGACCACCTCGGTGCGCCCGCCGGAGCGGGCCATGACGTACACCGCGAAGACCGTCAACAGCCCGCTCGCGAAGGCGAAGGCGGTGACCGTCCAGCTGCCGAGGGCGTCCAGGCCGAGCACGATGCAGGCCACCGCGCCGACCGCGCCGCCGGAGGAGACGCCGATGACGGCGGGTTCGGCGAGCGGGTTGCCGAACACGCCCTGCATCAGCGCCCCGGCGCAGCCGAGCGAGCCGCCGACCAGCAGGGCGAGGGCCACCCGGGGCAGCCGGACGTTCCACAGCACCGACTCGGGCACTCGGTCCAGGGCGTGCCCGCCGAGGCCGAGGCGGTGGGTGGTGGAGGCGAGGACGTCGCCGAGCGGGATGCGGTAGGCGCCGGTGCCAGCCGCGAGCAGGGCGCAGAGCACCAGGGCGGCGGTGAGCGCGACCGTGACGAGGGTGGTCCTGGACGGTCCGCGGAGGCTCTTCTCCCGTACGGCGGTGGTCACTCGGCACCCGCCGGGTGGAGCTGGGCGGTGATCTCCTGGAGCACCTGGGGTGTGCGCGGGCCGTAGCTGAGCAGTTGGCCGTCCTCGATCGAGACGATCCGGCGGTCGAGCCCGGCCGGGGTCTGGGCGACGCCGGGAAGTGCGAGCAGGCCGTCGACGCCGCCGACCGAGTCGAGCCCCTTGCTCATCACCAGGATCGCGTCGGGCGCGGCCTTGACCAGGGCCTCGCTGGTGAGCGGGGTGAAGTCGCCGGTGAGCCCGGCGGCGGTGCCGGCGTCCTCGCCGCCGGCCGCCTCGATCAGCGAGCCGGCGCCGGAGGCGGGGCCGCCGAGCAGGTAGACGGAGGCGCTGCCGCGCAGGTAGAGGAAGGCCACCCTGGGATGGCGGCCGGTGGCCGGGACGGCGGCCTTGGCGGCGTCGATCCGTTGTTCGGTGCGTTCCCTCAACTGCCGTCCGGCGTCCGGGACGCCGAGCGCGGTGGCGACGGTGTCGATGCGCGGGCCGACGTCGGCGAGCTCCTTGGCGTCGTCCAGGACAAGGAGCGGGACGCCTGCCGCGCGGATCTGCGCGATCGCCTCGGCCGGGCCGGTGGAGCGGTCGGCGAGGACGACGGTCGGACGCAGCGAGAGCACGCCCTCGGCGGACACGTCGTGGGCCTGGGTGATCACCGGCAGCGCGGCGGCCTGCCGGAAGGTGGTGGAGACGTCCCGGGCGACCACCTTGGGGCCGAGGCCGAGGCTGAACACCAGCTCGGCGAGGCTGCCGTCGAGCGGGATGATCCGCTCGGCGCTGGTGACGGTGACCTGGCGGCCGTCGGCGGAGGGGGTGGTGGCCGGGAGCTGCGGGACGGGCTCGACGGGCAGCGGCTCGACCGCGTCGGGGGCGCGGGTGGTGGTGGCGGTCGTGGCCGTCCTGGTGGCGGAGCCACAGGCGGTGAGGGGGAGCAGCAGGCCGAGGAGGAGCAGTAGGAGGGCCGGCCTGCGGGCCACCCGGGTTCGGATCGTACTGCTGCTCAACGTGCTTCCCTTCGCCGGGGGTTGTCGCCGCCTCCGACCGGACGGGGAGGGGCTCTTGATCTATATATTAGGTTAGCCTTACCTAAGTCTTGCAAGGGGGTGGCGGTCTGCCGACCCCTCCCCCCGCCGCGCCCCCGTGGCCCTTCGAGGAGTGATCCGCGTGTCCCTGCCCAGCCGGCTCCGCCGTTTGGCCGCCTCCCTGGTGGCCGTTCTCGCCGCCCTGTCGGTGGCGGGCCTGTTGCCGGCCCGGGCGGTCGCCGCCGAGGGCAGGGTCTCCGGCGGGCGGCTCGACTGGGGGATCAGACAGTCCTTCCTGACCTACGTCACCGGGCCTATCGCCAAGGGGAGTTGGACACTCAGCGGCGGCGCGGCCACGGTCGGCGGCAGCACCTTCCGCTTCCACTCCGCGACCGGCGCGTACGACCCGGCGACCGGTGCGCTGACTGCGGGCTTCTCCGGCGGTGTCCGCTTCACCGGGCACCAGGAGAACGGCGCCGACGCGCTCGACCTGAGCCTGGGGCGGCTCACCTTCCGGGCCGTCCACGGTGGTGCGGCCGGGCTCTACGCCGACGTCAGGAGCAAGTCCAAGGAGACCGGGCAGGTCAGCGAGGCGAGCCAGGCCAAGCTGGCCGATCTCTCGCTGGCCGGCGTCGACCTGCGCGGCGCGGCCGGCACCCTGAGCCTGAGTAACGTCCCGGCCACCCTCACCGACGCCGGGGCGAAGGCCTTCGGCAACTTCTACCAGGCCGGAACGGCTCTCGACCCGCTCAGCCTGTCGGTCAACCTGCCTGCCGCTCAGGCGACTTCGGCGGCGCCGTCGCCGAGTGCCGCGCCCACGGGCGCGCCCTCCGCCGAGGCCGCGCCCGTCGCCGGGGCCGCACCCTCCGTCGGCTCCGCGCCCGTCGCCGGGGCCGCCCCTTCCGGTGAGCCCGCCGCCCAGGCTCCCGCGAAGACCGAGTTCGGCAACGGCGCCCTCGACTGGGGCGTGCGCCGCACCTTCCGCGACTACGTCACCGGCGCGATCGCCCAGGGCCGTTGGGAACTCGGTGGCGGCGCGGCCGACGGCGGGGCCTTCTTCCGCTGGACCCCGGCCAAGGGCGCGTACGACCCAGCAGCCGGCGAGCTCACCGCCGCCTTCACCGGCACCGTCCGCTTCACCGGCCTGCGCGGCGGCGAGAGCCACGGGCTGGACCTCACCCTGGCCAACCCGGGCGTCACCGTGGCCGGCGGCCAGGGCCGACTGCTCGCGGACGTCTCCGGCCGCACCCCGGACGGCGCCACCCGGCAGCTGCCCGGCGTCGAGCTGGCGACCTTCGACCCCACCGGGCTCAAGGCCGAGGGCGGCCTGCTGAAGGCCGTCGAGCTGCCGCTGAAGCTCGCCCAGGGCGGGGCCGAGGCCTTCGGGGGCCTCTACCCGGCCGGCACCGAGATGGACCCGCTGAGCTTCGCCGTCGCCCTCGACCCGGCCGCCACACTGCCCCCGCTGCCCGACCTCGGCAGCGCCCCGGCCACGCCCGCCGCCTCGGCCGCCCCGGCAACGCCGGCCGCCTCGCCCGTCGCGTCCTCCGCCGGCTCGTCCTCGGGTGGCTTCCCGGTGGCCGCCGTGGCCGGCGGCGCGGTGCTGGTCGCCGCGCTCGCCACGACCGGCGGGCTGCTGGTCCGGCGCCGCCGCGCGGACGCCGCCCCGGACCCCGACCACACGGCCTGACCCTTCCCCCCCCGCCATCCCCCCATCCGAACGGAGCAACCACCATGTCCCGCAACCGCACCCGGCTGGCCGCCCTCGCCGCCGCCACCGCAGGCCTCGGCCTGACGGCCCTCGGCGCCCCCGCGCTGGCCCTGGCCGACGGCGCCCCGGGCAGCGTCACGTACGACACCGGCGCGCTGGACTGGGGGGTGAAGGCCGGCTTCCGCACCTACATCGAGGGCCCCGCCTCCCAGGGCGGCGCGGTCGAGCTGACCGGCGGTGCGACCCGCAACACCGACGGCACCTTCCACTTCGGCCTGGCGAGTGCCGAGTACGACCTCGCCACCCACACGTTCAGCTCCTCCTTCACCGGCGGCGTGCACTTCACCGCCCACCACGGCGCGCTGGACATCGCGCTCAGCGACCTGAAGGTCACCACGTCCGGCACCACCGGCACGCTCACCGCCGACACCGCCTCCAAGGAGTCGACGAGCGCCACCGAGACCACCCGACGGAACGACGTGCCGCTGGTGACCTTCACCGTCGGGCGGGACACCACCACCGGGGTGCCGACCGCCGCCAAGCTGACCGAGCAGGGCGCCCAGGCCTTCGCGGGCTTCTACCGGGCCGGGGTGGACATGGACCCGCTGTCGCTGCTGCTCAAGCAGAGCCCGGCGACGCCCGCTCCGTCCGGTACGCCGGTCCCGTCCGGTGCGCCGGTGCCGTCCGGAACGCCGGTCCCGTCCGGAACGTCCACCCCGTCCGGTACGGCCTCGCCGACGGCGCAGCCGACCGCCACACCGTCCGGCACGCCGTCGGCCCCCGCCGAGCCGTCGGCTACTGCCACCGCCTCGCCGACGGCCACCCGGAGCACGACACCAGCCCCGACCGGCACCCCCAGCACCGCTCCCGACCGCCTGCCCGTGTTGAACGGCACCTTGAACTGGACGGTCAAGGAGAGCTTCCGCAAGTACCTCGAATCCCCGATGGCCGCCGGCAAGGTCGAGTTCGGCGGCGGCGCGGCCGACTACCGCTTCGGCAGCGCCACCGGCGCGTACAACACCGCCGACCACACGCTGACCGCCGGCTTCACCGGCTCGGTCCGCTTCCTCGCCCACCCCGGCAAGGACGGCTGGGCGCTCGACACCACGCTCTCCGCGCCGGGTCTGGTCATCGACCGGGATGGTGCCTTCCTGACCGCCGACGTCAACGGCAAGTCCCCGGACGGCAAGTCGACCACGCTGAGCGGCGCCCGGATCGCCAAGCTCGACGTCCCCGCCTCCGCGCTGAAGCCGGTCAACGGCCTGGTCACGCTCACCGGTGTCCCGGCCACGCTCACCGCCGAGGGCGTCCCGGTCTTCTCCAACTACCCGGCCGGTACGGCCCTGGACCCGGTCAGCGCCACCCTGGCCTTCGACAAGGACGCCGCGCTGCCCGCCACCGGTACGTCCGGCACCGCCGGCGCCAACCCGGCTGCGGGTGGCCAGGGTTCGGGCGGCGGCACGGCCGGAGGTGCCTCGCTCACCAGCACCGGCCTGACCGGCACCGGCCTGACCGGCACGGGCACCGGTTCGCTGGCCGCCACCGGAGCGGACACCCCGGTGCTCCCGTTGCTGGCCACCGCGGCCGGCCTGCTGCTGGTCGGCGGCAGCGCCACCGTCCTGGTGCGCACCCGCCGCAGCGGCGCGCAGGCCTGACCCCGGTCGGGAACGCACACCGGCCCCGGCGAGCAACCGCTCGCCGGGGCCGGTGCGTTCACCGCGGGGGAGTGGGAACGCTCAGGGGCTCAGCGGGTAGCGCCCGTCCAGGTCGTGGAACACCGCCCCGTTGAGTATGAAGGCCCGCTTGCACTCCTCGACCACCCGGCGCCGCTCGACCTCGTCCATCGCCGCACCCGCCGCGTCCAGCCTGGACCGGTACTCGCGCTTGAAGGCGGCGGGGTTGGCGACCTCCTCGAAGACGTAGAACCGCACGCCGTCGCCCTTGCGCTCGAAACCCCAGGCCTTCTCGGCCACGCCCCGGATGATCTGGCCGCCCGACAGGTCGCCCAGGTAGCGGGTGTAGTGGTGCGCGAGGTAGCCGGCGGGCCACTCGGCGGCCAGCTCCTCCACCCGCGCCACGTACGCGGCGGTGGCGGGCAGCGGCGCCAGCCCGTCCCGCCAGTCGGGCCCGCGCAGGTGTGCCAGGTCGCGTTCGATGGCGTCGGTGCGCAGCAGCGCCCGGTCGATGAACGGGCCTGCCAGCGGGTGCTCCGCGAGCTGCTCGGCCCGCTCCTCCAGCGCCCGGTAGACGTACCAGAGCTGGCCGGTGAGGTCGGCGTAGGCCTCGATCCCGAGGCGTCCGCCCAGCAGGCGGCTCATGAACGAGGACCGCTCTGCGGCCTCGTGCTCCTCGCTGCTGGCGGTGCGGAGCATGGTGGAGAACGGGACGGGTGCGGGCGCGGGCATGCGGCCTCCAGGGATCGGATGCGGCCGGGTCGGAGAGACCCCGATAATTTTGGTTAGCCTAACCTAAGTTGCATATTGCCGACACTCTGTCGGCAAACAGGCCGAGCGGCGCGGGAGGCGGCCATCGTCACCTGTCGGGCGCGATATCCCCGTTGCTCCGGCGGCCGCTCGATTGAAAGGATGATCGGATGAAAGAGGATTCAGTCCTGCCGACGCCCGTCATCCTCGGCATAGACGACCTCCGGCCGCTCCCCGGAGTCACGCGGATCGCCCGCACCAGCCGTGAGGGCGTCCAGCTCCTGGAAGAGCATCGCGAGGTCTTCGTCGACGAACTCTGGCTCGACCACGATCTCGGCGGCGACGACAGCATCATGCCCGTGGTGACCCTCATGGAAGAGGCCGCCTTCAACGGGCGGCCCTTCCGGATCGGAACCGTCTTCGTCCACAGCGCCAACCCCATCGGCGCCGAAACCGTCGTCCGGTCACTCACGCGCTGGAACTACCGCGTCCGGCGGGCAGTGGCGTAGCGAGTCCGGTACCGGCTCGGGCCCCGGTGGTTGACGAGTCGCGGGGCTGAGCCGGGAACAACGGATCGGATCAGAGCTGCCCCAGACGCCGGGGCCCGGCATCCCCATCAGCCTCCTGGGTCAAGCGCGCCACGGCCAGGGCCAGCGCGCGGTCGAGTGCCGCCTCGGCGTCGCACGGCACATCGGGCCGGACGCCGGTGCCCTCCCAGTTGGTGCCCGAGACCGGGTTGACCGCGCGGGCGACGGGCACGCTGAGCTCCAGGTGCGGGTGCACCGTCCAGCCCTCGCGCGGGTGCGCGCCGCCCCGGGTGGCTTCCCCGACGACCTCGGCGCGCCCGAGCTGCTGCAGGTCGTAGGCGAGTTCCTCGCCCGCGGAGAAGGTGCTGCCACTCGTGAGCACGAAGAGCGGCTTGCCGCCGCCGAAGCGGGCGCCCGGTACGAACGGGGGCGTCCAGGACTGCGCGGCTACCTCTCCCTGCTGCGAGACCATGGTGTTGAGGTGTGTGCGGCCGTCGAGCAGGTAGCCGCAGACGAAGGCGACCGTGTCCGGATCGCCGCCGGTGTTGCGGCGCAGGTCCAGGATGAGGGCGCGGGCGGGGGCCACCAGTGAGAGCGCCGCGGCCAGCGGCTGCGCCGCCCAGTCCAGCGGGAACATCTTGGGGGCGATCTCCAGGACCGCGACGCCGCTGTCGAGGAGCTCCACCCGCGGGACACCATCCAGGGAGGCGTCGAAATCCCTCCGCATCGAGGCGAGCACCGCCGCTCCCCGCTCGCGCGGCACCGGCACGGCGTGGTACTTGAGGGCCAGGTGCAGGTCGCCGTTGACGGACCGCAGGTCCGCGGTGACCGCTTCGGCCAACTCCTGGGCGGATTCGGTGCGGTAGGAGCCCTCGGCACTCCGGCGCCGCAGCAGGGAGGCCAGTTCCCGGGCGGCGTCGGGGAAGACGTAGTTCTCGCCGACCAGGTCGGCGATCGACTCGACGACGGCGAGGGCGTCCGGCGCAGGTGGCGGCGATGTGGTGGCGGTCATGGGGAGGGAGTAGACCAGCGGCTTGTCCGGGCGTCAAACGTACTTGACGCTTGCTCACGTAGGTCGGGGACGCAGCAGCTGGTCGAGGCCGAACTCGAAGCGTTCGTCGAACGCCGTGTCCTCCAGCTGCGGCACCACCCGGTCGAGCGCGGGGTAGCTGCCGGCGGCGAGTGCGGGGCCGAGGGTGTGTTCCTCGCCGGAGGTGGCGAGTGCCTGCTCCTCCTGGGTCAGGCCGAGTGTCAGGTACTGGATGCTCCAGAACGTCCAGGCGGCCCGGCGTTCGTCGAGTCCGGCGTCGAGCAGGGCCGCCACGAGGTGCTCGGCGAACGCGAGGGTCGCGGGCTCGGCGGCGTAGGTGCCGGCGACGACGGCCGCGCCGTCGCGGTGGGCGAGCAGGCAGCGGCGGTAGCGGCGGGCCAGTTCGCGCGCCCGCTCGTCCGGGGCCGCGGGCAGGTCGGTGAGCGGGATCCCGGCGACGATCGCGTCGGCCATCAGCTCCAGTAGTCGGGCCTTGGTCTTGGCGTGCCACAGCACGGTGTTCATCCGTACGCCGAGGCGTTCGGCCGTGCCGCGCAGGGAGACGGCGTCGGCGCCCTTCTCGTCGAGCAGTTCGAGTGCCGCCCGCACCACGGCGGTGGGGTCGAGCCGGGTTCGCGGGGCGGCCGGGGTTTGCTTCTTGGTCACTGACCTAGTCTACTGGAGGCATCGTTATTGGTCACTGACCAAGAAGGGGAGTCTCGTCATGCCCGAAGGAACGCACACCACCACCGCACCCGCTACTGCCGAACACGCCACCGCACCGGACGCCGCGACCGGGGTCGTCATCGCCGGAGGCGGACCGGTCGGGCTCTGGCTCGCCTGCGAGCTGCGCCTCCACGGCGTCGACGTGACCGTGCTGGAGACCCGGGCCGAGCCCGACCCGCACTCCCGCGCCCTCACCGTCCACCCGCGCACCCTCGAACTGTTCGCCGCCCGGGGACTGGTGACGCCCTTCCTCGCCGAAGGACTGCGGGTGCCCAACGGGCACTTCGCCGCGCTCACCACCCGGATGGACTTCTCCCGGCTGGACACGCCCTACCCGTTCACCCTCGTCCTGCCGCAGTTCCGCACCGAGGAACTCATCGCCGCCCACGCCGAGGCCGTCGGCGTCCGCCTGCTGCGCGAGCACCGGGTGACCGGTCTGACCCGGCACGACGACGCGGTGACCGTCGAGGTCGACACCCCCACCGGGCGCCGGCAACTGCGCGCGGCCTACCTGGTCGGCTGCGACGGCAGCCGCAGCACCGTACGCACCGCCGCGGGCATCGGCTTCCCCGGCACGTCCGCCACCCGGTGGGCCTGGATGGCCGACGTCACGCTCGACGCGCCGCCCGCCGCGCACACCGCCTTCAACGAGTACGGCACCGTCATGGTCTTCCCCCTGCCCGACGGCCTCCACCGGGTGGTCGGCAACGACGCGCACAGCGTCCAGGAGCCGCCCGAGACCCCCACCATCGAGGAACTCCGCACCCGGGTGCGCCGGATCGCCGGCACCGACCTCGGCATGCGCGACCCGCACTGGATCTCCGTCTTCGGCAACGCCACCCGCCAGGCCGAGCGCTACCGCCACGGCCGGGTCCTGCTCGCCGGCGACGCCGCGCACACCCACTTCCCCGCCGGCGGCCTCGGCCTCAACGTCGGCCTCCAGGACGCCGGCAACCTCGGCTGGAAGCTCGCCCAGACCCTCGCCGGCACCGCCCCCGACGGCCTGCTCGACAGCTACCACACCGAACGCCACCCGGTCGGCGCCGACCTGCTGCGCAGCACCAGCGCGCAGACCGGCCTGATGACCGGCTACACCCCGGAGAACCTCGCCATGCGTGACCTGCTGGGCGAACTCATCGGCGACGTACCGGAGTTCTCCGACGCCCTGGCCCTGCGCGCTTCCGGACTCGCCGTCCACTACCCGCCCGCCGAACCGTCCGGCACCCACCCGCTCACCGGGACCCGTGCCCCCGACCTCCCCGTCCACGGCGGCACAACGCTGCTGCCCCTGCTGCGCCGAGGCCGCTACGTCCTGCTCGACCTGGCCACCGCCCCCGACACCCCGTCGCCGCTCGCGCCGCTGGCCCACGACGTGACGCCGGGCCTCGACGTCCACACCGCCCCTCCGGCCGACAATCGCCCCGCAGGCCACCGCCCCACCTGGTCCGGAGTCACCGCCGCCCTCGTCCGCCCCGACGGCCACCTCGCCTGGCTCTCCACCGACCCCGACCCCCGCGAACCCGCCCGCACCGCCGTCACGGCGACGCTCGCCCGCCGCTAGGAGCGGAAAGGAGGACACCCGCCACGGCACGTCCGGCGCCCGGTCCTCCGGCACGCCCCCGCGGGGCCGGCGCGACCGCCCCTCGGCGACGGTGGCGTTCCTGAGTGCGGAGACCCGGAGGGGCGCTCCGGTGTCCCAACTCCGATGTGTCGCAGTGGTTTTCGAACGATCTGTGTGTCGATACATTGATTCGGTGCCCACCTGCCGGGCTTGAGTCGCGAACGGGCGCGGAGCCGCGGCTGACGGGGCGACCGGGGAAGGCTGGTGCGCATGGTCCTGGGCAGGCGGAAGCGGCGGGAAGCGGACGAGGCGCGCGCGAAGTTCATCGCCAACCGGGAGAAGGTCCGCTCGTGGAGCGGGCGTTGGGACTGTCCCGAGGTGGACTGGCCGGCCTTCGAGGAGGTCCCCAGCCCCTGGCTGGTGCTGCCGCGCGAACGCGACCGATGGCTGGAGTTCCACGCGCCCTTCATTGAGCGGTACGACTGGCTCCTCGAAGCCACACCCCGGGCGAATGGCGTCGACGAGCTGTGGGCGCTCTGGGAGTTCGGCGCGGGCCACGGGTTCGAGCGTCTGACGATCCGCTTCCGTACCGTCCTGGACCCCGAGTACCTGGCCGAGAAGCTGGCCCTCGGCATCGAGGCGGCGGCCTTCGACGGGTGGCAGGACGGAGACGCGCAGAGCGTCTACGACTGGTTGTGCGAGGGGGTCGGCAGCCTGGCCGGCTCCGGCATGGTGCGGGGAAAGCACCGCCTGGGCTTCGTGCTCCTGGAGATGACCTGCGCGGCGGTCGGCCGAACCACCGTCATCACCGAGCTGCGCGCCTCGCTCACGACCACCTCCCTGGACGGTAGGCCCCTGAAGCCCGACGGCCGGGACTAGGAGTCGTCGGTGTCGCGGCCCGGGCGCGCGTTTGACGCATTCCGGGCACGTGATCATCCTGGAACGATGGCAGCGGAGCGGAGCGTGGCGGAGATCCTGGACGCGGCCGTCGGCGTCCGCGAGGCCGCCAGGGGCGCGGCGGCCGGCACGACCGGCCTCGACGCGGTCCTGGCGGCGCTGTCCGGGGTGATGGAGTACGACCACGCCTCGCTGGCCCGGTGGGATCCGCTGCGCGGCTGCCACACCACCCTGGCCGGGAGCTACCCGGACGACGCCACCGCGTACATCGAGACCCGCCTGCACCACGACCCGGTGTTCCCCGTGCTCCGCAGCCCGGCCAGGGGCGGCCTCTGGCTCGGGGACGTCCCCGGACGGCTCCTGGCGGCCTCCCCGGGCTTCCGGGAGGTGCTGCGCCCGCTCGGCATCGAGGACGGGGTGGCCCAGTGCCTCTTCGCCGTCGACGGCCGGTACGTTGGGGTGCTGAACGTGAGCACCCGCCGGCCGCGGTGCGCGCCCGATCCCGCGCGCGCCGTGGTCACCCTGCTCAGCGAGGCGCTCGCCGCGGCCGTCGCCCCCCACGCGGGCCCGCGGTCCGAGGAGTCCGCCGTGGCCGCCGTGCCCGGTCCGGGCGCCCCGGCCCGGCCGGGCGGGCTCTCGCCGCGCGAACTGCAGGTCCTGGCCGAACTGACGGCCGGCCGCACCAACCGGGAGATCGCCGAACGGCTGTACGTCACGCCCCGCACCGTGGGGACCCACATCGAGCACATCCTCGCCAAGCTCGACCTCCCCAACCGCGCGGCCGCCGCGGCCCGGGCCGCCGCCTGGGGGATCGGCTGCTCCGACCCCTCCGGCTCGGGCGTCGCCGGCCTCGAGGAGTTCCCCCGACCGGGCGAGCGGCTTGTGCCGGGGCGGACCGGGTAGGAGGCGGGAAGCGTCGGCGAGGCGAGGCGACTCGACGCTCGCCGCGGGGATTCCGTACGGACCCTCGCGGGTCGGTACCACCGATCGTGGTGTCTCAGGGGGCAGGGAGGGTGCGATGACCGGCCGAGTGATCTACGCGTCGTTCGAGTTCCAGTTCCCGCTGGGCGGCATCCGCGCGCTGAACCAGCAGGTCTCGCTGCTGCGCGCCGCCGGCGTCGAGGCGTTCCGCTGGACGCCCACCCCGGGATTCCGCTACACGTGGTTCGCCGACGACGTGCCGGCGCTGTCCAGCACGACCCTGGACCTCGGGCCCGAGGACGTGCTCGTCCTGCCCGAGGTCAGCGTGCTCCCCGACCACGACCCGGCGCCCGGCGGCCGCAAGGTCGTCTTCTCGCAGGGACACTACGTCACCTTCCTGGCCGGCCCCGGCCCCGGACCGTACCCGGGCTGGTCGTCCCGGCCGGCGCTGTGGACGGTCTCGAAGGCGGGCGTCGACATGCTCCGCCGCGCCCTGCCCGAGTACGAGCCGCACCTGGTGCCCAGCGTCATCGACACCGAGTCGTTCCGGCCGGCGGCGACCGGGCGGGTCCGGCGCATCGCGTGGATGTCCCGCAAGCGCCCCGTCGAGAGCACGCTGCTGCGCCGCCTGCTCCACGCCGACCCGCGCTCCCGGGGCGTCGACCTGTACGACATCCACGCGGTTCCCCACGAGGAGGTCGCCCGCGTCCTGTCGGACACGTCGGTGTTCATCGCGCTGGGAGCGCCCGAGGGCGAGGGCTTCGGACTGCCGCCGGCCGAGGCGATGGCCAGCGGCTGCCTGGTGACCGGCTACGCCGCCGGCGGCGGCGCGGAACTGTTCGACTCGCCGTCCGCCTGGCGGATCCCGGAGCTCGAAACGGACCGGCTGGCGGACAAGGCCCTCGAACTGCTCGACCTGCCCGACCAGGACGAGGTACGGCGGGCGGGTCGGCAGTGGGTCGCCGACCGGTACACCGCCGACGCCGCCGTCAGGGCACTGGTCGAGGGCATCCGCCAGGCCCGCGCCCTCCCCGGCGGCCCGGCGCGGGCCACCCACCCGGCCGCCTGGATGGACGAGTTGCTGAAGCGCTTCCCGGTCCCGCCGGAGGCGTACGCCGTGGTGGAACCGCCGGCCGTTTCCGCTTCCCGGTCGGGCCCGTCCCGCCGGGACGGAACCGCGGTGCGGCCGTGGCCGCCGGCCACGGGGGCGGGGTGTGGAGGCGGCCCTGGGTGAGGGCCACGGCTTCGGCGGTGAGCGTGCCGCGCGAGGCCGTCGCCCGCGGCGCGCCGACAAGGACCCGCTCGTGGAGGGGGGTTCCGCCGTTCAGCCCACGAGGAAGGGCTGCTTCCGCAGTCCTGCGGAAGCAGCCCTTCCCAGCCGATGGCCGGGCGGATCGGTGTCAGACACCGGTGGCGTCAGTCGGTTTCGGACTCCCGGTCACGACCTCGGTAGAACTCCCCTTCGTTGCGGACGAATTCCTCCCACCGCGACATGAGGGCATCGATTCCCGTCGTCTGCCCGGGTTGTGCCGGCATGTAGCGGACGAAGCCGTCCATCTCGGAGGGGTAGTCGAAGCCCGCGTACAGCATCTCGACCACCCCCAGCGCGTCGCCGAGGTCTTCGCGGTTCTCGTAGGCCCAGGCGAGCGCCAGGTATCGCCACACCAGCCGCAGGTCGTCCGCGGCAAGGCCTGCGTCGGACCCTTCCAGAAGTCCGGCTACCTGGTCGGCCTCGTCGGACAGCAGAAGGGCGATCGTCTCCTCCGTCTGCGACACCTGGCCTGCCTCGAGGCGTCGCGTACAGAGGCTGATGACACCGTCGGCGTCGATCCAGCCTTCGCGGTGCCCGTACTCGAGCTCCGCGAGGCTTGGGCGGACACGCGGTTCGATGAACTCCGCCGGGATCTTGAACTTCAGAAAGTCACTCATGGCTTGTTGGGGATACCGTTGATCGTTCCGTTTTTGACGAACCCTTGGTGGGATACTACCTGGATGCCGCCCTGGTCCTCGATGAGCCACTCGAACCGGCCCGTGACGCCGTTCACTTCGCCCGGCATCTGCACGAGGACGCGTGGCCTCCCGTCACCGCCGGTGATCCTGAACACCGTGCCCTTGGAGGAGATGTCCTTCACCACGTAGTCGGGCGCGAGGTGCCGGCCGTCTCGAATCAGCCCGGAACCCCAGCGCGGGAGCTTTTCGATCGCCCGCTGCGCTTCCATCGGCGAGGGAAGATAGTCAATCTTCTCAATCCACTTGATCGTGGCGCTCGATACCCGGGTGATCTGCTCGATGGTCTTGGCTTTGGTCGCGATTTCTGCGAGCTTGGCGGCCCGTCCGGCCGGGAAGAAGGTCACGGCGAGCTCTGCGCAGGAGACGAGGTTCTTCTCCTTGACGCACTCCTCGGCGGTGTCCACCCCGAGAACGGACTTGGTGAGCTGCTTCAGGATCTGCACCTCGTTGCTGGACCCCCACTCGGCGAGAAGTCCGGTGATGGTGCCCGGTCCGAACACGCCGCCCGGCCCGTACGTGCCGTTCGCCTTGGCCATGTTGCATTGGGCGATGAACTCCCGCGGCGTGTCGGGCGTGATGAAGAAGCAGTTGAACTGGCTGAAGTACTGCGCCTTCCAGATCTCTTGGCGGATCTGCGCCTCCAGCGCCTTGGTGAACTCCTCCTCGAGCTGCTTGGTCTGGGCTTCGATACCCGGGTCCCCGGCGGCCAGCTCGGCCTGGCGCTCCTGGATCATCTTCTCCGCGGCGATGCCCCAGGCTTCGTCGGCGGCCTGCTGGGCGGCTCCGGCGTCCCGTCCCGCCGCGATCGCGGAGTTGTAGGCCTGGGTGGCGGCGTCGCGGGCGACGGTGGCGGACCAGCGCGCCTGGGCCGCGGAGGCGCGGGCGCGGGTCGCCGCGGCAGTGGCCTTGCCGGCATCGCGCCCGGCGGCCTGGGCGGCGTTGCGGGCG
Source organism: Kitasatospora sp. NPDC048298 (assembly GCF_043201465.1). Classification (NCBI taxonomy): domain Bacteria; kingdom Bacillati; phylum Actinomycetota; class Actinomycetes; order Kitasatosporales; family Streptomycetaceae; genus Kitasatospora; species Kitasatospora sp. NPDC048298. The sequence goes on from NZ_JBICYZ010000083.1 coordinate 18,443, forward strand.
GCGGTGGCGGACTGGGTGGCGCGAGCAGCCGAGGCTTCGGCGTCCTGGGCGGACTGGCCGGCTTGGGCGGCGAAGCCGGCCGCCTGGTCGGCGAAGGAACGGGCCTGATCGCGGGCGTTGTCGGCCTCGCCGGAGGCGTTGGCGGCGATGGCGGCGGCCTCAGTGGCCTCCCAGGCGTCCTGCTGGGCGTTGGCCGCGGTCTGGGAGGCTTCGGCGATCAGACGGCGCATCTGCGCGACGTGGGCGGAGGTCAGCTGGTCCTTGCGGTCGGCCATGTACTGGCCGGTCTTCAGGAAGGAGCTGACGAGGCCGGGTGTGCCGGAGAGCGCGATCCTGGCCGAGGCCTGGAGTTCCGGGCCGCCGCTGGCGAGCAGTTGGGTGGCCAGAACCCGTTCGTCGATCTGACGGGCGTTGTACTGGCCGGTCGCCAGGAAGGCGGCGACGGCCTTGGGTGACCCGTCACGCAGGGCCTTCTCGGCGGCTTCCTTGACGCTGGTTCCGCCGGCGGCCATCACCTGGTAGGCGCGGACCCGGTTGTCGGTCACCGCGGCCTCGTGCTGGCCGGTGGTGTAGAAGGCCTCGATCTGCTGGGCGCTGCCCTTGAGCGCGGCCGTGGCGGCGGTCCGGACGGCTTCGTCGGGGCTGTCCTGGGCGATCTCCTGCACGTTCCGGCGCATGTCGTCCAGTTCGGCCTTGTGCCGGCCGGTGCGCACCCAGTCCAGGACGGTGGCGTCGGTACCGGACAGGGCGTCGGCCGCGGCTTCCTGAGACCACGAGCCGCCGGTCTCCATGGTCCGGAGCGCGACCTTGCGGCCCTTGGCCGCCAGTGCCTTCGGGTCCGCGCCGGGCCGACTGGCCTCGGCGGCCAGAGCGGCGGCTTCGTCGTCCTGGGCCCGCCAGCCGGCGAGGAGCGTACCGATCTCACCGATGGCCTCGTCGTCGGCCTTCTTCATGCTCCGGGCCGTCTCGACGGCGGCCGCGGTACGGGCGGTGAGATCCTCGGCCTCGGTCTTGCGGGCGAGTTCGTAGACGCCGCCGGCGGTCTTGACGGCCTCGCCCGCCGCCGACGCGGCGGTGCGTGCCGCCTCTGCCTGTCGGGCGGCTTCGGCCGCCGAGACGGCGGACTCACCCGCGTGCGCGGCAGCCTGGTCCGCGGCCGCCGCCGCGTTCTGGGCGTGCGTGGCCGCCGAGTGGGCGGCGTCGCGGGCCTGGAAGGCGGCCTGGGCTGACTGGGCGGCCAGCGCCGCGGACGCGTCCGCGGCCCGGTTGGCCTCGGCGGCCTGGCGGCGGGCCTGCTCGGCCGCGGCCTGTGCGCGGTTGGCGCCGGCGCCGGCGGCGCTTGCCAGACGGCCCGCCTTGTCCGCGGAACCGGCGGCCGCGTTCGCGTTGCCACTGGCGCTCTTGGCCGCAGCCGCGGCCTCGCCCGCAGCCAGGGAAGCGGTGCCGGCACTGTCCGCGGCGTCCGCGGCCCGCTGGGCGTCACCGGCGGCATTGCGTGCTTCTTCGGCCCGCTGGCGGGCCTCGGAGGCCTTGCCCGCGTCCGAGGAGGCGGCGCTGGCGGCCTTGCGGGCGCCGGCCGCCGCGAGGGCCGCGCCGCTGGCCGCGCTGGCGGCCTGGGCCGCGGCGCTGGAGGCGACGCGGGAGGCCTGATTGGCGGCACCGGCGGCGGCCGTCGCCTGCTGCGCGGCCGCTGCCGCGCCCTGGGCCGCATCGGCCGCGTCCTTGGCGGCCGCCGTGGCACGGGCCAGGTCCTGGCCGGCCTTCTCGGTCTCCGTCGCCGCGGTCTCCGCGGCGTCCTTGGCCAGCTGGGAGGCCTTGACCGCACGCTCGGACGCTTCCTTGGCGGCATCCTTGGCAGCCAGGGCCTGCGCGCCGGCCTGCTCGGCCTGGTCGGCCAGCTGCGAGATGGTGGCGCGTTCCTTGTCCCGGGCGCTGGCGACGAACTGACCGATTTCCAGGAACTCGACGATGTCGGAGGGCGTTCCACGCAGCGCGACCTTGGCGGCCTCCTTCATGGCCGGGCCACCGGAGCCGAGGAGCTGCATCGTCCGTGCGCGGTTGTCGACTTCCCGGGCGTCGTACTGGCCCTGTTCCAGGAACCTCTTGACGTCCTCGGGCGTGCCCTTGAGCGCGGTGGTGGCCTGCTCCTTGACGCTGACGCCGCCGGTGGCGACGAGCTGGAAGGCTTCGACCCGCCGGTCCTGTTCCAGTGGGGCCTGCCAGCCGTCCCTGAGGAAGGCCCGCAGATCGGCCGGAGAACCCTTCAGCGCCTTGGTCGCGGCGTCTTGCACTCCGGGCCCGCCGAGGCCGAGTAGCTGGAACGCGCTCACCCGGTTGTCGTGGTACGCCGCGTCGCCGTTCTCGACGTCGAGGAACCGCTTGACGTCCTCGTCCGAACCGGTCAGCGCAGCCTCGGCCGCGGCCTTCACGCCCGGGCCACCGATGGTCCACAGGCCGACCACGCGGCCACGGTCCGTCAGCCCGGGCAGGTCCGGGGTGCCGTCGGACTCCGCCGCCAACGCGGATGTCGTGCCGAGTAAGCCGGCGGCGAGAGCCATGGGCAGGAGAACCGCGCACGCGCGGCGCATCCCCGCCGTTCGGCTTCCCCGTGATTGCCTCTTCCCGGTGCCTTCCGGCGCTCCCAGGGAGCGCAATGAGCGTTTCATGAGACGTTCCTCTCTGAGGGGCATAGGTTTTCCGGCCGGCGGCGCGGATGCGGCCACCGGCGGCAGAGCGGCAGGGCTCCGGCAGGAAGGGCCAAGGCCTCTCCCACCGGAGCCCTGACTCGAAGGCGTGGTGAATCAGAGGGAGCTGGTGATCACGGTTCCGGTGTGGTTGCCGGGGATCGCGGTGAGGTTGAGGTCCTCGGGGGCGTCCCAGCCGCCGTCGGCGTGACGGGCGGTGAGCAGGACCTTGTTGTCGTTGGTGGTGACGGCGAACACGGCGTCGGTGTCGACGGTGGCGGCGCTGATGCCGGTACCGGTGACGTTCCCGACGACGCTGCCGAGCGACCTGACCGGCTGCCAGCTGCCGCTGGCGTAGCGCATGGTGTGGTACTGACCGTCACTCGCGATCAGGGCGAGGTTGAGGTCGTTGTTCTGCCGGGTGACGGCGACGGCGCTCACCGGCGCGGTGGAGCCCGCGGCCTCGGCGACCGAACCCCAGCGGGACCAGCTTCCGGTGGCGAAACGGGCCGTGTGGTAGACCTTCCCCCCGGCCACGGCGGCGATGTGCAACTCCCCGCCCGCGGCACCGGCCGCCGAGATGGACGTGATCCCGCTCAGCGGCCCGGTCACGTCGGTGACCACCTTGAACGACGTCCACTGCCCGTTCTCCGAGCGGACGTTGTGGAACAGGTAGCCGTCCGCGACGACGACCACGTGCAGGTCACCGCCGACGGAGGCGATGGTCACCTGGGTGATGTTGCCCAGGTCGGACACCGTCGTGTTCAGGTCCACGAACTTCTGGCCCCAGCCGCCGTCGAGGCTGTGCACGGCGTAGTGCAGGTGCCCGTCACCACCGAGCGCGACGACATGGGTGTCACCGTTGATGCCGACCGAGGAAGCGGCCCGCACACCACCGATGTTCCCCGCCACGGCCTGGACGTCCTCGAACGGCGTCCAGGAACCGTCGTACAGCCGGGACGCGAAGAACAGGTTGGCGTCGCTGCGCACCAGGGCCTGGGTCTTCCAGCCCACGGCCGTCGCGCGGACCTGCTGGACCCAGCCGGCGACGTCGTCGGTGCGGGAGTTGAACGCGCCGGTGCGGGTCTCGGTGGCGGGCACGCCGAGGCAGCCGCCCTGCCAGGAGCGGGAGGCGACGGCGACCAGCTCGGCCTTGCCGTTGACCTCACGCACCACCGGCGCGCCGGTGTCACCCTTGCAGATCGCCGCGCCGCCCGTGCCGGTGGTGCCGATGCCGGTCGCGCTCACCGAGTCCAGGCTGAACGCGCCGCTGTGCAGCTTGTTCGGCACCCACTCGTCCTTGGTCCGCCCGTAGGCGGGCACCTTCAGCGTCTGCCCGGCGACGGGCGCGGCGGTGGCCACCGGCAGCGTGGCGACACCGTCGACGGGCGTGGCCAGACGGGCCATCACCAGGTCACGGTCGGCGCGCGGAACCAGCGCGGAAACCTCCGCCGACTTGCCGCCGACGGTCACGGTCGTCTTCCACTTCGGCGCGCCCGCCGCCAGCGCCTGCGGCTGCGCCGGGTCGTCGGCGAAGCAGGAGGCGGCGGTGAGCACCCAGGAGCGGTCCACCAGCGCGCCGGTGCAGGACCGCACGTTGTCACCGATCGCCAGACGCGCGGTGAAGGCGTAGGAACCGTCGGCGGCCGCATCGCCGACCACGGCGCCGGCCGGGGAGAAACTGCTCAGCGTGCCGGCGGTCGCGGCCGCGACCAGCACACCGGCCCGCAGGGAACGGGCCTGGGACTTGCGGGACATGAGAGAGATCTCCTCAGGACGTTCGAAAGGGCGGCACCCCGCAGGAGCGGGGGGTGCCGATGAGATTCAGGGGCTCGCGCTCGAGTCGACGCCGATGCCCGCCGGGGCCTCGCCGGCCGCGCAGCAGCCGGTGAGGCCCGAGCGTCGGGCCGGCTCAGCCGGTGGTGGCGGCGGAGACGCTCTGGATGGAGCTGCTGGCGACCGGGTAGAAGGTCGTCCAGTTGCCGTTGGCCTTGCGGTCGGCAGTCCAGATCTCATCGGCACTGCCGATGGCGAACAGGCGCACCTTGTCGCCCATCGTCGCGGCCGCGACCTGCTTGATGCCGCCGGTGTTCGGGACGGCCGCGAAGGTGGCCCAGGGGCCGTTGTCGGTGTTGCTGGTGGTCCAGACCTTCTGGTCCGCGCCGACCGCGAACAGGTTCACGGTGTTCCCGGAGGCGGTGACGGCGATGTGCTGGATGCCGGTGCTGGGCACGGCCGTGAACGGGGTCCAGGTGCCGGCGGCGTAGTCGCCGGTGGTGGTCCAGATCTGGCCGTCGCCGCCGATCACGAACAGCCGCACCGTGTCGCCGACGGCGACGGCCGCGACCTGCTTGATGCTGCTGGTGGGCAGCGCCTCGAACGTGGTCCAGACGCCGGCGGCGTAGTCGCCGGCCGCCGTGTAGACCCGCTTGTCGCCACCGACCGCGAACAGGCGCACCTTGCTGCCCATCGCGACGGCGGTCACCTGCTCGATGCCGCTGTTGTTCGGCACCACGTCGTAGGGGCTCCAGGTGCCGGCGGCGTAGTCGCCGGTGGTGGTCCAGATCCGCTTGTCGTCACCGACCATGAACAGGCGCACCTTGTCGCCCATCGTGGTGGCACTGACCTGCCGGACGTCGTTCTTGCCGGGCACCGGGCGGAAGGTGCCCCACACGTTCTCCGTGTAGGCGCCGCCGTTCCCCCAGATCTGGCCGTCACCGCCGACCACGAACAGCCGGCTCACCAGACCCGACATCTTCACCTGCTGCACCCAGCCGCCGAGGTCGTCGACCCGGGTGTTGTAGGCGCCGGTGCGGGTCTCCGTGGCCGGAGTGCCCAGGCAGCCGCCCTGCCACGAACGGGACGCGACGGCGACCAGCTCGGCCCTGCCGTTGACCTCACGGACTGCCGGGGCACCGGTGTCACCCTTGCAGATCGCCGCGCCACCGGTGCCGGTGGTACCGATACCGGTCGCGCTCACGGTGTCGAGACTGAACGCACCGGTGTGGAGCTTCAGTGGCGCCCACTCGTCCTTGGTCCGGCCGAAACCGGGCACCCGCAGCGTCTGCCCGGCCGTCGGGGCCGTCGTCGCCAGCGACAGCGGAGCGACCCCGTCCACGGGCGTGGCCAGGCGGGCCATCACCAGGTCACGGTCCTGACGCGGCGCCAACTCGGCTACCTGGACCGACTTGGAACCCACCGTGACGGTCGTCTTCCACTTCGGCGCACCCGCCGCGAGCGCCTGCGGCTGCGCCGGGTCGTCGGAGAAGCAGGACGCCGCGGTCAGCACCCAGGAGCGGTCAACCAGCGCACCCGTGCAGCCACGCAGGCTGTCACCGACGACGATCCGGGCGGTACTGGCATAGGTGTTGTCGGGAGCCGCGTCGCCGGTCACGGCACCGGCCGGAGAGTAGGAGCTCAGCGTGCAGGCGGCCGCGGCCGCCACCAGCACCCCCGTCCGCCGTAAACGAGACTGGTGCTGAGACCGAGACTGAGATTGGGGCTGGGTTTTGCGATACATGGGGATGTCCCTGCGAAGAATGAACAGAAGCGGGATGCCCACAGGCGTGGGCCGAAGCGAATCGGTCGGCTTCTCGGCATGGACGGCCAGGGCAGCCGACCGGAGCGCTGCTCGACGCCGCCGGTGACGGCAGCTCAAATTGCCGGACACCTCAGGGGGTTGGCGTCGGTGCGTCGGATCCGGAGGTCTCGTCGGCGCGGACACAGCGCCGGGGTGCCTGTCGTCAGCGGTCGGCAGCCGTCCGATTGGTGTTGATGCCTGCCGGATCCTCGCAGGCCGCACAGCAGCCGGCGCGGCCTGCGCCGGGGTGTTCGTCAGCCGGTGACGCGCAGTTCGACCAGAACGGAGCGCTTCCCGCCGGGCAGGCTCTCGCCGACGGGCGCGGCCGAGTTCGGGGCCACGTCGACCTGCTTCTCCTGCCCTCCGGCGGTGAGCTTGGCACTGACGGCGCGGTCCTCGGTCCAGATGCCGTAGACGTCCGGCAGTTCCATGGCGAGGTAGCCCGTCTTGCTGTTGGTGGTGAAGCAGTAGCCGCGCTTGTCGAGGCGGGACTCGATGAAGATCTCGTTCGAGGCCTGGCAGTCGGTCGGCACGGTGTTCCCCGGGCCCTCCTTGAGCCAGATGTGCCCGTCGCCCTGCCGGAGCGTGATCTGACGCTCCTGCAGCAGGCGGTCGGCTCCGGGGTGCTGAAAGTCCTCCACGGCGACGGGCATCGCCGAGGCGTCCGCAGAACTGCTCCCGGTGGCGGCCTGCGCGACCGTCAGGGACGCGATCCCGACGCCTGCGGCCAGAACGCCGATCGCGCCGACGATGAAGGGCTTGCTGAAGCGGGATATCTCCACGGCCGATCCTTAATTCCGAGGAGGCCTGGCTCGGTCGGCCAGGCCTTCAGATGAGATTGACATGAGTAAAGCATGTGCAACGTATCAGCAAGCGCTTCCCGGTGGGCCGAATTAAGCGCGCAAGTAGGGCCACCAGGGCGGATCCTGACGATACGTCTCCTGTGTACGAATCCCCGGAGATGCTTGTGCCTGGAGCCGATAGGCATCGCTTCCTGGCAGCCGGTACGTCAGCGTACGTACTCAGGTCAACCGGCAAGATGAATTTGCCGCTAAGCAAACCTTGAAATCCTTTGGAGCGCCAGGAACCGGGATCGGCGCGGGCGGAGCCCGCTGACGGGCTTGATCGCCGCCCTCCTGCTGCGCAGGCACTCGCGATCGAGCTACCTGTGGGCGTAGCGGCGCCCCGGCTTCTCCGAATCAAATGCACCAAAATACGGATCAATTGACGTACCATCAACGCGTGGATGCTGCGTGGTTCGGTCTCATCGGGGTCGTGGTCGGCGGTCTGATCTCCACTCTGTGGGGATGGCTCGCGACGATCCGCCAGGAACTGGCCGATGGTCTCGTGGGCGCCCGCCTTGTCGACGACGACCTGGCTCGCCTGGAAACGGGAAGTGTCGGTGCGGCTGGTCATCAGGAACGTCCGGCTGCGCAGACGTGGGCGGAGAACCGGGTCGCACTCGCGAAGGTCCTGGGCTATCAGCAGTGGAGCACCGTTTCCGCCGTCTATCGCCGTAGCGACCCGTCGTCGACGCACAGTTGGAGTGGTCGGGACCAGGAGATCCGCGCCGCTCGCGAAGCACTCGCGCCGTTGGCGGCGGGCAAACGCCATGTCCTCAGCCAGCGCTGGCGGAACCTGTTCGTTCGGCACACCGGTGACTGAGGGAACATGGCGGGGCTCTGGCGGGCCGCCCGACCCGGACGTGGTTCAGCCGTCCGTCGCGAGCGGGCGGGTGCGCAGCAGGGCCCGGGTCGGCAGGGCTGTCGCGGCGAGGCAGAGTGCGACGGCCGCGGCGGCCAGGGTCAGGGCGGTGCCCGGCGGGACGTACGGTGCGGTGCCGGCGAGGCCGCGGGCGATCGGGACGAGGGTGATCCAGGCGATGGCGCCGCCCAGCAGCAGGCCGGCCGCGGCCACGAGCAGGGCCTCCCAGCGCATCATGCCGCGGACCTGGCGGCGGGTGGCGCCGGTGAGGCGTAGCAGGGCCACTTCGCGGCGGCGGTCGAGGACGGTCATCACCAGGGTGTTGGCGGCGGTGATCGCCGCGAAGCCGCCGAGGACGCCCGCCATGACGGAGTTCGCCCAGTCGCCGGCCGCGCGCCTGCGGTCGGTCTGGGCGAGGTATCCGGCGCGGTCGGCCACGGTGAGTGCGCCGGGAGTGGCGGTTGCGGTGCCGGAGGTGTCGGCGGCGAGGTTCGCCAGGCGGGTGGCGATGTCGGCGTGGTCGGTGCCGGGGGTGTCCGCGACCAGGACCTGGCTGTCGTAGGCGACGGCGGCGTGGGTGGCGACGGCCGCCCGGGGCAGGACCAACTGGCCGAAGCCGAGCCCGCGTTCGTACGTGGCGACGACCGTCAGCTGGGCCTGGGTGCCGTCGCCGAGCCAGAAGGAGGCGCGGTCGCCGGCCTTGAGGCCGAGTTTGTCGGCGAGGGCGGCGTCGAGGGCGACGGTGTCGGTGCCCCGGGCGAGGTCGGCGAGCGAACCGGTCCGCACCCCCAGGTCGAGGACCCGGGGCAGCTTCGCCGGGTCGCCGGAGATGCCGAGGACGTTGGCGGAGCGGAGCTTGCCGTCGGAGCGGTAGACGGCGCCGGTGCGCAGCAGTCCGATCGCGGTGTCGACGCCGGGCACCCGGGCGGCCTGTTCGGCGGTGGTGGCGGGCAGGCCGGGGCCGGTGGAGCCGAGCACGTGGTCGGCCGTGATCCCGTCGCGCACCTGCTCGCCGGTGGCGTGTTGGACGCTGCTCTGGATGAACAGCATGGTGCCGCAGAAGGCGGTCACCATCGCGATGGGGGTGAGGGCGGAGGCCAGTCGGCGGGCGTTGGCGCGGGCGTTGTCGGCGGCCAGTGATCCGCCGGCGCCGCCCGCGCCGGCCCGCAGCGGCAGGCCGAGTACTCCGGCGGCGATCCGGGCCACCCACGGGCCGAGCAGGGCGATGGCCAGCAGGAAGCACATGACCACGCCGAGCGCGGTGTTGGCGGCGTTCTCGCCGCTCAGGTTGGCGGCGACCGCGGTCAGCACCACGCCGCCGGCGATGGCCACCACACCGAGGAGGGTCCGCACCACGCCCGTTCGTGCCACCGGCACCGACGCCTCGCCGAGCGCCTGGCCGGGCCGCAGGTTGGAGGGCCGTCGGGCGGCGAGGTAGCCGGCGGCCAGTGCGGCGAGCAGGCAGGTGGCGACGGCGACGAGCGCGGGGAGCGGGCCGAGGTCCAGTTCGACGCCCGGGGGGACGGCGCCGCGCGAGGCGAGGCCGTCGAGCCACCAGCGGGCCAGTGCCACGCCCGGGACGAGGCCGAGCACGCCGGCGAGCGGGGCCACCAGCACCGCCTCCGTGGCGACGGAGCGGCGGATCTGGCGGGGTGTCGCGCCGACGGCGCGCAGCAGGGCGAACTCGCGGGCTCGTTGGCCGATGGCCAGCGCGATGGTGGACACCACGACGAAGACGGCCGTCATGGTCGCGGTGCCGCCGAAGGAACCGCCGATCGCGATGAGCAGTGTCCGGCCGGCCCCGAGCGCCGGCTGTTCGACGGATCCGCGGGCGTCGCCGGTGACCACCCTGATCCCGGTGGGGGAGGCGGCGGGCTGGGATGCTCCGGCGGCCTTCCGGTCGGCGGTGTCGCGCAGCGCGTCGCGCAGTTGCCGGGCGAGGTCCCCGGCACTGACGCCTTCGTGTGGCTGGACGGCGACGGCGTCGACGCGGCCGGGGTGGCCGGAGAGCCGGTCGGCCGTGTCGTCGGCGAACCACACGGTGGGGCCGGCGCTCTGCGGTGCGGCCAGGCCGGAGATCCGGTAGGTGCCGCTGCCGCCCGGCGCGACCAGGCTCAGGCTCGCGCCCGAGGTGAGGTGGGCGGCGCGCGCGGTGGCGGCGTCGAGGACGACCTCGCCGTCGCCGGGTGCGACGCCCTCCACGAGGGTGTCCGCGCCGCCGGCGATGCCGAGCGCCGCGTACCCGCGCCCCGTCAGGCCCGGCGTCGCCGGACCCGGCTGGATCGGGAAGGCGGAGTCCGCGCGGGCCGCCGCCACGCCCGGCTGCGCGGCGATGCGCCGGGCCAGGGCGGCATCCACGCGGGCCCGGTCGGAGACGGGCCGGTCGACGGTCTTCTCCTTCTTGTCGGAGACCTTGCGGACGATCTCGACGTCCGGATCGGCCGCGACGACGACCGGCGCGTTCGCGTAGCGGACCGGGGGCACGGTGGCGGTGATGCCGGTCTGCAGCATGGTGCCGCAGGCCATGATGACCGCCGCGGCGAAGAGCAGGGCGATGAACGTGCCCGCGAAGGAGGCGGGCCGAAAGCGCACCGAGGCGCGCGCGAGGCCGTTGCTCACGCCGCCGTCTCCACCCGGCCGGTGGTGAGCGTGACCATCCGGTCGGCGACGGACTGCGGATCCGGGTGGGGCAACTCGCCCGCGAGGGCGCCGTCGGCCAGGAAGACCACGCAGTCGGCGAACGAGGCCGCCACCGGATCGTGCGTCACCATGACCACCGTCGCACCCATCGTGTCCACCGCGTGCCGCAGCAGTCCCAGTACCTCGTGCGCGGTGCGGGTGTCCAGGGCACCCGTCGGCTCGTCCGCGAACACCACGTCGGGGCGGGTGATCAGCGCACGCGCGATCGCCACCCGCTGCTGCTGACCGCCGGACAACTGGCCCGGCCGGCGTGAAGCGTGCCCACCCAGACCGACCTGGTCGAGCAACTCCCGCGCCCTGCCACGGTCCTGACGCTCACCGGCCAGGCGCAGCGGCAGCAGTACGTTCTGCAGCACGGTCAGCGAGGGCAGCAGGTTGAACGCCTGGAACACGAACCCGACCCGGCTGCGCCGCAGTTCGGTCAGCCGGTTCTCGCTCAGGCCGGTGATCTCCTCGCCGCCGAGGAACACCTCGCCCGACGTCGGTTCGTCCAGGCCGGCGGCGCACTGCAGGAGGGTGCTCTTGCCGGAGCCGGACGGGCCCATCACGGCGGTGAAGGTGCCGTGCGCCAGCGCCAGGTCGATGCCGCGCAGCGCGTGCACCGTCTCACCGCCGCGCCCGTAGCTGCGTCGTACCGCCCGTAACTCGATCGCGGCTCGGGCCTGGCCGGAAGGATCGAAAGGCCCGGTCGGCCCGTTCTGCCCGGTCGGCCGGTACTCGGAGCGGTCGTGGCGGCGTGCCATGGTGGTGCCTTCCCTCGCGGATCGCCGGCGGATCGTCGCTGGTCGTCGACGTGACCCAGGTTAGGAACGGCGGGTACCGCCGGCCATGGAGGCTACTGGCGGACGAGGGGTGGGGTTAACCCCACCCGGGTGCATCCGGAACACATCCCTAGGCTGTTCCTCCGAAGCGTCCAGCCCGCCGAGAGGTAGCCATGAAGTCTCCGCGCTGCGGCAAGTGCAGGAAACCGGCCACCGAGGGGCCGTTGGGCGGGTACGTGTGCGGCTCGTGCTGGCACGTCGTCCCCCCGCCGGCCAACGCCACCTCCCGAGAGGTCACCACTCGGGAGGTCGGCGTGTCGGGCATGAACTGCGCTCAGTGCGGAGCGGAGATCACCTACGGCCCGCGCGGGGGCTACGTCTGCGGCAACTGCAACCACGTGGTGGAGCCCCCCGACGCGGCCCAGGCCCGCAAGGACGCGGCGAAGGACAGGGCCGACCGGCAGCGACGCGCGGCAGAGGACCGTGCGATGCGGCAACGACGGTGACGACGGATTCCGTCGCATCGGTTCAGCCGGGCGCGGGGCGCCCGCTACGCCCCTGACCCCCGGACGACGACCGTGCACAGCCGCTTGGTGGCGCGGGTCAGGGCGACGTACAGGTCCCGTTCGCCCGCGGGACGGGCCGCGACGATCCCCTCCGGGTCCACCACGACGGCCTCGTCGAACTCCAGGCCGCGCGCCTCCGACGCCGGGACCAGCCGGGCGTACTCCTCGACCCCGGCGGCCGCCAGTTCCGCCACCCGGCCGTCCGCGCAGACGACGCCGAGCAGCTCGCCGGGGTGCGCGGCGGCCTGCGCCCGCAGCTCGCGGACGAGTTCGCCGACGAGCCGCTCCGGGGCCACCGCGACGGACCGCGGCTCGTCGCCGTGCCGGATCGACCGGACCGGCGGCTGCGCCGGGGCGATCCGGTGGAGCAACTCCCCGGTGGTGGCGAGGATCTCCTGTGTGGTCCGGTAGCTGACGGTCAGCGTCCGCAGGTCGAAGCGCCGGCCGAGGTGCGGGGCGAGTGCCTCGTCCCAGTCCCGCGCGGTCGCCGCCGGGCCCGCCTGCGCGAAGTCACCGACCAGCGTCATCGACCGCCCCGGGCACCGGCGCACGATCATCCGCCACTGCATGGCCGTCAGCTCCTGCGCCTCGTCGACGACGACATGCCCGAAGGCCTGCTCGGGCGGCCCGTCGACCAGGCTCGCCGCCTCGTCGAGGAGCGGCACGTCGGCCTCGGTCCACGGCGCGCCGGGGGAGCGCAGCAGCGACGCCCGCTCGTCGTCGGTGAGGTGCGGCAGGTACTCGGCGAGTGCGTCGGCGTTCGCCAGCAGGGCGTCGACGACCCCGCCGGGCACCAGCCGCGGCCAGAGCTCCTCGACGGCCCGGTCCACGTACGCGTCGTCCAGGAGTGCGGACCGGACGGCGTCGGCGTCGAACTCGTCGGCCCCGGTGGAGGGTTCGCCGTCGATGCCGAGGTTGCGCAGGTCCCGGGCCGCCATCTTGTCGAAGTCGACGCCGGTGAGCTGGGCGACCTCGGCGTCGATGCGCTCCAGGTCCTCGGCCATGCCGCGGGCCAGCGCGCCGGTCAGGGCGTCCACCAGCAGCTCCAGGAACAGCCGGCGTGCCCGGTTGTGGGCGAGTCCGCTCGCCCGCGCCGCCTCGCGCGCCCCGGCGACCTCCCCCTCCGCCAGGCGGACCCACTCCTGCCCGACCCGGACGGTGAAGTCCCCGCCGGGCGCCTGCCGCGCACGGACCGACCCGGCCAGCGCGTCGGCCAGTTCGGCACCGCCCTTCAGGCGCGCCGCCCCGAACCCGCCCACGGCACCCGGCCGGACACCGGCCAGCTCCTCGCACGTCGCCAGGACGACGTCGTTCTCCCCGAGCGAGGGCAGCACCTGGGAGACGTAGTCCAGGAAGCGCGCGTTCGGCCCCAGGACCAGCACGCCGCGCTCGGCCGCCTTCGGGAACGCGTACAGCACGTACGCGGCGCGGTGCAGCGCCACCACCGTCTTCCCGGTGCCCGGCCCGCCCTGCACCACCGTCACCCCGCGGTGTGACGACCGGACGATCGCGTCCTGCTCCACCTGGAGCGTGGCGACCGCCGTCCCCATCCGACCCGTGCGCCGCTCCCGCAGCGCCGCCGCCAACGGGCCGTCACCGACGACGTCCCCGCGGGCCGGCTCCGAGCCGTCCAGCAGTTCGTCACTCACCCCGACCACCGTGCGGCCGGCCAGGCTCAGATGACGGCGCCGACGCAGCCCCATCGGGTGCACCGGCGTCGCCTCGTAGAAGGCCCGTGCCGCCTCCGCCCGCCAGTCCACCAGCAGCGGCAGCTCGTCCTCGTCCCGTTGCAGGCCCAGCCGACCGATCCGCAGCACCGTCCCGTCCGCGAGGTCGATCCGGCCGAAGACCAGCCCTCCCTCGGCGCCCTCCAGCCGGCGCACCTCGCCCGCCAGCCGCCCGGCCGCCACCTCCCGCTCGTACACCTCGCCCGCGCTGCCGGCCGCCGACGCGAGCACCCGGCCCAGCTGCGCCCGCGCCCCGACGAGCCGCTCGTCGAACAGCTCGCCGATGACGGACACCTGCACCCGCTCCAGCTCCACCTGCTGTGCGGCGTTGCCGTGGATCTGCGACAAGGAAGAGCCCCCTCTCGATTCGACCCACCACTATGCAGAGCGATTCCGGGAAAGTAAATGTTGATTTTCCGGCACGGATGTGGCCTTCGATTTCCGGCGGCACGGATTTCCGGGGAATTCCGGAAACGGCCGCGCACCCGCCGGACCGCCGTGGATCCGTTGCGCGGCAATGCGCTTCCGGTGTCACTCCCTTTTGTGCCGCTCCTCGTCGCAGCCCGGTGGCCGTCCGCCTCGCGGCCCTCTGCGCGCGGGTGGCCGTCACCGGCAGCGGCCCGGCCGCGCGCCGTGCATCCAGGGCCGGCTATGGCCGGCGGCGGGTGGGTTCGGCCAGCAGGGCCTCGGCGGCGGCCGTCGCGACGACCTCGGCGACCGTGGACAGGGCGGGCGAATCCAGCTTCCACTGCTGCCAGTACAGGGCGACGTCCATGGGCCGGGCGGGCGCCAGTTCCACCAGTCGGCCGGACCGCAGCAGCGGCTCGGCCTGCGGTTCGGGCACGAGGCCCCAGCCGAAACCGGCGGCCACCGCGTCCCGGAACCCGTCCGAGGCGGGCACCAGGTGGCGGATCCGCCCGGCGCCCGACCGCCCCCCGGTGAGGGACCGGACGAACTCGTCCTGGAGCTCGTCGCGCCGGTCGAAGACCACGGTGGGGGCGTGACACAGGTCCTCGGCCAGGTCCCCGGTGAGCTGTCGGGCCGCGAACTCCGGTGTGGCCACGGCCAGGTAGCGGGCCAGCCCGAGCCGCCGCGCGGTGCAGCCGGCCACCGGGTCGGGCGAGGAGGTGACGGCCGCCATCACCTGGCCCTCGCGCAGCAGGGCGGTGGTGTGGGCCTCGTCCTCCCGGTGCAGCTCGAAGCAGATCGGCGGGTCCTGTGGCACCCGGGTGAGCGCGGGCAGGAACCAGGTCGCGAGGGAGTCGGCGTTGACCGCGATCGGGACCCGGGCCGGGCCCTGCTCGGCGGCCAGGCCCAGTTCGGCGCGGGCGTCGCGTTCCAGGCGGGCCAGCTGGCGGGCGAAACGGACCACCACCTCGCCGGACTCGGTGAGCCGTACCGGCTTGGTGCGCAGCAGCAGGACCCGCCCGGTGCGCTGTTCCAGGGCCTTGACGCGCTGGCTGACGGCCGAGGGGGTCACGTGCAGGGCGGCGGCCGCGGCGTCGAAGGTGCCCTCGTCGACCACCGCGAGCAGGGTCCGGACCTGGTCCAGGGGAAGCTCGTCCATAAGTACGGCTAAGGTTACTTTAGAATCTTTAGCTGTACTCATCGATACGCGGTCCATACGGTCGAAGCCATGAACAGCAGCACCATCGCGGCCGTGATCGCCGGATTCGGAACCGGACTCTCCCTCATCGTGGCCATCGGGGCCCAGAACGCCTTCGTCCTGCGCCAGGGCGCCCGCAGGCACGCCGTCCTCGCGGTGGTCGCCATCTGCGCCCTCTCGGACGCGGCGCTGATCGCGCTCGGCGTGACCGGGGTGGGCACGGTGGTCACGGCCTGGCCGCCGGCGCTGACCGCCGTGGGCCTGGTCGGCGGGGCGTTCCTGCTCTGCTACGGCTTCCTGGCGGCCCGAAGGGTGCTGCGCCCGGATCCGGCGGCCGTGCTCACCGGGGGCGGACCGGAGACGGGTTCCGTCCGGCGAGCGGTCCTGACCTGCCTGGCGATGACCTGGCTGAACCCGCACGTGTACCTCGACACCGTGCTCCTGCTGGGCTCGCTCGCCTCCGGCCGCGGCGACCTGCGCTGGGCCTTCGGCGCGGGCGCGGCACTGGCCAGCCTGTGCTGGTTCGCCGCCCTGGGCTTCGGCGCCCGGCTGCTGACCGGTGTCCTGTCCCGGCCGAAGGCCTGGCGGGTGCTGGACGGGCTGGTCGCGGCGACCATGCTGGCGATGGGCGGGATGCTCGTCGCCGGGGCGTAGGGCGGCCGGAGGCGCCCTGACCGCCGGGCCGAGGCGTTCGGCGGCAGGGCCCGGTGGATCGGCTTCGGCAACGGCGGCGTCATCACCGGTGGCGCCATCACCGACGGCGACCCCGACGGGCCTCCGGGTCCACCGGCCCGGCCGTGGCGGGGATGCGTCGAGGGACGACGGGTCGGTCACGGCCGGTGCGGGACGATCAAGGGAGACCACCCATGGAGGAGATCTCGGCCGGCTGCGACAGGTACGACGAGGAGGAGTGAGCCCGGGCGGTTCAGCCGAGTCGTCCGCGTCGACCGGCACCGGCGCCGTGCTGCCCTGTCCTCGCGCGCGCAGATCATGCGTTCATGGCGCATTCTTCCATCGAAGGCGTGATTTTCCCGGAAAGCAATTGTCGCGCCGTTCATTTTCGATCTAACGTGCGCCGAAAGTCCTGACGGGGCGGCGCGCCCTGTCGCCGGGCAGGGGAGAGGACGAGGAAATGCCGGTCAAGGTGAAGAAGCAGAAGTTCGGCATGCTCTTCGACTGGTTCGACCAGGGTGGCGACGGAATGCTCACACACGATGATTTCCAGGCGATGGGAGAGCTCTTCGGCGGGCTGGCCGCGGAGGACGACCAGGAGAACGCCTCGGCGATGCGGAAGGCGTTCGAGGAGTGGTGGCGAGTGCTGCTCGCACACGGGGACGCCAACGGGGACGGGAGGATCGACCGCAAGGAGTTCCTCGACGTCATGGAGGCCAACGTCACGGCCCCGGAGCACTTCGAGAAGGCGGTGCTGGCGATCGCGGACGCTCTGATGCGCGCGCTGGACACCAACCATGACGGGGTGCTGAGCAAGGACGAGTACGTGCGCATGTACAGCGCCCTGGGAATCCCGCCCGAGCATTCGGGGGATGCGTTCCGGCGGCTCGACCGGGACGGCAGCGGGGTGATCAGCCACGAGGAATTCAGGACGGCCATCACCGAGTTCTATCTGAGCACCGACGAGAACGCGCCGGGGAACTGGCTGATCGGCCCCATCGAGTAGCGGTCCTGAACTCCGATCCGACCGGGGTCCGGCGGGTTGCGGGTTGCGGGCTCCGGGCCCGCCGCCCCGTCAGCAGTGGCAGCACACGTCCAGGACGACGGCCTCCGGGGCCAGGGCATCCAGGTAGGCGTTGGCGTCCGGCAGGTAGCCGGCGTCGTCGTGGTCGGTCCACGAGCCGTCGAGCCGCAGCAGCGCGTGGCCGGGCACCGCGGTGGCGCGGGCCCGTGCGATGTTCCGGGCCCGGTCCTCGGTGAACCGGAACGGCCAGTCGCACGGCTCGTCGCCGCCCGCGGCCCATGCGTCGTGCCGGGCCGCGGCGAGGCGTTCGTGTGCGGCACGCAGCGCTTCGAAGTCGAGCAGTCCGCGCGGTCCGCCGTCGCACCGGTCGGGAAGGCCGCCGAGCAGGTCGCGGTCCTGGGGCACCTCGGCGTGGAGGTGCTTGACCAGCCGCGGGTCCGCGATGGCGTCGGGCCGGTGCAGCAGGCGCGGGCCCTCGATGCGCAGGGACAGGCCGTCCCACTCGCCGCGGGGGTTACGGGTGGTGAGGAAGTACCCGCGCCCGGTCTCGTCGACGTGAAGGTAGCCGTCGTCACCGGGGGTTCGCCCGGTCCGGGAGTTCATCACGTCGGCGACCTCGGCCCAGCCGAGGCGGTCCCGGTCCGGCAGGGTGCCGCGCTCCTTGTTCGCCCGCACCCAGTACGCGCTGTTCGGGTCCGCCGGCTCGTAGTCCCGGTACGGGGTCACTTCGAGTTCGCTGTGGTACGGCGCGAGGGCGGCGATCAGGGCCTTGCGGTACCGCTCGGGCGGCATCGGTGGCAGGACGACGAGCATGTCGTACTTCGACATCGGCTTTTCTCTTCTCCCTCCGCTTCCGCTTTCGCTTCCGTTCGCTGACCCACCCCATCCTGTCGGATGACGGTGCACCGCTGTATCCGGGGCCCGGCCCTGTCGAGCGTTGTCGACGCCTGGGGTGTGAGTGTCGGGAGAGTTGGGCAGGGACGCGTCAGGACCCGGGCGGCTGTGCGGACGCCCGGTGCGTCGGAGCGGGGCCGGTGGCGGCCTGCCGTCAGTGTGCGAGGAGCCCGTCGATCAGGGCGAGTGCGTCCTCGGCCGATCCCGCCGGGCCGATCACCGCGTGGCGGACTCCGCCAACGCGGCCGCTTGGTACGGGCGTTGGGTGCCGCAGCCGTGGGCCCGGACGTCGCGGGCGGTGGATTCGGCCACTCGGTCACGGTCGGTGTCGGACTCAGGGGTGCGTGTCGGCCGTGCCGGGGATCTCCCCCCACCCGGTGGGTGGGCCGGTTGGCGACAGAAGGGGTGGGACCGAGGGTGGATGTGACGACGCGGACGGCGCTCACGACGGACCGCTCGGCGCAACGGGAAGCGGAAGGGAGCGCGCGACGGGAGGCGCGACGGGATGCGCGACTCCGCACGTCGGCAGGGGTGTTCCGGCGCTACTGGACCGGATCGCTGGTGAGCCGGCTCGGGGACCAGGTGACCGCCGTCGCCCTGCCGCTGATCGCCGTGCTCACCCTGCACGCGACGGCCTGGCAGGTCGGCCTGGTCACCGGCGCCGGGTACCTGGCCTGGCTGCTGGTCGGGCTGCCGGCCGGCGTCCTGGTCCACCGGCTCCCGCTGCGCGGCACCCAGGTGGTGATGGACCTGGTGCGCGCGCTGGCCGTGGCCACGGTGCCGGTGACGGCCGCGCTGGGGGTGCTCGGGCTGCCGCACCTGGTCGCGGTGGCCCTGCTGGTCGGGCTGGCGAGCGTGGTCTTCGACGTCGGCAACTCCACCTTCCTGCCCTCGATCGTCGCCAAGGAGGAGTTGACCGCCCGCAACAGCCTGCTCTCCGGCAGCAGCGCCGCGACCGAGCTGGCCGGCCCCTCGCTCGGCGGGGTCCTGGTCCAACTCGTCGGCGGTGCGGCCGCGATGGTGCTGGACGCGGTCAGCTACCTGGTCTCGGCCGCCCTGCTGCGCAGCCTGCCGCGCGCGGAGCGGCCCGTCGGGCGGCCGGCCGGCACGGGGATGCGGGAACAGATCGGCGAGGGCTGGCACTTCGTCACCCGGCACCCGGTGATCGGGCCGTGCGCCGCGGACGCCGCCGTCGTCAACTTCGTCGCGGGCGGGCTGATGACGCTCACCCCGGTGTTCCTGATCGACACCCTCGACGCGCCGGCCGCCGCCGTCGGCGCCCTGATGGCCACCGGCGGCCTGGGCAGCCTGGCCGGCGCCGCCCTCACACCCCGGGTGGTGTCCAGGATCGGCGGCGGCGGCGCCCTGCGGTGGGCGGCGCTGCTGGCCGCGCTCTTCACCTTCCTTCTCCCGGCGGCGAGTTCGGGCTGGGCGGCGCTGGTCTTCGCCGTCGGCAACGCGGGCTTCTCGGCGGGCGTCGTGGTCACCAGCATCGTCGCCCGCACCCACCGGCAGGCCCACACCCCGACGGAGCTGCTGCCCAGGGTGATGGCCACCGTCCGGTTCGTCTCCTGGGGCGCCACCCCGGTCGGCGCGCTGCTGGCCGGCGCGGCCTCCACCGCCTGGGGACCGCGCACGGCCCTGGTGGTGCTGGCCGTGTGCGGCCTGGCGGGCCCGGCGATCCTGCTGGTCGGCCCGATCCGCCGCGTGCGCGACCTCGCCTGATCATGGTGCGTACGGCGTACGGCGGTTCCGCTTTTGTCGGGTGGGGCCGACCCGCCGCGCCCGGTCGAGGGCGAGGGCCCGGCCGGCACCACCGAGGACGCCGGGAGTCAGGACGCGTCGGACCGGATGTCGTAGCGGGAACGGGCCCTGGCGATCTCGTTCTGGTGCTGTTCCGTCCACACCACCAGGGACTGGATCGTCGAGTGCAGGGTGCGCCCGAGCGGGGTGAGTTCGTAGTCCACCCGGGGCGGGACCACCGGATGCACGGTGCGGCTGACCAGGCCGTCCCGCTCCAGCTGGCGGAGCGTCACGGTGAGCATCCGCTGGCTGATGCCGTCGATCTCACGGCGCAGTTCGGTGAAGCGCAGGGAGCGCCGGTCCAGCAGGGCGATGACCAGCAGCGACCACTTGTCGGCGATCCGGTCGAGGATCTGGCGGACTTCGCAGTCCTCACGCGTGTCCCATTGCAGGACCGCGTAGTCGCCGTCGGTATCCGTGCAGTGCGTCGGTAACTTCGAAGTGCCTTCTTCCACGGTTCCTCATGCTGCCGCAGGATGGCGACTGCTTACAAGAGGGAACTGGCAGGCCGTGCGGGAACCGACCCCGGCCGTCCGGTCCCGGGCTCCGTGACGCCTCGCAAGGAGAGCTCCGTGTCAACCCGAACCGCATCGCCGGAAGGCGACTCAGGCCGGATCACCGGCCGATCCCTGGGCGTACTGATCGTCCTGTGCGGCGCCATCTTCCTGGAGGGCATCGACGTCGCGATGCTCAACGTGGCGCTGCCCTCCATCCGCGCCGACCTGGGCATGTCCACCGGGGCGCTCAGCTGGGTGCTGAGCGCCTACGTCCTCGGC
This sequence comes from Kitasatospora sp. NPDC048298, assembly GCF_043201465.1. NCBI lineage: Bacteria > Bacillati > Actinomycetota > Actinomycetes > Kitasatosporales > Streptomycetaceae > Kitasatospora > Kitasatospora sp. NPDC048298. The sequence continues at coordinate 38,940 of NZ_JBICYZ010000083.1, forward strand.
TACGCCGGCTTCATGCTGCTGGGCGGCCGCACCGCCGACCTTCTGGGCCGCCGGCGGATGTTCCTGTTCTGGCTGACCACCTTCGTGCTCTTCTCCGGTCTCGGCGGATTCGCCACCGAGGGCTGGATCCTGATCCTCGCGCGCTTCGTGACCGGTCTGTCGGCGGCCTTCATGACGCCGGCCGGCCTGGCCGTCATCACGACCTCCTTCGCGGAGGGCCCGCAGCGCAACCGGGCCCTGCTGCTCTACGCGGGCACTGCCGCGGCGGGCTTCTCGCTCGGCCTGGTGGTCGGCGGTCTGCTCACCGGGATCAGCTGGCGCTGGGTGTTCTTCGCCCCGGTGATACTGGCAGGATCGATCCTGCTCGGGGCCCTGGTGCTGATCCCCCGGGAGGCGCCGCCGCAGCGCGACCCGAGCGAGCGGTTCGACGTCCTGGGCGCGATCACGGCGACCGGCGCGATGCTGCTGCTCGTCTACGCCGTGGTCCGCTTCGGCGAGTCCGACGCCGAGCTCGGGGTCACCCTGGCGATCCTGGGCGGCGGTCTGCTCCTACTGGTGCTGTTCGTCGTCGCCGAGCGGCGCTCGGCCACGCCGCTGGTGCGGTTGGGCATCCTGCGCTCCGGCCCGCTGGTGCGCGCCAACCTCGGTGCGATGCTCTTCGCCGGCTCGTTCTTCGGCTTCCAGTTCGTGGTCACCCTGTTCCTCCAGGACCTGCGCGGCTGGAGCCCGCTGCAGACCGGTCTCGCCCTGCTGGCGGTCGGATGCGACGCGATCCTCGCCCCGACCCTGACCCCGAAGCTGGTCGACCGGTTCGGCAACGTCAAGGTCATCCTCGGCGGCTTCCTGCTGGCCGCGGTGTCCTACGCGCTGTTCCTGCCGGTGGGCCTCGACTGGAGCTACGCGGCGATGTTCCCGACCATGATCCTCACCGGCATGGCCTTCTCGCTCGCCTACGGCCCGCTCACCATCGCGGCCACCGACGGGATCGAGGAGGCCGAGCAGGGCCTGGCCGGCGGCCTGGTCAACACCTCGTTCCAGTTCGGTGCGGCGCTCGGCCTCTCCGTCGTCACCACCGTCAACCTGGCCGCCACCAAGGCCGACGGCACCGTCCGGGACAAGCTGGACGGCTTCCACGCGGCGCTCGCCGTGCCGGTGGGCGCGGTGCTCCTCGGGGCGGTCGTCACCGCCTTCGGCCTCGGCCGGAAGCGTGCCGTCGCCGCTCCGGTGGCCGGTGCGCGCGAGGACGAGGTGCTCGTCTCCTGAGGCCTCTCCGGGACGCCTGACGGGGACGCCTGGCCGGGCACCGGTGCAGCACCGGCAGGCCCCGCACATGGGGGTGCGGGGCCTGCCGTCAGCGGGTGGTCCGGCGGTCCGGTGGTCCGCCGGCCAGGTGCTGTGGTTCCTGGCGTCAAGTCCCTTGACGGCAAGGGGTGTTACGGCGCCAGTCGTCAGCGGACCTCGGCCACCAGGGGACCGTACTTCGCCTTGATGTCCGCCGCCGCGGACTGCCACTGCGGGGTGTCGACGATCACGCCGCTACCGTCGATGGCGAGTGTCAGGGCCTCGATCTCCACGCCCTTGGCCCGCCACTCCTCGGTGTCCGCGCGGATCCGGTTCAGGAACGTCATGAGCTGGCCACGGGAGCCGGCGGCGTCGGCGAACGCCACCTTCACCGTGGGCGCCGCCATGCGGGTCACGGCGGCGTCCAGGCCGCCGCCGGGGACGCGCATCACGTACAGCGTGTTCGTGTTCCGGTCGCGGCAGGTGCCGAAGTACTGGTCCGGGTAGTCGGTCATCGCCAGTCCCTCGATGGCCTGACCGGCCCGGTTCAAGGTGAGCTCCGCCGGATCCTCCGACATCGACGCTGACGCTGACGCTGACGCTGACGACGGCGACGGCGACAGCGAGCCCGAGGCGGTGGGCCAGGTCGACGACGAGCCGGGCGTGGACGGGGCGTCGGAGGTCGGGGCCGCGGTCGTCGGGCCGCCGGTTGTCGGGGCCCCGGTCGTCGGGCCGCCGGTCGTCGGATCGCCCGTCGACGTCATCCCCGACGAGGGCCGGTCCGTCGCCGGAAGGCCGGACGACGGCGTCCCGTCCGAGGGGAGGCCCGACGGCGGACTCGGCGGCAGCCGGGAGTCGTGCTGGTGCCAGCCCGGCGTCCGCATCGACGAGGGCCCGTTCGTGCAGTTCAGCATCACGGTCACGCGTCCCGGCATCGTCGCGCTCGGCGACGGGCTCGTCGTGCCCAGGCCCACGCCGGCCGCCCCCGTGCGGCCGGCCCCGAGGCCGCCGACGAGCTGCGTCAACGCCCCCGCTCCGACGGCCAGCACCGCCACTGCCGTCACCCCCCGCACGACCGCCTGCCGTCGGGCCCGGCGCCGGCCGGCCTCGTGCAGTTCGGCCAGCGGCGGGCTGCCGCCGATGCCCGCGGCATGCGCTCCGAGCCGGGTGACCAGCTCCTCCTCGAACCTGTCCTCAGCGCTCACGACTCACCAACTCCCTCACCGGTTCCATCTCCTGTCGAAGCGCCTTGATTCCGCGCGCGAGGTGGGTCTTCGCCGTGGGCACCGAACACCCCAGCTCCTCCGCCACCTGCGCCACCGGCAGGTCCAAGTAGTAGCGCAGCACCACGGCCGCCCGCTGCCGTCGCGGCAGCCCGGCCAGTGCCGCCGCCAGCTCGTCGTCCCGCTCGGCCTCCTGAACCGCCGGCCCGTCCGGCAGCGCGGAGGTGAGCACCTCGCGTCTGGTCCGCCGCCATCGCGACACGTGGGTGCGGACCATCGTCCTGCGGACGTACCCCTCGGTCGCCGCCACGTCCCGGATCGCCGAACGTTTCGGGTACACCTGGGCCAGGGCGTCGTGCAGCAGGTCGCGGGCGTCGTGGACGTCCCCCGTGATCAAGTAGGCCCCCCGGAGCAGGGCCTGGTACCGCGCTGCGACGAACTCGTCGAACGGGTCGGGCCCGGAGCCCCCCGGGCGGATCGATTCGCGCTTCATGTCCCCAGGACGTCCGGGCCGCCGAAAACGGATGACAAGCCATCGGTATTCGCCCCGGAGATCCGGGCGATGGGTGTCCGGCCTGATTTTCTGTGAGTTCGGTCACATGTCTTGTGTGATGTCATGGCCGGGCTCACACTACCGATTTGCGGACATACGTGCGCTTCCGCACGAAGGTCCTCCACTTCTCGTCGGCCGGGCGCTTTCCGGCTGCCGCATGGCCTCCTCCGGCCGGGTCCGGAGGACGGCCGCCATCACCGTCGGACATCCCCGGACGCTCGGTCCGACGCTGCCGCGCTCTGCTGACCGTACGCACCAGCCGGGGTGGGCGCCGTGCCCCCGGACCGCGCCCGCCCCCGTCGTCCGTACTCCCACCCCCACGCAAAGGAGCTTCGGATGAAGCACCCGCGCACCCCCACCCCCTGGCGGCGGCCGTTCGCCGCCGTCGCGGCCGCCGCCCTCGCCCTGGCCGGCGCCGTCTGGAGCACCGCGCCGGCGGCCGCGAGCGCCGCCACCCCCACCTCGGCTGCCCCAGCCCGAGTCGCCGCCGTCGGGCCGAGCCTGGTCCGGGTGAGCGCCGATCCGCTCACCGACACCGGCAGCCAGCACGCCACCGAGGTGGAGCCCGACACCTTCGCCCAGGGCGGCACGATCGTCTCCTCCTTCCAGGTCGGGCGGTTCGTCGACGGCGGCGCGGCCGGCCTCGGCTGGAGCACCTCGATGGACGGCGGCGTCAGCTGGCGGCAGGGCATCCTGCCCGGCATCACCGTCCAGCAGGGCGGCCGCTGGGCCCGCGCCTCCGACCCGTCGGTCGCCTACGACGCCAGGCACGGCACCTGGATGGTCGCCGGTCTGGTCATCGACTCGGGGCGCAACCCCGTGGGCGTGACCGTCAGCCGCTCCGCCGACGGCCGGAGCTGGCGGGACCCGGTGCCGGCGGTCGGCTTCGACGGCCAGGCCTACGACAAGGAGTGGATCGTCTGCGACAACACTCCGACCAGCCGCCACTTCGGCACCTGCTACATCGAGGTCGACATCCCGTCCTCCGACGACCTGATGGTCATGTCCGTCTCGCGGGACGGCGGCACCACCTGGTCCGCCCCGGCCTCCCCGTCCGGCGTCAACCTGGGCCTCGGCGGCCAGCCGCTGGTGCGGCCGGACGGCACGGTCGTGGTCCCCTTCTCGACCGACACCACCTCGATCCGCTCCTTCACCTCCACCGACGGCGGCAGGTCCTGGGGCGCCACGGTCCTGGTCGCGGACGTCTCCGCGCACGAGGTCGCGGGCGGCCTGCGCGACGGCGAGGGCCTGCCCTCGGCGGAGATCGACGCCGACGGCAGGGTCTACGTCGCCTGGCAGGACTGCCGCTTCCGCGCCGGCTGTTCGGCCAACGACATCGTCTACGCGACCTCGCCCGACGGCACCACCTGGTCCGCCGTGACCAGGGTGCCGATCGACCCCACCACCAGCGGCGCCGACCACTTCCTGCCCGGCCTCGGCGTCGACCGCGCCACCGCCGGCCCCACCGCCAAGCTCGGGCTGTACTACTACTTCTACCCGGAGGCCGACTGCACCGACGTCACCTGCCGGCTGGAGGTCGGCTTCGTCTCCTCCGCCAACGGCGGCGCCACCTGGAGCACACCGCTGACCGTCGCCGGCCCGATGCCGCTGTCCCGGATCGCCGCCACCACCGGGGGCAGCATGGTCGGCGACTACCTCTCCACCTCCGTCCTCGACGGCAGGGCGGTGGCGGTCTTCGCGGTCGGCAGGGCCCCGGCCGACGGCCGGGCCTTCGACGAGGCGATGTACGCCGTCCCGGGCGGCCTGCCCGTCCGCGCCGGCACCACCCCCTCGAGTACCGGCCCGGTCCTCGTCACCTCGCCCGACCACGAGCGGCCCCTCCCGCCGCTGACCCGCCACTGACCGCTCCGGTCCGTCCTTCCACCCGGGCCCGTCCTCCCGCCCCACCGGGAGGACGGGCCTTTCCCCGCACGGCAGTTGTCGACGCCTTCCGGCGCTCCGAGTCGGGCAGCCCCGGGTAGGGAACGGAGGTGCCGGTGCGCTCGTCGACGGCCAGTGGGCGGCCCCGGCCGCCGGGGGATCGGGTGACGGTGTGGGCGGTACGGGTAGGGAGTAGCGGGGGGGGCCCCCGCCCCCCCCGCCCCCCCCCGCGGGGGGGGCCCGGGGGGGGGGGGGGGGTGCCCCCCCCCCCCGCCCCCCCCGGGGGTGGTGTGGCCCGCCCCGAAAAA
>NZ_JBICYZ010000084.1:0-42234 GCF_043201465.1 Kitasatospora sp. NPDC048298
TTTGGCACGCTGTTGAGTTCTCAAGGAACGGACGCTTCCTTCGGACTGCCTTCCAGCAGGCCCTCCGGGCTTCGTTCTTTCGTGTTTCCAGCTTACCAGATGTTTTCCGCTCCGTTTACCGGGACTTCATTCATCCGATTCCCGCTGGCGGGATTTCCTGCGAACTTCGTTCCGAAGCCTATCAAGGCTTTCGGAGTGCTCAGTCCGTGGGATTTGCTTCGTCGGAGGGCGCGCATTTCGTGAAACGCGCTCGCCTCGATTCGGCGGTGTCGTAGACACTAACGCCCGGGCCCGACTGTTGTCCAGTCAGTCCCAACCGTTCAAATCTACTAGCCCACCCACACCACGTCAATGGTTTGGTCGGGGTGAGAAGAAGAGTAGCAGGTCAGGAGCCTGTTGATCACATCGGCTCAGGCCGCGACGGGCTGGAGGTCCGCCCGGTCGGCCGCGTCCAGATCACCGGACTCGCCGTCCTCGGCGGCCTTTCGGCCCAGCACCAGGGCGTAGACGAGGAAGGCCGCCTCGGCGAGCACGCCGATGGAGATGCGGGCCCAGGTCGGCAGGACGGACGGGGTCACGAAGGCTTCGAGGACGCCGGAGACCGCCAGTACCGTCGCCAGGCCGATCGACATGCCGATGATCGCGCGGCCCTGTTCCGCCAGTGCCACCGAGCGGGTCCGCGGGCCGGGGTCGATGACGGTCCAGCCGAGGCGCAGGCCGAGGCCGCCGGCCACGAAGACCGCGGTCAGCTCCAGCAGGCCGTGCGGGATGAGCAGGCCGAGGAAGACGTCGAGGCGACCGGCGGAGGCCATCAGCCCGACGCCGACGCCGAGGTTCACCGCGTTGGTCCACATCACGTAGAGCACCGGAATGCCCAGCGCGATCCCGAACAGCAGGCACTGCACGGCGATCCAGGCGTTGTTCGTCCAGACCTGCGCCGCGAAGGAGCTGGCCGGCCGGTCCGAGTAGTACGTCTCGTACTGGCCGCCGGGGCGGGTCAGCTCCTGGAGGTGCTCGGGTGCGACCAGGCTGTTGCGGACCTCCGGGTGGGTGGCGACCCACCACGCGAGCAGGACGGTGGCGACCATCGAGACGATCGCCACCGGCACCCACCAGCGGCGCGCGCGGTACAGCGCGGCCGGGAAGCTCACCGTGTAGTAGCGGGCGACGTCCTGCCAGCCGTTGGTCCGGGCTCCGGTCACCGCACTGCGGGCGCGGGAGACCAGGCCGGTCAGCCGGCTCACCAGGGCCGGTTCGGGCGCGGCGGCCTGGACCTTGGCGAGGTGTCCGGTGGCGCGCTGGTAGAGCGTGACCAGCTCGTCGGCCTCCTCGCCGCTGAGCCGGCGCCGCCGGGCGAGGGCGTCCAGCCGGGCCCACTCCCCCTGGTGGGTGGCGACGAAGACGTCCAGGTCCATTTCGGCGGCTCCATGATCGGCGGCGGGCGCGGACGTGCGCGGGCGGGCGGGTGGGTCCAGGCTGGCGGTCCGGGCCGGCGGGTCCGGGCGGACGCGTGCGGCCCAGCATGCCAGCAGGGACTGCCGCCCGGGCCGTCGGGATCTCACTTCCCGTGCGCCCGCCGGGCCCCGTATGTTGGCGGCTGCGGATCAGACTGCGGAGAGCGGGTCACGGGGGGAGCCGGTCCGGGGTGACTGCCTCCCCCGGGTGCAGCCGTTGTCCCAGGGGTGGATCTCCATGGGCGAGCCGTACGGGCTCCAAGAACGTGAACGGACAGGTGTCTTGAGCGACCTGGTGACGGGTGAGGCGGTCGTTCTCGGCCTCCAGACGGCGAAGCTTCCGAGCAGGGCCCTGGCGATCGTGATCGACCTGTTGGTGGAGTTCGCCGCCCTGCTGGTGTTCACGCTGGTGCTGAGCGTCGCCCTGATCGGCCTCGACAACGCCGCGCTGGCCGCCACGATGATCGGCCTGACGGTGTTCTTCATGGTGGCCGTGCCGGTGATGATCGAGACCCTCACCCGCGGCCGCTCGCTCGGCAAGGCCGCGCTCGGTCTGCGGGTGGTGCGCACCGACGGCGGGCCGGTGCGGTTCCGGCACTCGCTGGTGCGCGGACTGGTCGGCTTCTTCGAGATGATCGTGCTGACCGGCGCCCCGGCCGTGATCACCTCGGCGGTGCACTCGGACGGCAAGCGGCTCGGCGACATCTTCGCCGGGACGGTGGTCGTCCGCGAGCGCACCCCGGGTGCGGGCGGTTCCGCCGCCTCGCTGCCGCCCGTGCACCCGCAGCTGCTGCAGGCGATGGGCCACGAGCTGGTCGCGATGGACCTGTCCGCCGTGCCGGAGCCGCTCTGGCTTGCCATCCGCCAACTGCTCGGCCGGGTGGGCCAGTTGGACCCCGCGGTGATGAACCAGATGTCCACCCGGCTGGCCGGGGGCCTGTCCGCCAAGATCGGCCACCCGGTCGCGCCGGGGCTGCACCCGGCGGCGTACCTGGGCGCGGTGCTCACCGAGCGCCAGCGGCGCGAGTGGACGCGGGCCCGGGAACAGCAGTGGGCGGCCGGGCCGATACCCGCCGGGGCGGTACCCGCTCAGCCGGTCCCCGCCCAGGCGCCGGCTCCTGTGCCGGCTCCGACGGTCCCGGCCGGTCGGCCCACCCGGGTCCTCGGTCTGCCGCCGCAGCAGCAGCCCGCTCCCATGCCGCCGGCCGTACCCGCGGCCCCGGCCGCGCCGGCCCCGCCCGCCGCACCGCCGGCCCCGTCCCTCGACAAGCCCGCCGCCGACACCGGCTTTGCCCCGCCCGCCTGAAGCCGGCCCGCCTAAGGCCCGCCCGCCTGAAGCCGGCCCGCCTGAGGTCCGCCCGCCTGAAGCCCGGCCACCACGCCCGTACGGGCCCGCTACTCCTCCTCTGCCCCCACCCGCCAGGCGTTCGGCGGCGACTCCAGCTCCTCCAGCTCGATCCCCTCCGCCGCCAGCACCACGTCCCCCGCCAGGTGCACGACCTGCTGCTCGCCCGTCTCCAGGTCCGCCACCTGGTACCGCTCGACCAGCAGCGGCCCCGAATCCGTCTCGTGGGTGTCGACGCCCTCCAGCAGCCACCCCTGGTCGAGGGTGCGCGGCGCCAGCACCGGCTCGGTGAAGGCCACCAGCCGCACCCGCGCGCTCGCCCCCTCCCGCAGCCGCAGCAGCCGGGCGGTGGCGACGAGGAAGCCCGGCGAGCGGCCGGTGAAGGCGTGCGCCCGGTCGTGGCCCTCCACCGCGTGCTCGCCGCCGGGGTCGGCCGCGTCGGTACGGACCCAGGCCACCCCGTCCACCGCCCCGCCGCGCACCTGCCAGCCGCCGGCCCGCAGTTCCATCCGCAGCGGCCGGGCCCGCGAGTCCAGCGTGAGGTCGGTGCTGCCGAGCACCCGGCCGTCCGGCGCGTAGGTCTTGGAGACGTACCGCCAGCCGGCCGCCCCGGGGGCGCAGCTGAAGCGCTCCTCCCCGAGCAGGACGTGGTCATGAGGGTCATGGAGCGAGTACCGGCCGTTGGGCATGCCGGAAAGCCTACGTGCGCCGCGTGCGCGCTCCGCGTGCAACCTTCCGGCCGGCGCCCGCATTAGAGCGGCGGACGGCGCGGCGGCGCGTCGCCACCACGACGAGAGGGGGTGCGGATGGCGAAGCAGACGCGCGACGTGGAGTTCACGGAGTACGTGGCCTCCAGGAGCGGCTGGCTGCGCAAGGTCGCCTATCTGCTGTGCGGGGACTGGCACCGGGCCGACGACCTGGTGCAGGAGTGCGCGACCAAGCTGTACGTGAACTGGTCACGGGCCGGCCGGGTGGAGAACCTGGACGGCTACGCCCGCAGGGTGCTGGTCAACACCTTCCTCGCCGAGCAGCGCACCTCCTGGTGGCGGCGGATCTCGCGGACCGCGACGCCGGTGGACGTCGCGTCGGTGGCCGCCGACCTCGACGCCAACCTCGACCTGCGCGAGGCGCTGGCCGCGCTGCCGCCCAGGCAGCGGGCCACCGTGGTGCTCCGGTACTACTGCGATCTCACGGTCGATCAGACCGCCGATGCGATGAGCTGCTCCTCGGGCAATGTGAAGAGCCAGACCTCACGCGCTCTCGCCACCCTCCGGACGACCCTCACCCCTCGTCCCACCACCGCCGAGAGGACGCCATGAGGACGCACGAGCAGCGTGATCTGACCGCCCGGCTGAGCGCCCTCGCCGAGGCCCCGGCGCCGCCCCCCGCACTCGACGCCTCGGCCGTGATCGCCCGCGGGCGGGTCCGGCTGCGCCGCCGCCGGCAGGCCATGATCGGCGTGGTGGCCGGGTCGACCGCCGCCGTCCTGGCCGGGGTGCTGCTGCTGCGCCCGGCCGGGGGCCCGCCCGCACCGGCCGTCCCCGCGCCCACCGCACCGGCCTCGATCACGCCGTCCCCGACCGCCGCACCGACCCCGGCGGCCGCCACCGGTCCGCTGAGCACGGAGGTCCGCTTCGGCTGGCTTCCGCAGTGGCTGGCCCACCCGGCCGTCGGCTACGCGAACAGCGACGGCCGGTCCGTCGCGACCGCGGCCACCACGACCGCCGTCCTCAACGCGGTCCCCGACCTGAAGCTGGAACTGCTGCGCGGCCCCGGCGAGTCCGTCGCCCCCGGTACGCACACCGTCACCGCGCCCGCGGTCGCCGGCCGGGAGGCCCGCTGGCTGGTCACCGACGCGTCGGGAACCACGACCGGCCTGCGCTGGCTGACCGAATCCGGCCGCTGGGCCGAACTGCGCGCCACGGTGTGGCTGGGGTCGAAGATCCAGGACGACCTGCTCCGGGTCGCCGCCGACGTCCGGTTCGGCACCTCGGACGTCCCGTTCCCGGTGCGGCCGACCGGCGTGCCCGCCGACCTCAGGCTGCGGACCGCCGAGGTCCACCGGCCCAGCAAGGACTCCGAGCCCAAGTGGAGCGCCATCCTGTCGTACACCGTCGACGACAAGTGGCTGAGCGTCACGATCCAGCCGGACGGCTTCGGGACGTTCGCGGACGGCCGGCCGAACGGCGGCACCCCGGTGTGCCGGGTCGCGAAGGGCGTCCGGCTCTGCGCCAACGGCACCGCGGCACAGGCCGCTTCCGTCCAGGCGGCCGGCGGGCTCGCCGGCCTGCTCGAACGGTTCGACGTGCTCGGCGCGGACGAGGCGTCCTGGGCCCGCTGACGCGCCCCGCACACGCCGACGGCCGGCGCCCCCGGAGAGGAGGCGCCGGCCGTCGGACCGTCAACCGGTCAGTAGCGGTACTGCTCGGCCTTGTACGGGCCCTCGACCGGAACGCCGATGTAGTCGGCCTGCTCCTGGGTCAGGGTGGTCAGCTTCACGCCCAGCGCGTCGAGGTGCAGGCGGGCGACCTTCTCGTCCAGGTGCTTCGGCAGCACGTAGACGCCGATCGGGTACTGCTCGGTCTTCGTGAACAGCTCGATCTGGGCGATCGTCTGGTTGGCGAAGGAGTTGGACATCACGAAGGACGGGTGGCCGGTCGCGTTGCCCAGGTTCAGCAGGCGGCCCTCGGACAGCATGATGATGGTGTGGCCGTCGGCGAAGCGCCACTCGTGGACCTGCGGCTTGACCTCGGTCTTCACGATGCCGGGCAGCTTCGCCAGGCCCGCGATGTCGATCTCGTTGTCGAAGTGACCGATGTTGCCGACGATCGCCTGGTGCTTCATCTGCTCCATGTGCGAGGCAAGGATGATGTCCTTGTTGCCCGTGGTGGTGATGAAGATGTCGGCGATCGAGACGACGTCCTCCAGGGTGGTCACCTGGTAGCCGTCCATCGCGGCCTGGAGCGCGCAGATCGGGTCGATCTCGGTGATGATCACGCGGGCGCCCTGGCCGCGCAGCGACTCGGCGCAGCCCTTGCCGACGTCGCCGTAGCCGCAGACGACCGCGACCTTGCCGCCGATCAGGACGTCGGTGGCGCGGTTGATGCCGTCGATCAGCGAGTGGCGGCAGCCGTACTTGTTGTCGAACTTCGACTTGGTGACGGCGTCGTTGACGTTGATGGCCGGGAACAGCAGCTTGCCGTCACGGTGCATCTCGTACAGGCGGTGGACACCGGTGGTGGTCTCCTCGGTCACGCCCTTGATCGTGGAGGCGACCTCGGTCCACTTGTTCGGGGTGTCCTTGAGGGTGCGGTTGAGCAGCTCCAGGATGATCCGGAACTCGTCGTTGTCCGCGGTGGACGGGTCCGGAGCGGCACCGGCCTTCTCGAACTCGACGCCCTTGTGGATCAGCAGGGTGGCGTCGCCGCCGTCGTCCAGGATCATGTTCGGGGTCTTGCCGTCAGGCCAGGTCAGGGCCTGCTCGGTGCACCACCAGTACTCGTCCAGGGTCTCGCCCTTCCAGGCGAAGACCGGCACGCCCTGCGGGTTCTCCGGGGTGCCCTCCGGGCCGACGGCGATGGCCGCGGCCGCGTGGTCCTGGGTGGAGAAGATGTTGCAGGAGCACCAGCGGACCTCGGCACCGAGCGCCGTCAGGGTCTCGATCAGGACGGCGGTCTGCACGGTCATGTGCAGCGAGCCGGTGATGCGGGCGCCGGCCAGCGGCTGCGACTCGGCGTACTCGGCGCGGATCGCCATCAGGCCGGGCATCTCGTGCTCGGCCAGCTGGATCTCCTTGCGGCCGAACGGCGCCAGGGAAAGGTCGGCGACCTTGAAGTCACCGGTGATGTCGGTCGACATGCGTCTGCTCCTCGCTGATGGGGTGGGGCCAAAGGTCCGGGCGTGCTTCGCGCGCGTCAGGCCGTACGGGTGCACGGCCACGCCGGGACCGCCGGATCCGCGCCGGACCGGCCTCCCGTTGCGCAGCACAAACCGTCGGAGGACCTCTCTCCCTCGACCGGCGCACACCCTACGGGTGCGGACCGCCGATCGACCGCCATCAGCAGCGACGTTCTGGCTCTGGTGACGAATCTACACCGACGGCCCCGTCGGCCGTCCGCCGATGACCGATTTCGGCCTGCGGTCCGACCGGGCCCGAGCCGGGCCCGTGACGGTCCCCCGGCCGTGGCCGGGGGACGGCTCAGTGCTCGCCGCCGGGGCCCGGGCCGCCGGGCGTGGCGGCCGGGTCGTCGCCCGCCGCGGCCTTCTCGGCGCTGTAGACGTCGGGCTCCAGGTAGATCGCCCGGGCGATCGGGACGACCGCTCGCACCCGCTCCTCGGCCGCGTCGATCGCCTCCGCGACCCGGGCGGCGCTGTCCTCGGCGTTGACGGCGATCTTGGCGGCGACCAGCAGCTCCTCGGGGCCGAGGTGCAGGGTGCGCATGTGGATCACCCCGGTGACGGTCTCGCCGTCCACCAGCGCCTCCCGGATCCGGCGCACCGAATCCTTGTTCGCCGACTCGCCGAGCAGCAGCGACTTGGTCTCCAGGGCGAGCACCACGGCGATCACCACCAGCAGGACGCCGATGCACAGGGTGCCGATGCCGTCCCAGACGCCGTCACCGGTGATCACGGTGAGCCCGACGCCGAACAGCGCCAGCACCAGGCCGATCAGCGCGCCGGCGTCCTCCAGCAGCACCACCGGCAGCTCCGGCGCCTTGGCGGTGCGGATGAACTGGGTCCAGCTCTGCTTGCCCTTGGCCTTCTCCGACTCCCGCATCGCCGTCAGGAAGGACCAGCCCTCCATGCCGATCGCGAAGATCAGCACGCCGATCGCCCAGCCCCAGGCGTCCAGCGCCTCCGGGTGGCTGATCTTGTGCCAGCCCTCGTAGATCGCGAACAGGCCACCGACGCTGAACAGCACGATGGCCACCAGGAATCCGTACACGTAGCGCTCGCGGCCGTACCCGAAGGGGTGCTCCTCGTCGGCCTCCCGGCGCGCCCGCTTGCCGCCGATCAGCAGCAGCACCTGGTTGCCGGAGTCGGCCACCGAGTGCACGCCCTCGGCGAGCATCGAGGAGGAGCCGGTGAAGCCGAAGGCGGTGAACTTGGCCGCCGCGATCGCCAGGTTCGCGGACAGTGCCGCGATCAGTGCCTTGGTGCCGCCTTCGGTACTCATGCCTCTTCTTCCTCACGGGTCGGTCAGCGTCGTCGAGCGCTTACCGTACCGGCCGGGAAGTCCCGTCCGACCGACCACCTCAGGACTGCGCGGCCGCGAGCCCCAGGTAGACGGCGGCGAAGTCGGTCAGCGCGACCAGGTCGGCCAGCGCGTGCAGCGCGTCCGGCCGGGTGCTCGCGTACTCGGTCAGCCGGACGTCGTGGGCGGCGGCCAGCCGGTGCGCCCGGGTGACGCCGAAGCTGCGCGGCCCGGCGTCCTCCTCCGGCACCTCGACCGGGCCGTCCCGCCCCTCCTCCGCCACCGGGCCGGCCGCGCCCGGGACGTGCCGCAGCAGCAGGACCTGCAGGTGCAGCGGGTCCGGCTCCTCGACCCGGTCGCGGAAGAAGTCGTCCGGGTCGGCGCCCGCGCCCAACTGCCCGGTGAACATGCCGCGGTGGGCGGTGAGCACCTGCGGCAGCGGCCCGGCCAACGCCGGGCGCCCGGCCCGGTCGGCCAGCTGGGCGGCGAACCGGGCGGCGGCCGCCCCGGCGATCGGGCCCTCGGCCCACAGCAGCGGGACCGTCCCGGCCAGCCGGGCGGCCAGGCCCTTCGCCGGGTTGGTGTACGCGGCGGCGTCCGGGCGGCAGCGCACCGCGGCGGCGTCCAGCAGGTCGGCGACGGCCGGCAGCGCGTCGTACGGGAGCTGGGTGAGGCCGATCTTCTGGGCCAGCGCCAGCATCGGGGTGAGGTGGGACCAGAGCGCCGCCGGGTCCTCGGCCGGCAGGTCCGGCTCGGCGGCCGGCACGGGCGCGAGGTCCTCGGACAGCACCGAGGCCGTGAACGGCAGCGGCAGCGCGCGCACCTGCAGCGCGGCCTCGGCCAGCGCGCTGCCGGCCGGGGCGGTGACGACGATCGCGCAGCCGCGCGCGTACGCCTGCTCGGCGAGGCTGACCAGGCCCTGCTCACCGCCGTCGGCGGAGCTGATCACCAGCAGGTCCAGCGGGCCGGCCCAGCCGGGCAGCTGCCAGCCGAGCCCGGCGGTGAAGGCGGGCCGGGCGCCGGCCCGGTCGGCGCGCGGGGCGGCCGCCTCGGTCGGCGGCAGCGCCGTGACCAGGGAGCCCGTGCCGGCCAGCGCGGACAGCATCTCGGCGGCGGTCAGCGCGCTGCCGTGCCCGGCGACCAGGACGGCGCGCGGACGGCCGTCCGGACGCAGCCGGTCGAGGCCGGCCGACTCGGCCTGCCGCAACGCGGTGCGGACCCGCGCGCCGGCGCCGGCCAGGGCCAGCAGGGCGCGGTCGTGGTCGGCGCGCTGGAGCGCGGCCGGGTCGTCGAGCAGGGTGTCGTCGAGCATGCGGCGAACCTCCGGCTGCGGTCCTCTGGGCGCGCGCTCCGCTGCGCGCCGGGCGGTCGGGGTGGGGCTTCGCCCCCAGGATCACGCCGGGCGGCGGGCCTCGTCCACCAGGAGGACCGGAATGCCCTCGCGGACCGGGTACGCGAGGCCGCAGTCCGCACCGGTGCAGACCAGCTCGGGCTGCTCCTCGGTGCCGCCCTCGGCGAGCGCGGCCCGGCACTGCGGGCAGACCAGGATCTCCAGCAGGAAGGATTCGAGCTTCATGGGGCTCTCCAAAGTTCGGGGGTGGCACGGAGGTGCCCCGGCCGATAGGAAACCCTACCGGCCGGGGCACCGGGGCCCGTGGTCAGGCGCGGGGCTCGGACCGTGGCCCCCGGGCCTCGGGGCTCAGCCGCGGACGACGGCGAGCACGCCGTCGCGCAGCTCGGCCATCTTCGCCGGGTCCTTGGCCTCGACGTTCAGGCGCAGCAGCGGCTCCGTGTTGGAGGCGCGCAGGTTGAACCACCAGTCCGGGCCGGCCACGGTCAGGCCGTCCAGCTCGTCCACCGTGGTGCCCTCGCCGCCGGCGAAGGCGGCGCGGACGGCGGCGGTGCTGGCGGCCTGGTCGGCCACCGTGCTGTTGATCTCGCCGGAGGCGGCGTAGCGGTCGTACTCGGCGGTGAGCGCGGACAGCGTGCCCGGCTGCCCGCCGAGCGCGGCCAGCACGTGCAGCGCGGCGAGCATGCCGGTGTCGGCGCGCCAGAAGTCGCGGAAGTAGTAGTGGGCGGAGTGCTCGCCGCCGAAGACGGCGTCGGTCTCGGCCATCTCCTGCTTGATGAAGGAGTGGCCGACCCGGGTGCGCACCGGCTTGGCGCCGAGCTCGCGGACCACCTCGGGGACGGTCCAGGAGGTGATCAGGTTGTGGATGACCGTCGGCTCGGCCTCGCCGGCGGCCTTGGCGCGGGCGACCTCGCGGACGGCCACCAGGGCGGTGATCGCCGACGGGGAGACCGGCTCGCCGCGCTCGTCCACGACGAAGCAGCGGTCGGCGTCGCCGTCGAAGGCCAGGCCCACGTCGGCGCCGACCTCGCGGACCTTGGCCTGGAGGTCGACCAGGTTCTTCGGGTCGAGCGGGTTCGCCTCGTGGTTCGGGAAGGTGCCGTCCAGCTCGAAGTACATCGGGACGAGCTCGATCGGCAGGCCGTCGAAGACGGTCGGCACGGTGTGGCCGCCCATGCCGTTGCCGGCGTCCACCGCGACCTTGAGCGGGCGGATCCCGGTGAGGTCGACCAGGCCCAGCAGGTGGTCGGCGTAGCCGCGCAGGGTGTCCTGGGCGGACAGCGCGCCCGGCTTCACGTCCTTGACCGGGACGGTGACGGTGTCGTCCTCGGCGGTCCAGGACTCGACCAGCTCGCGGATCTCGGCCAGGCCGGTGTCCTGGCCGACCGGGGCGGCGCCGGCCCGGCACAGCTTGATGCCGTTGTACTGCGCCGGGTTGTGGCTGGCGGTGAACATCGCGCCGGGCAGGTCGAGCTTGCCGCTGGCGTAGTACAGCTGGTCGGTGGAGCACAGCCCGATCTGCACCACGTCGGCGCCGTAGGCCGCCGCACCCTCGGCGAAGGCCAGGCTCAGCGACGGGGAGGAGGGCCGCATGTCGTGCCCGACCACGATCGCGGACGCGCCGGTGACCTGCACGAACGCGGCACCGAAGGCCCGGGACAGGCTCTCGTCCCACTGGTCCGGGACGACGCCCCGGACGTCGTACGCCTTCACGAGCTGCTTGAGGTCGCGCACTGCGGCTCCACCCTGGTCTTAGGACCGATCACGATACGTCTGGGCCACCGCGCGTCCGGTCGACGGGCGCGGTGACGGTAGACGGGCAGCGTACCCGGGCCGGACGAACGCCCCGTGCCGGGTGAGGGATCAGTTGTCGGGCGAGCGCAGGACCCGGAGGTGGCCGCGGCGGCCGCCCTCGGTGGACTCGCCCTCGGGGAACCGGCCCTGACGGTGGGTCTGCGGGCGGGCGGCCTCGCGCACGGCGTTGGCCAGCGCCTCCAGGTCGTCGCTGCTGCGGCGCAGCGGCCCGGCCTCCGCGGCGAGCCGGACGACCTCCCAGCCGCGCGGGGCGGTGAGGCGCTCGGCGTGCTCGGCGCACAGGTCGTAGCAGTGCGGCTCGGCGTAGGTGGCGAGCGGGCCGAGGACGGCGGTGGAGTCCGCGTAGACGTACGTCAGCGTCGCGACGGCCGGCCGGCCGCACGCGGTCCGCGAACAACGACGTACAGAGCTCACGAGGGTGGACGGTACCGCACTCCCCGCCGGGGAGCGAAGACCGGCTGCCCGGAGGGGGTGCCGTGTCGCCCTCCGGGCGCCGGGGCCGCGGATCCGGCGCCCCGTGTGATTCCCCGTCGGAGTGGTCCACTTCCGACCGTCCAAGGACTACCCTCGGCAGTGATATGGACAGCTCCGCACCGCAGTCATCGACAGGCCCGGCGCGCCGCCCCCGGCACCGCGACCGGCACGGGCGGGGCCTGCGCGGCCCGCTGGCGCCGCCCCAGGTGCCGATCTCGCTCACCCGCTCCGAACTGTTCGACGACTACGTGCGCGAGTCGGTGGAGCGCCTCGAGCGGCGTTGGCCGCAGCTGATCGAGGTGGAGTTCGCCGTGCAGGAGGTGCCGCTGCACGAGCCGGACGGCGCCGACCCCGAGGACGGCGTGCCGCTCGGGCGGGTGTCGCCGGGCGGGCAGGGGCGCAAGAGCCAGATCGTGGTGTACCGGCGGCCGGTGGAGATCCGGGCGAAGACCCGGGAGGACCGCGCGGCGCTGGTGCACGAGATCCTGATCGAGCAGGTCGCCGAGCTGCTGGGGCTGTCGCCGGACGCCATCGACCCGCGCTACGACGAGGACT
Source organism: Kitasatospora sp. NPDC048298 (assembly GCF_043201465.1). Classification (NCBI taxonomy): domain Bacteria; kingdom Bacillati; phylum Actinomycetota; class Actinomycetes; order Kitasatosporales; family Streptomycetaceae; genus Kitasatospora; species Kitasatospora sp. NPDC048298. Next base: position 12,189 of record NZ_JBICYZ010000084.1, read on the forward strand.
GAACCCCGACGGGGGCGGCACCCGGTGGTGCCGCCCCCGTCGTCCGCCCTGAGCGGGACGGCTCAGCGCAGGACGACGCCCGGGTCCTGACCGGCCTGCGGGACCTTGACGGTGCTGCGGTCGTCGCGCAGCGCCTGGACGGTGAACATCGGCACGTCCTTCGTCGGCAGGGACAGCATCCGGGCGGCCACCACGGGGCCGCCGGAGACGGTCTCCACGGTGAGCGCGAAGGTCCCGTTCAGCCCGGCGGGCTCGGGTGCCGGGAGGGCGACCGTGCCGCCGGCCGGGACCTGGACCTCCTTGGTGGCCGGGGTGCCGCCGCCGCTGCCGGCCGAGGCGGTGACCCGGACGGTGGCGGCGTCGCCGCTGGAGGTCAGGTAGAGCGTGGAGGCGCCGGCCCGGTTGTCGGCGACGGTGGCGCGGGCGCCGACCGGGTTGCTGCCGGCCAGCCAGGCCGCGTCGGTCTTGCCGTTGGCCGCCGCCCGGTCGACCCGCAGTCCGGCCACGATCGGGGTGCGGTGCTTGTCGTCGCTGGGCGACAGCCGCAGCCCGGCGACCTCGTCCCGGGTGACCTTGCCGAGGTCGACGGCGGCCACCATGCCCGCCTTGACGTGGATCGACTCGTTGCCGGCCGGGCTGAACCAGCCGTTCTTGCCGGACAGCTGGATCTTCAGGTCGGCGTCGTCCTCCGGCGGCGCCCAGACCACCAGGCGGGCCGAGGCGGTGTCGGCGGGCAGGCCGGGCAGTACCTGGACGGGGGCCGGGTCGGCCGAGGCCGGGACCCAGTCGGCGCCCTTGCCGCTGTCGGCGGCGTGCAGCGCGGCCCCGACCCGCCCGGAGCGCGCCACCACGTGCACCGCGAGGTCGGCGACCGCGCCCTTGCTGATGGTCGACAGCAGGATGGCCTGGGAGCTGCCGGGCGGGACGGTGATCCCGTTGGCGGCGTCGTTGTCGATCAGGCCCTTGTCGCCGTACAGCTTGATGTCCACCACCGCGGCGGAGGACTCGGTGTTGACCAGGCTGACGTAGTCGACCCGGTCGGCGGCGGTGCTGGCCCCGGCGAACCAGAAGCCGGTCCCGGCCGGGGTGCAGGTGAGGCCGGACAGGCCGAGGCCGCGTGGCTCGGTGACCACCGTGCTCTGGGTGACGGTGAAGCCGGGGGCGAGGACGCCGGTGGCGACGGCCCCGGTGCCGGGCGCGGCGTCGCCGTTGGCGGCCGGGCCGGTGGCCGGGGTGCCGGGCTTGGGCACGGTCAGCCGGGCGTCGGCGGGTGCCGCGTTCCTGTCCTGGGCCGGGGCGGCGGGGGCGCCCGAGCCGGTCGGCGCCGGGGTGGCGGGCGCCGCCGGAGCGGTGGTCGGCTGGGCGGTGGGCGCGGCGGGCGCGGCCGCGTCGGAGAGCCAGCCGGCCCCGCCGGTGGCGGAGCCCGTCCCGGGCGGGGTGTAGGCGGTGAGCGTGGTCGAGCCGGTCAGGCCCTGGAGCGGCTGCGGGCAGACCGCGGACGTCCGCTCCACCTGCGCGGTGGTCGGCGCCACGCCGGCGGCCGCCTTGGCCGGAGCGGCCGGCGGGCGCACCTCGGCGATCCCGAACACCGCCGCGAGCACCACGGCCGCGGCGAGCAGCGACGGGGTGGTCCTGGCCGCGCCGCCGGCCCCGGCGGCGAACCGGCTGCGGCCCGGACGGGCCGCCGGGGCCGGCCCGGACGGCTCCGCCGCGAAGGCGGGCCCGGCCTGCTCGGCGGCCGCGTCGGCGCCGGACTTCTTCCTGAACGCGGGCTTCTTCATCGCGGGCTTCTTCATCGCGGGTCAGCTCCCCGATCCGTGCTGGTGCGGGTACCGGCCGGGGCCGTTGGGGTCGTTCGGGTCGTAGTAGGGCTCGGGCTGCTGCCCGCCGGGCCCCCAGGGCTGCCCGTCCGGCTGCGGCTGGTGACCCTGGTACCCGTGGGCGTCGTAGCCGTACGGCTGCTGCTCGGGCTGGTACGACTGCTCGTAGCCCTGCTGCTGTTGCTGGTAGCCGTCGTACGTCTGCCCGCCGTACGGTGCGGCGACCGGCTGCTGGGCCGCGTACTGGTCGTAGCTGTACGGGTCGGCCTGCTGGTACGCCTGGTACGGGTCGCTGTACTGCTCGGCGTCCTGGACGGCGGCGGCCGCCTGGACGGCTCCGGTCAGCGGCTCGGCGGTCGGCTGGGCCGGGATCGCGCCCGGCCTGTCGTACACCCCGGACTCCTCGGCGCCGCCCTCGGTGCCCTCGCCGGCCTCGCCGCGCTCGGCCATCCGGCGGGCCCGGCGGCTGCCGGGCGCGGGGGCCTGCGTCTGGGCGGCGGCCAGCGCGGCGGCGGCGACCACCTCCTCGGGCAGGTCGTCGTCCTTGTGGCTGCGGCGGCCGGGCAGGGCCAGCACCAGGATGGTGAGGCCGAGCAGCACCTGGGCCCAGATCCAGCCGGTGTGGGCGGCGCCGCCCTCCCGGGTGACGGCCAGCTTGCCGCCGGCGGCCGGGAGCTTGAAGCCCTGCGCCCAGCCGTCGACCGTGGTGGGCTCCAGCGCGGTGCCGTCCACGGTGGCCTTCCACTCCGGGGCGGCGGACTCGGCGAGTCGCAGCACCCGGCCGTCCGGGCCGGCCGGGACGGTGGTGGACAGGTCGCGGGTGCCGGACGGGACGACCACCGGGGTGGCGCCCGGGGCGGTGATCACCGCGCGGACCGCGGGGGCGCCGTTGACCTGCCAGAGCGCGGCGGCGCCGTCCTGGTTGGCCTTGACCAGGCCGGGGGTGGTGTCCAGGACGTCCTTGTAGACGTCGATCACCGGCTGCTGGACCAGCACGTAGGCGATGCCGTAGCCGGCCAGGGCGCTCGCCTGGTCGGCGCCGGAGCCGGCCAGCAGGCTGCCGACCATCCGGTTCAGGCCGTCCTGGGTGCCGGTCGCCGGGTCGACGGTGGACTCGGCCTGGCCGAGCGTCAGACCGGCGCCGCGCAGCACGGTGTAGCGGACCGCTCCGCCGTTCCTGTCGCCGGTGACGACGAGGGTGCGGGCCCGGTCGGTGGTGCCGGCCTCCTCGGCGATGAAGGCGGGGACCTGGTCGGCCTGGCCGCGGTGCAGCGGACCGCCGGCGCCGGTCAGCGCCCACCACAGGCCGGTGCCGAGCGGGGCCAGGACGGCCGCGGCCACCACCAGGGCGGCCACCGGCTGGCGCCAGCCGAAGGCGATCCCGGCGACGCGGGCGTTGGCGCCGTCGGCGCCGATCGCGGCGGCGGCCAGCAGGGCGATCCCGGCGATCAGGGTGGCAGGGCCGGCCCAGGCGGGCACCGCAGGGCCGCCGGAGGCCGGGGTGACGGAGGTGCCCGCCACCGCGACCGCGAAGACCAGGCCGGCGCCGGCCGCGCCCCAGGCCACGAGCACCGCGCGGCGGCGGTCGGCGCGCAGCAGCGCGGCCAGCGCGGCCAGCACGACACCCGCCGAGAGCCAGATCGGCGGCACTCCGGCGCCGCCCGGGTTGACCAGCAGCAGGCCGGGCGCGCTCGCGCCGGTGCCGTGCAGGCCGGGCAGCCCGGCCTCCAGCAGCAGCCACTGCGGGTGCGACAGCACCTTGAGCGACCACGGGGCCAGCACCGCGACCGGCACCGCCAGGATCACCAGGACGCGCAGGCCGAGCAGCCGCAGCGCAGCGCCGCCGGATCCGAAGGCGCCGCCGCGCACCACCGCGACGACCAGCATCGCCAGGCAGAGCGGCACCGCGAGCGCCCACGTTATCGGGACGAACGCGGTGGCCAGGGTGAGCAGCAGGACGGTCATCCAGACCGGGCGCCAGCCCGGGCGGGCGCCCTTGGCGGCGCTCTCGTCGCGGATGCCGAGGCCGGCCGCGATGGCGGCGGCGCGGGCCAGCGGCGGCAGCAGCACGGCGAGCACGGCGGTGCCGATCCGGCCCTGGGCGAGCGCGCCGGTCGCGGCGGGCAGCAGCGCGTAGGTGGCGCTGGCCCAGGCGCGGACCAGCTTGGAGTCCAGCAGCGGCCGGGACACCAGGTAGGCGCTGACCGCGGACAGCGGGACGGCGAGCACCACGAGCAGGGTGAGCGCGAGGTCGGCGTGGTCGAACAGCAGCCAGGAGAGCACCGCGAGCACGCCGAGGTACGGCGGTGCGGCGGCGGTGGAGCCGGTGCCGACCGGGTGCCAGGAGTCCGCGTACATCGACCAGAGGCCGCCGGCCCCGTCGGCCGCGGGCAGCAGGGCGCCACCGAACAGTTCCCCGCCGGCGAGCAGGCCGCGGCAGGCGATCAGGGCGAACACCAGCAGGGCCGCGAACAGCACCGGCGCCGGGCGCCGGGCGAGCTTCTTGAGCAGCGTGAACTGCTCGACGACCAGGTCCTCGGCGTCCTCGTCGCCGCCGGCCTCGGCCGAGCCGTGTCGGCCGCCGGTGTCGTCGCCGCCCCCGATCCCGAGCGAGCCGATGACGCCCTCGACCGCCAGCCGGGTGGTGGCGCCGGGGGCCGGGAAGAGCGTGCGGTCGTCCAGGGCGTCCGCCGACCGGGACTTGGCGCGGCGCTTGCGCGCGGCCAACAGCCGTGGGAGGCGGACGAGTTCGTGGCCGAGGCCGGCGAGTTCGTCGAACGCCTGACGCGGGTCCTTGCCGAGCAGGTTGGTGACGGCCCGCACCAGGGTGCCGAGCACCAGCCGCAGCAGGACGTAGGGGAAGAGCGCGCCCTTGCTGTTGGCGAGCAGGGTGTAGACGGCGCCGGCCTTGTCCACCCGGTGCGGGTGGGAGGGGCCGCAGTCGATCGCCCGGCGCTCGCGGGCGGCCGCCTCGGCGTGCCGCAGCACGGCGTCGGGGGCGACCACCACCCGGTGGCCGGCGGCGTTGACCCGCCAGCAGAAGTCGGTGTCGTCCCGCATCAGCGGGAGGGCCCGGTCGAAGCCGCCGAGCTCCTCGAAGACGTCCCGGCGCACCAGCATGCCGGCGCTGGAGACGGCGAGCACCGGGCGGACCTGGTCGTGCTGGCCCTGGTCCTGCTCGCGGCGGTCGAGGCCGGTCCAGCGGCGGCCGGAGCGGGCGATGGTGACGCCGACCTCCAGGAGCTGGCGGCGGTCGTACCAGCTGCGCAGCTTGGGGCCGACCACGGCGGCGCTGGGGGTGGAGTCGGCGACCTGGAGCAGTCGGCGCAGCGCGTCGGTCTGCGGCTCGCAGTCGTCGTGCAGCAGCCAGAGCCACTCGACCGGCCGGGTCTCGCGCGGGCCGCCGCGGCCGAGGTCGTCCTCCTGGGCGAGCGGGTCGCCGAAGTCGTCCCAGCCGCCGGTGACCGGGTCGTAGCCGGAGGGGTCGAGCCGGTACGGCAGATCCTCCGGGCGCAGGGGCGCGCTGCCGGCCACGGCCTCGGCGACGGCGGTGCCGAAGCCGGCCCGGCGGCCGAGGACCAGCGGGCCGCTCTCGGGCAGCCAGTCGGCGAGGGTGTCCGCGAGCAGTTGCGGAGAGTTGTCGGTGGATCCGGTGTCGACCGCGAGGATCCGCTGGACCTGGCGGTCCTGACCGAGCAGGCCGGCCAGGGCCTGCGGGAGCCAGCGGGCGCCGTCGTGCGAGACGACCACGGCGGTGACCAGGTGGCGCGGGTAGGCGGGCGGCCGGGAAGCGGTGAAGCCGCTCTGGTGGCTGTAGACGGTCATCGAGTGCGCGGGCCCCAGTTCTCGGTGGACACAGCCGGTGAACGGCAACCGGATGGCGCACCACACTAACGGCTCCTGGTGACCGCTTCGTCCGGGGTGTGCGTGCGGGGACGGTGAAAGGGGCTCCGGGAACGCGAAAGCGCCCCACCACCGCGGTGAGGCGCCCGTACAGCTGTGCGGTTGTCCCTCGTTGTCGAAGGGTCAGCGGGACCGGGGGCGTCCGGTCAGACCGCGCTCTTCTTGAGCCGACGGCGCTCGCGCTCGGAGAGACCGCCCCAGATGCCGAAGCGCTCGTCATTGGCGAGGGCGTACTCCAGGCACTCCGAGCGGACCTCGCAAGCGAGGCAGACCTTCTTCGCCTCGCGGGTCGAGCCACCCTTCTCGGGGAAGAAGGACTCGGGGTCGGTCTGCGCGCACAACGCCCGCTCCTGCCAACCGAGTTCCTCCTCGTCCTCCGCGATGCCGTCCCCGATCAACAGCTCAAAGAGCTCGCTCATGTGGCGCGCCTCCTCTGCCCCTACTTGGCGTCCCCGTGGTTGCCGTTGCCTCCTGCGGCTGACGACACGAGTGAAATTACAGTTGCGTCACTCTGGCCCAGTCAAGCCGAGCTCTGGTATTGGGGCCGGGATTCACTCCCTGGCACCAAGCCGTTACGAATAGTGTACATATCCGGACACATCGGACCATCCGCCTCAAGGTCCTGAACGGTGCCGAACCATCCGCAACCACTCGCCGGGTGACGCACGATCACCGCCACAAGGCCGGTCATCGGCCTGCCTTCCCGGCGATCTTCCCATCGAAACATAGAGAGTGATGAATCACCCCATCAGGGAAAGATCCGGACCTAACCCACTCGAATGCCGCATCATTGCGTTTGACACCGGCCCTACGGATGCGGTGTCCTTGCTGCTATGTCAGAGTTCGCCAGCCCCCGGAGCGGTTCCACCCTCCGCCGTGCCGTGAACTCCTGTTGTCGCCTCTGTTCCTGCTGTATCTAGGCGCCCGCGTCCCACCGCGCGCCGCCCCCAGGAAGCACAGAGGCCGCCCGCGATTCCCGTCCCACGGACATCCCGGATCCGGCTGATCCCGACACACCAGCCGACTCCTCCGAGGACGACTCCCGTGCGCATGATCCGCATCCGCGAGCGGAACCGCGACCGCAACAAGCTCGCCCGCCGCAGCCCCGCCACCGTCCGCACCGGCACCCCCGCCGACGCCCGGACCCGCCAGTGGGCCGACGGCCTCAGCGACGTCTCCATCGCGGGCGACCCGCTCGCCTTCCCGCACCTGGCCCGCACCGACCTGCCGGCCCACCCCACCAGCGTCGCCGAGTACGCCCGGCTGGTGCGCGAGATCGCCGCCGACCGCGCCCGCTGGGAGCCGCTGGTCCGCTACGACGCGCTGACCCGCTGGTACGCCCGGCTGGAGACCGGCCCCGGCTACGAGGTCTGGCTGCTCAGCTGGCTGCCCGGCCAGTCCAGCGGCTTCCACGACCACGGCGAGTCCTCCGGCGTGATGAGCGTCGTCCGGGGCGAGCTGGTCGAGCGCTCCCTCACCCCGACGGGTGAGAAGACCCGGGAGCTGCGACCGGGCGGGCAGAGGGTGTTCTCCGCCGGGTACCTGCACGAGGTCGTCAACGGCGCACTCGAACCCGCCGTCTCCATCCACCTCTACACCCCGGGCCTGACCGAGATGAACCAGTACGGCGCCACCGCCGTCCCCGAGCAGCACCCGGAGCGGCAGGCGCAGGCCGGATCGCACTGATCCCGGCTGACGGAAAGTCCGACCGTGGCAGGATGAGCCCCATGCGCATCGTGGCACTGGCAGGCGGAATCGGCGGAGCGCGCTTCCTGCGCGGGCTCCGCGCGGCAGTCGGACCGCAGGACGAGATCACCGTCATCGGCAACACCGGCGACGACATCCACCTCTACGGCCTCAAGGTCTGCCCCGACCTCGACACCGTGATGTACACCCTCGGCGGCGGCATCAACGAGGAGCAGGGCTGGGGCCGGACCGACGAGACCTGGTCCATCAAGGCCGAGATGAAGGAGTACGGCGTCGGCCCCGAGTGGTTCGGGCTCGGCGACCGGGACTTCGCCACCCACCTCGTGCGCAGCCAGATGCTCACCGCCGGGTACAGCCTCAGCCAGGTCACCGAGGCGCTGTGCGTGCGCTGGAAGCCGGGCGTGCGGCTGCTGCCGATGAGCGACGACCGGGTCGAGACCCACGTGCGGATCACCGACGAGCAGGGCACCCGGGCGATCCACTTCCAGGAGTACTGGGTCAAGCTGCACGCCGCGGTGGACGCCGAGGCGATCGTCGCGGTCGGCGCGGACACCGCCAAGCCCGCGCCCGGCGTGCTGGAGGCGATCGCCGAGGCGGACGTCATCCTCTTCCCGCCGTCCAACCCGGTGGTCTCGATCGGCACCATCCTCGCCGTCCCCGGCATCCGGGAGGCCGTGGCCGCCGCGCCCGCCCCGGTGGTCGGGCTCTCCCCGATCGTCGGCGGGGCGCCGGTGCGCGGCATGGCCGACAAGGTGCTCGCGGCGGTCGGCGTCGAGGCCACCGCGGACGCCGTGGCGCTGAACTACGGCTCCGCCCTGATCGACGGGTGGCTGGTGGACACCGTGGACCAGGCCTCGGTGGCCGCCGTCGAGGCCGGCGGGATCGCCTGCCGGGCCGTCCCGCTGCTGATGACCGACGTCGAGGCGACCGCCGAGATGGCGCGCGCCGCGCTGGCCCTGGCGGAGCAGGTGCGCAAGTGACGCTGGAGATCCTCGGAGTCGACGGCATCCCGGAGGTCACGGCCGGGGCGGACCTGGGCGAGCTCATCGCCAAGGCGGGGACGTACCAGGACGGCGACATCCTGCTGGTCACCTCGAAGATCGTCAGCAAGGCCGAGGGCCGGCTGCTGCACGCCGCCGACCGCGAGGCCGCGATCGACGCCGAGAGCGTCCGGCTGGTCGCCCGGCGCGGGCCGATCCGGATCGTGGAGAACCGCAACGGCTTCGTCATGGCCGCCGCCGGCGTCGACGCCTCCAACACCGCCCCCGGCACCGTGCTGCTGCTGCCCGAGGACCCGGACGCCTCCGCGAGGGCGCTGCGGGCCCGGCTCCGGCAGCTCACCGGCCGCCGGCTCGCCGTCCTCGTCACCGACACCTTCGGACGGCCCTGGCGCGACGGGCTGACCGACGTCGCGATCGGCGCCGCCGGGCTCGGCGTCCTGGACGACCACCGGGGGCGCGTCGACGGCCACGGCAACACGCTGGAGTCGACCGTCATCGCGACGGCCGACGAACTCGCCGCCGCCGCCGACCTGGTGAAGGGCAAGACGACCGGCGTCCCGGTGGCGGTGGTGCGCGGACTCGGACACCTCGTCACCGCCGAGGACGGCGAGGGCGTCCGGCCGCTGGTGCGGCCCTCCGCGGACGACATGTTCCGGCTCGGCACCTCCGAGGCGCTGCGCCAGGCCGTCACCCTGCGGCGCACCGTCCGCTCCTTCACGGCGGAGCCGGTCGACCCGGGCGCCGTCCGGCGGGCCGTCGCCGCCGCCGTCACCGCGCCCGCCCCGCACCACACCACGCCGTGGCGGTTCGTGCTGCTGGAGTCGGCGGACACCCGGGTGCGGCTGCTCGACGCGATGCTCGCCGCCTGGCAGCGCGACCTGCGCGAGCTCGACGGCTGGGACGAGGAACGGATCGCCCGGCGCACCGCCCGCGGCGACGTCCTGCGCGACGCCCCGTACCTGGTGGTGCCCTGCCTGGTGACGGACGGCTCGCACGACTACCCCGACCGGCGCCGGGCCACCGCCGAACGGGAGATGTTCACCGTCTCGGCCGGCGCCGCCGTGCAGAACCTGCTCGTCGCGCTCACCGGCGAGGGCTACGGCTCCGCCTGGGTCTCGTCCACGATGTTCTGCCGCGACACCGTACGAGCGGCCCTGGACCTCCCGGATGGCTGGGACCCGATGGGCGCCATCGCCGTCGGTCGCCCCGCCGAACCCCCGAAGCCCCGCCCGGAGCGCAGTGCCGACGCCTTCATCGAGGTGCGGTAGGGCCTGTCGCAGCGGAAGCGGACCGGCTCAGCGGCGGCGGTGGTCGTTGGGGGCCAGGCGGGGGCCGTAGCGGGGGGCCCGGGCGCCGGCGGCCAGCAGGAGGCGGCAGAGCCGGTGGCGCTGGGGGCGGTAGGGCTCCAGCAGGGCGAGCATCTGGGCGTCGTCGCTGCGGGGGCGACCGGCCAGGGCCCAGCCGACCAGGTTGGGCAGGTGGAAGTCCCCGACCGAGACCGCGTCCGGGTCGCCGTTGCTGCGCTGCAGCGTCTCGGCGGCCGTCCAGACCCCGATGCCGGGGACGGCGGTGAGACGGGCGAAGGCCTCCTCGTGGCCCATCGCCGAGGCCTCCTCCAGCCGCGGCGCCAGCCGGACCGCGCGGATGACCGTCGCGGAGCGCTTCGGGTCCACGCCCGCCCGGTGCCACTCCCAGCTCGGCACCAGCGCCCACTCGCGGGCCGACGGCGCCACCCGCATGCCCTCGGCCGGGCCCGGCGCCGGGGTGCCGAAGTCCCGCAGCAGGGTACGCCAGGCGCGGTAGGCCTCGTCGGTGGTGACCTTCTGCTCCAGGATCGCCGGTACCAGCGACTCAAGCACCAGCCCCGTCCTGGTCAGCCGGACCCCGGCGGTACGGCGCTGGGCGTCCCGCAGCGGACCGGGCGGCAGGACCAGCGACTCCGGGGCGTCCTCGGCGCCGAGCAGGGCGGGGACGCGGTCGAGGAGCCAGTCCGCGCCCGGACCCCACGCGCTCGCCTCGACCTCGCCGGTGGCCGGACGCGGCAGCACCCGCAGGGTGCCGACACCGGCCGGGGTGCGGGAGGCGCGCCAGACGGCGCCGTCGCCGGTGCTGCGGTACACCGGGTCGGCGGGGCCTCGGCGCAGCGGGAGCAGGGTGCGGGCGACGTCCAGCGGGAAGCCCGGGCGCCAGCGCCGTACTGCCTCCACCGCCGTCGCCTCCTGTGTCGCCTCCGGATATGAACGATACGCGCGGGGTCGGACAGGCCCGGAGGGGCGCCGGCGGGCGCCGCGCGGCACGAAGGTCCCGCGCCCCGGGCGGGACGCGGGAAGCGGAGGGGGACGGGGAGAGCGGCGGGTCAGCGGGCCTGGAGCCGGGCCCCGGCCGCGCGCAGGTCGGGCAGGCGGGCGTAGAGGGCGTCACCGGGGCACTCGGTGGCGACGCCGTCGCGGTGGCCGGAGATGGCGTCGAACTCGACGACGGTGCCCAGGGGGTAGCGGCTGGAGCTGGAACCTGAGGTGAGCTTGGTGCGGCCGTCGGTGGCGCGGCCGGTGAGGCCGAGCTTCCAGGCGGAGATGGCGGCGAGGCCGTCGAGGAGGGGCTGGGGCGGCTGGTCGTCGACGTAGGTGCCGATCGCGGCGACGCCGGAGGTGTCGGTGTTGAAGCCGAGGGTGTGGGCGCCGTGGACGGGCTGCTCGACGCCGCCGGCCCGGCCCTCGTAGACGGTGCCGCAGCGGTCGACCAGGAAGTTGTAGCCGATGTCCCGCCAGCCGTTGGTCTTCACGTGGTACTGGTAGATCGCCCGGATCATCCGGGGTGCGTCGGAGCAGTCGTAGTCGGTGGCGGTGTCGGTGTGGTGGATGAAGACCGCGCGGACCGGGCCGGTGTAGTCGAAGTCCTTCCCGCGCAGTGACTCGTCGGCGCCCCAGCCGGCCCGGGTGACGATCGCCGGACGCGAGGCCTGGCCGGTGAGGAGCACGCTAGGCGGCCCGACGGAGGACCCCACGGGCGGCTCCGCGGGCAGGGTCCGTACGGCGGCGGAGGCGGCGCCGGGCCCCGGGTCGACCAGGTCGACCCGCAGCCCGGGCGGCACTCCGGCGGGCCCGGGCCGCAGTTCGACCGCGACGCCGTCACTGCGGCCGGTCCAGAGCGGGGCGGTGGCGCCGTGCGCCGGGTGGTCGGGGCCGTCCCCGGCGTCGGCCTTCAGCCGGCGCCAGTCGCTCCAGCGGCCGGTGGCCGCGTCCCGGGTGCGGACCTGGGCCACCGCGCCGGCGAGCGCGTCAGCCGGGCCGTCCCAGCCGAGGCCGAGGAGTTCGAACGGCGGGGTGTCGCGCGGGGCGAGTCCGGCCCCGGCGGGCAGCGGGAGCGTGGTGGTCGAGCCGCCGCCGGCGAAGTCGTGGCGTTGCGGGGCGGGCGAGGGGGGCGAGGGGGTCGCGGTGGCGGCGGGTTGGAGGAGGAGGGCAGCGGTGCAGCCGGCGAGCAGGGCGGCCGGTAGTGAAAGGCGCATGAAACGGATCGTCGCCGCAAAACGGACCGCCCGCCACGCCGCTCCGCACCCGTTCGGCCGCCCCTCCCGGCCTCCCACCCGAAGGCCGTAGGCTGGGGCGCACCATGACTGCGCCTTTCGCTGCCGATGCCCGCACCCCCGTCGAGCTGCTGCACGCATTCCTGCGCGGCGGCACCCCTTCGGTCGATCCCGCGGCCCCGCTGGTCACCTTCTACGACGACGCCACCGGCGAGCGGGTGGAGCTGTCCGCCCGCACCTTCGACAACTGGGTGGCCAAGACCGCCAACCTCCTCCAGGACGAGCTGAACGCCGGTCCCGGCGACCGGGCGGCCCTGCTGCTGCCCGCCCACTGGCAGAGCGCCGTGTGGCTGCTGGCCTGCTGGTCCGTCGGGGTGACGGCGGTGCCTGGCGGCGACCCTGCCGCCGCCGACCTGGTGGTCAGCGGCCCGGACGGGCTGGAGGTCGCCCACGCGTGCGAGGGCGAGCGGGTCGCGCTCGCGCTGCGCCCGCTCGGCGGCCGCTTCCCGCAGCGTCCGGACGGCTTCCTCGACTACGCCGCCGAGGTGCCCGGCCAGGGCGACCGCTTCGCGCCGTACTCCCCCGTCGCCCCGGACGAGCCGGCCCTGGAGACCGCGGTGGACGGACTGCCCCTGAAGCTGACGGGCGAGCAGACCGTGGCACTGGCCCGGGAGGGCGCGGTCCGGCTCGGCCTGAAGCCCGGTGACCGGGTCCTGTCAACCCTGTCCTTCGACGACTGGTCCGGTCTGGAGGCCGGTCTGCTGGCGCCGCTGGCGGCCGGCGCCTCGGTGGTGCTGTGCCGCAACTCGCAGGGGCTGGACGCCGGGCAGTGGGAGAAGCGGACGGAATCCGAACGGGTGACACTGCGCCTCGGCTAACCCCCGGGCCGGGCCTGGCGGGTAGGGATCGCTGCCATGGCCGAGGACGACACCGAGCACCCCCCGACCGCCACTCCCCCGACGAACGGCCCCGCTCAGGAGGGCCAGTCGGCGGACACCCCTCCGGCCGGAACGAAACGCCCGCGCAAGCGCCGGCGGTGGCTGATGATCACCGCCGGCGCCGTCGCGTTCCTGCTGGTCGCCACCGGGGCGCTGCTCTGGATCGCCTACCGCAAGCTGGACGGCAACATCCGCACCGACTCGGCCACCGACCGGCTGCTCGCCAAGCTGGAGGCCGAGCGGCCGAGCCGCACCGCCGGGGCGCGGGGCGCCGAGAACATCCTGCTGATCGGCAGCGACGACCGATCCGGCGCGAACGGCTCGTACGGCGGCGAGGCCGGCAGCCAGCGCTCGGACACCACGATCCTGCTGCACCTGGCCGCCGACCGGAAGCACGCGACGGCGGTCTCCGTCCCGCGCGACGTCATGGTCGGCGTGCCCGCCTGCGAGAAGCCGGACGGCACCCTCAGCCGACCGGCGCTGATGCAGTTCAACCAGGCCTTCGAGACGGGCGGTCCGGCCTGTTCGATCCGCACGGTCGAACAGTTGAGCGGCATCCGGATCGACCACTACGTGATCCTCGACTTCAGCGGCTTCAAGACGATGGTGGACTCGATCGGCGGGGTCGAGGTGTGCGTGCCGCAGCCGATCCACGACAAGGACGCCCGGCTCGACCTGCCCGCCGGCCGGCAGGTCCTGCACGGCGAGCAGGCGCTCGGCTACGTCCGGGTCCGGGAGAGCCTGGGCGACGGCAGCGACACCCAACGCATGGGCCGCCAGCAGCAGTTCCTGGCCTCGCTGATCCGCAAGGCGCAGTCGCAGGGCGTGCTGCTGAACCCGGCGAAGCTGTGGCCGGTGCTGAACGCCGCCACCTCCTCCGTCCGGGCGGACGGCGGGCTGTCCTCGCTCGGCGCGCTGTACGACCTCACCCAGGACCTGCGCGGTGTCCCCTCGGCGGACGTGGTCTTCCTGACCGCGCCGCGCCGCCCGTACCACTACGACTCGGACCGGGACGAGTTCGTGCAGCCGCAGACCGGCCAGCTGTTCGCGGCACTGCGGGACGACCGGCAGGTCGCCGTACGGCCGCCCGCGTCCGTGTCCTCGCCGGGCCCGGCCGCGGGGACGGGCCCCACCCTGGCGCCGGGCCAGGGAGCGGGCACCGGGACGACGCCGACGGCCGACGCGGCGGCGCTGGCGGACACGTCACCCTCGGCGAGCACCGCACCCACCTTCGAAGGACGCACCGCCGACGTGGACGCCTGCGCCCCGCACTGAGCCCGGCACCCTGGACCGGCCCGCCCGCCGATCCGGACGCTTCCGCAATTGCTCGGCCGCGAGCGGTATTTGGCTCCGCACTGCCGGAACGTGGCGGAGATCACACCGGGAACGACTCCTCCGTTCGGCTCGTCTAGTGTGTCCGGATCGGCCTGTCCGCGCGGGCGGTCCGTAGCCGTGACCGGTCGAAGGTAGGGAACCCCGTGCACGAGGAGCAACCGGAAGCCGGACGGTACCGGGTGGAGCCGCCCCCCGGCGTCCCCCGGCAGCGCCGCCGGGCCGCCGAGGCACCCACCGCACCGACCGCATCGACCGCACCGACCACGGAGGGCCGCCGGGACAGCCGGCGGCGGGCGGCCGCGCTCGCCAAGCGCAGCCGGCGCCGACGGGCGCTCAAGTGGACGGCCGGGGCGGGCGCCCTGGTGATGGTGGCGGGCTGCGGTGGGGCGTACTACCTGTACCGGCACTTCAACGACAACCTGACCTCGGTCAAGGTCCAGCTGGGCGACGAGTCCGAGCGCCCGGCGGCCGCCGGGGACGCGCTGAACGTCCTGGTGATCGGCACGGACAGCCGGGAGGGCCTCGGCCGCGAGTACGGCGACGAGGGCAGCACCGGGCACGCCGACACCACGCTGCTGTTCCACATCGCCAAGGACCGCTCCAACGCGACGGTGGTCAGCCTCCCGCGCGACCTGATGGTGCCGATCCCGGAGTGCCAGAACGCCCAGGGGAAGAAGATCCCGGGCTCGACCCGGAGCGAGTTCAACAACAGCCTCGGCCAGGAGGGGCGCGACGCGGGCTGCACCTGGAAGACCGTCGAGAAGACCACCGGCGTCCGGGTCGACCACTTCGTGCAGGTCAACTTCGAGGCGGTGAAGACCCTCTCCACCGCCGTCGGCGGGGTCGAGGTCTGCGCGGCCAAGGACATCAACGACTCCGGCTCCCACCTCAAGATGACCAAGGGCCGGCACGTGGTCCAGGGCGACGAGGCGCTGGCCTTCGTCCGCACCCGGCACGCGGTCGGCCAGGGCGGCGACCTCACCCGGATCCCGCTCCAGCAGCAGTTCATCAGCTCGATGATCCGCAAGATCAAGAGCGACGACACCCTGACCAGCCCGAGCAAGCTCTACAAGCTCGCGGACGCCGCCACCAAGGCGCTCACCGTGGACTCCGGCATCGGCAGCGTGGACAAGCTCAAGGACCTCGCGCTGGACATCAGCAAGGTGGACACCAAGAACATCACCTTCACCACCGCGCCCGTCCTGGACGACCCCAAGGACAGCGACCGGGTGATCCTCAAGCAGCCGGACGCCGGGCAGCTGTTCGCGATGATCGCGGGCGACCGCTCGCTGACCGAGACCGCCGCGCCGCCCGCCACGGAGGCCCCGGCCACCGACGCCGCGTCGCCCGCGCCGCAGGCCCCGGCCGCCACCGCGCCGGCCACCACGACGGCCGCCGCGCCGGCCCTCCCCGCCAAGCTCGTCCAGCTGACGGTGCGCAACGGCAGCGGCACGCGCGGGCAGTCCGGGCCGACCGTGGAGAAGCTCCGGACGAAGGGCTACGACAAGGCCGCGGTGGGCAGCGACGCACCGCCCGCCGACACCACGACGGTGTCCTACCCGTCCGGCCGGGAGGCCGAGGCCCAGGCCCTGGCCGCGGCCCTCGGCCTGCCCGGCGACGCCGTCCGGCCGGCCGAGAAGGCGGACCCGAAGGGCGGGCTGCTGCTGGTGCTCGGCAAGGACGTGCTGGCCGCCCCGACCGGCCCGGCGGCGGTGCCCACCGAGGCGCCCGAGGACCTCCAGCGGGTGCAGGCGGACGACACCGACGTCTGCGCCAAGTAGCCGCCGGAGCACGGGGGTTCCGTGCTGCTCCGGCTGCCGCTCCGCGGTCCGGGGGGGGCACTGTCGGCCGCGGTCCGGGGGGGACTGTCACTCGGCGGTCCAGGGGCACCGCCGGCCGCGGCGGCCCGCTCGTCGAGGTCCGCGCCCGGCTCGGTCCCGGCCCCGGCCGACCCCGCCGTCGACTGCCGCCCTGCGCACCGGCGGCAGCGGGGCCGACGCCGGTCACGAGCGGGTGGCGAAACGAATCAGCGGGTGTGCGGGTCGGCGGTGTGCGGGTCAGCCGGCCTTCGAGAGCACGTCCTTGGCGGACGGGCCGACGCTGGCGATCACTCTGCGGGCCAGCGAGCGCGGCGAGGTCAGGAAGCCGAAGCCCCAGCTGAGGTGCATGGTCGCGAGGGCCACCGGCAGCAGCGCCTTGGCCTTGAACGACAGGCCGCGGCCCTCGACCGCCGCACCGCCGAGGATGCCCAGCAGGTAGGCGCCGGGCACCGCGAGGAAGGCCGGGTGGACGGCGGCGCCGAGCGCCACCCCGAGGACGACCGCGGCCAGCGCGGCCGGCGGGGCGAGGTAGCGCATGTTGACCGAGCCGCGGTGGTAGCGGGTGACCACCCGGCGCCAGCGGCCGTAGTCCTTGTACTGCTTGGCCAGCGCCCGCACCGAGGGGCGGGGCCGGTACGTCACCTTGAGCTGCGGGGTGAACCAGACCAGTCCGCCGTCCTGGCGGATCCGGTAGTTCAGCTCCCAGTCCTGGGCGCGGATGAACTCCTCGTTGTAGCCGCCGAGCTTCTCCAGCACCTCGCGCCGGAACACCCCGAGGTAGACGGTGTCCGCCGGGCCGGCCAGGCCGCCGGTGTGGAAGGCCGCGTTCCCGACGCCGATCTTGGAGGTCATCGCGGCGGCGACCGCGTGCTCCCACTCGGTCTCGCCCTCGGCGTGCATGATGCCGCCGACGTTGGCCGCGTCCATCTCGCCGAGCAGCCGGACCGCCGTGGTGATGTAGCCCGGCGTGAGCAGGCCGTGACCGTCCACGCGCACGACTATCGGGTGCCGGGAGCCCCGGATCGCGGCGTTCAGCCCGGCCGGCGTCCGGCCGGTGGGGTTCGCCACCGTCCGCACCCGCGGGTCCTCCGCCACCAGCTCGGCCGCGATCTCCGCGGTGCGGTCGGTGGACGGCCCCAGGGCGATCACCACCTCCATCGGCCCGGGGTACTCCTGGTCCAGGATGCGGCGGACCGCCGTGCGCAGGTGACGTTCCTCGTTGAGCACCGGCATGATCACGGAAACAGCCGGCAGCTCCTCAGCAGCCTTGGTGTTCATCGGGGCCAACCGTACCGGTGCGGACACGTCCCCGTCTTGTCCCGGTCAGGGCCTTCCGGGACGCCTCGCGGCGCGACACGGGCGCTGTGATCAAGAACACCGTACTCCCCCTCGGAGGCGGGCCGGAAGCGGTGTGGATCCGGTGTCGGTCCGGGGCGGGTTCAGAGTGCGTAGTGGGCGACGGTGAACACCGCGTAACCGGTCAGCGCGAGCCGGTTGACCAGGTGCTGGGGGCCGCCGAGGCGGTCCGGCAGGGCCTGCGCCGGGCGCAGGTCGGGGCGGTGGGCGGCGGTGGCGACGGTCCTGGCCAGCGCCGCCGGGTCGTACCGGCCGCCGAAGAGCGCGGCCAGCCAGACCGTCGGGCGGTTGAAGAAGGAGAACTCCCGGCCGCCGCGCACCCGGATGGTGAGCAGGTCCCGGTGCACCGCCGCCGCGGTGATCTCCGACCACCGGTAGTCGCGGGTGCGCAGCGCGGTGGCCACCCGCAGACCGTCGCGGTCGGCCACCAGCTGCCAGGAGAGCGCCTGGGCGCAGGCGAGGATCGCCAGCGAGCCGATCCACAGCGGGCGCAGCAGCCCCTCCCACCAGCCGTCGTCGTCGAGCAGCACGACGGCGGCGGCGACCAGCAGCGCCGCCAGCGGCCCGGCCGCCGCCCGCAGCGGCAGCGGCATCTCCCAGCGGCGGGCGGCGAGTGGCTCGGTGTCCGGACCGGGTTCGGGGGCGGCGGCGACCGTCTCGGCGGTCAGCGCGGCGACGGCGAGCTCGCGCTCGCGGTAGCGCCCGGAGCGCCGGCCGAGGCGCGGGGCCCGGGCGGCGGGGGCGACCACGGCCGCCACCCAGTGCGGGTCGCCGTCCAGCAGGCCGGGGCGGACGAGGAGCTGGTGGTCGGGGCCGTCGGGGCCGACGTAGAGCACGGCGGGCACGCTGCGCCCGGCCCGGGCCAGCCACTCGGCGGCCTCGGCCGGGGTCGCCCGGTCGAACAGTTCCTCGTCCTCGTCCTCCTCCTCGTCCTCGTCGTGGTCGAGGACGGGGTCGGGGTAGTCGTCCTCCTCGTCCTCGGTCGCCCGGTGCTCGGGCACCCAGGCCGGGGACTCGCCGTCCGGGGCGGCGGCGCGGGCCCAGCGGTAGCGGTCGCGTTCGACCAGCCGCCAGAGCCCGGGGCCGTCCGGCGGGCCGTCCAGCGGCAGCACCAGCAGGTCGCCGCGGGCGTCGGCGCGCACCCGTACGGCGAGCGCGGGGGCGGCGCCGACGAAGGCGGGCCTGCTCCGGCGGGCGCTCGCCGCGGCGGCCGAGCCGAGCAGCACCAGGCCGGGCAGGGCGATCAGGCCGCCGGCGGCCAGCTGGCCGGAGACCTCGTAGTCGTCGCCGAGGGCGCGCACCGACTCGCCGTTCACCAGCAGCGGGACGGGATCGCCGGAGCGGGGGCGGTGCTGCCACCAGACGTCCAGGTCGGCGGTGCGCTCGGGGCCGCCGCCGGGCGGCTGGAAGCGGACGGTGAGCACACCGTCCCGGTCCTCCCCGTCCACGGTGCCGGTCACCCGGGTGGCCAGGTCGGCGGCGGCGGTCTCCCGGGCCTGCGCCCAGAGGCCGTACACCGGGAAGGCCGCGGCGACCACCAGCAGCAGGACGCCGAGGGCGCGGCGCAGCACGGGTGGGCCGTCCGGGTGGACGGGCGAGGGCGCGCCGGCGGCCGCCCAGGGGTAGGGGACGGGCGGGGCCATCAGCTCGTCCAGCTGCTGGCGGGCGCGGCGGCGGCTGGCCTCGGCGCCGAGCAGGACGGCGGCGAGCAGCACGTGGACCAGCACCGCCGACCAGCGGGCGAGCGGGGTGACCAGACCCTCCGGGAGGTACCAGAGCAGGGCCAGGACGACCGGCGGGACGAACACCCGGATCCTGGCCCTGGTGGCCAGCAGGACGATCTCGGCCAGCGCCGACCAGGCGGCCAGCCCCGAACCCCAGGTGTCCCGGCAGATGTTCTGGGCGTTGCACCGGCCCACGTCCGGTTCCACCACGCTCGCCAGGATCACGAACCCGAGCGGCACCAGCGCGAGCCAGCGGCCGTCCAGCCGCCAGGCGGTCCGGGCGGCTCGCCAGCGGGCGGCGGCCGCGCCGGTGAGGGGCGCGGCGCTGGGGAGGGACGGGGCGTCCGAGGGGAACATCGGACGATCATCTCAGCCCTCCGGAGACCGGACGCCGCTCGGGCGGAGCCGCCCTGCGGGGGCGAGGACGGGGGCGGGGAACGGCACCGGGGCCGGGTGCTGTCGCGCACCCGGCCCCGGTCCCCCGTGCCCCCGTTTCCCCCGTGAGCTCCCCCGTGCCCCCGTTTCCCCCGTGGGCGTCCCCGTCCCCCGTTCCCCCGTGGGACCGCCCCGTTTCCCCCGTGCTCCGGACCCGGCGCCCGCCGGCGCCGGGTCAGTCCGTCGCGATGGCCGCGAGGACGTTCATCCGTCCGGCCCGGAAGGCCGGGACGAGGGCGGCGAACAGGCCGATCAGCACCGAGGCGACCAGCGTGATCGCCACCGTGGCGGTCGGGACGGAGAGCGTCCCGAGGCCCTGGTCCCGCAGCACCCGCTGGGCGGTGACGCCCCAGGCGAGGCCCAGCCCGGTGCCGAGGACCGCGCCGAACACCGCGATCACCACGGACTCCAGCCGGATCATCCGGCGCAGCTGGCGGCGGGAGAGCCCGATCGCCCGCAGCAGGCCGATCTCGCGGGTCCGCTCGACCACCGACAGCGCCAGGGTGTTGACGACGCCGAGCACCGCGACCGTGATGGACAGCGCGACCAGCCCGTAGATCAGGTACAGCAGGGTGTTGATCTGGGACTGGGCGAGCTCCTTGTAGCCGGCCCGGTCCTTGATGGTCAGCTGCGGGTACTCCTTGAGCCCGTCCTCCAGCGCGGTGAGCGTCTTCTCGACGTCGGCGCCGGAGGAGGCCTTGGCGAAGAAGGTCCGCACCGGCGGCTGCTCGGCGGCCGGGACGGCCTTCTCCATGGTGTCCATGGCCACGAAGGAGCCGTCGCCGAACAGTTCGCCCTTGCCGAGGACCGCGCCGACCGGCAGCGCCTGGGTGCGGCCCTGGCCGTAGTCGACGGTGACCTGGTCGCCGACCTTCAGGCCGTGGTCCTTGGCGAAGGCGGCGCCGATCGCCAGCTGGCCGCGCTGGAGCGAGTCCACCGCGCCGGAGTCGACGGTCGGCCGGAAGTCGGTGCCGAAGAAGGCCGGCGGCACGGCGCTGAGCTGGGTCTTCGCCTGCTGCCCGTCCGACAGCCGGACCTTCGCGGAGAAGAAGGACCGCTGGATGGTGATGTGGTCGATGCCCTGGGTCCGTTTGACCGCGTCCATCATCTCGGGGGTGATCGCGGTGCGGCCGCCGGAGACGATGTAGTCCGCGCCCACCGACTTGTCGATCTGCGCGCTGGTCGAGGTGACGGCCGAGGAGCTGAACACCGCGGAGGCGATCACCAGCGCCAGGCCGATCATCAGCGCGGCGGCGGTGGCGCCGGTGCGGCGCGGGTTGCGCATCGCGTTGCGCTGGGCGAGCCGGCCGGACGGGCCGAACAGCGCCGGCAGCAGCGCGCCGAGCACCCGGACGACGGCCGAGGCCAGCAGCGGGCCGAGCACCACGAAGCCGACCAGGGTGAGCACCACGCCGAGGCCCAGGTACCGGCCGCCGGTGGCGGCCTTCTCCGCCCCCGCGCCGAGCACCAGCACCGCGCCGCCGCCCGCCGTCAGCAGCAGGCCGAGGACGGTGCGGACCAGGTTGCCCCGGGACTCGGCCGGGGTGCCGTGGTCGCGCAGCGCGGCCATCGGCGAGATCCGGCTCGCCCGGCGGGCCGGGAGCCAGGCCGCGGCCAGGGTGACCACGATGCCCAGCGCGTACCCCGCGACGAACACGTCCGGCCCGATCTGCAGGTCGGCCGCCTCGAGGTCCATGCCGATCGCGGTCATCAGCTTGATCAGGCCGACCGCCACGCCCAGGCCGGCCGCGACCCCGAGGGTCGAGCCGAGCACGCCCAGGATCAGCGCCTCGACCAGCACCGAGCGGTTGACCTGCCGCCGGCTGCCGCCGATGGCGCGCAGCAGGCCGATCTCCCGGGTGCGCTGGGCGACCAGCATCGAGAAGGTGTTGACGATCAGGAAGGCGCCGACGATCGCCGAGACGAAGGCGAAGCCGAGCATCGCGTACTTCATGAAGCCGAGGCCCTTGCCGACCTGCTCGCTGCGGTCGGCCTTCTGCTCGGCCGCCGTCTTCACCTGGTAGCCGGAGCCGAGCCCGGCCAGCGCGTCCGCCTTGAGCCGGTCGTCGCCGCGGCTGCCGTCACCGTACGCCTCGACGGTGGTGAAGGCCTGCTCGCCGAGCAGCGTGCGCTGGGCGGTCGGGGTGTCCAGGAAACCGAGCGCCGCGCCCGGGTTGGTGGTGGTGAAGGTGGCGATGCCGACGATGGTGAAGTCCTGCCGACCGAGCGGGTTCTCGACCCTGAGGGTGGCGCCGAGGCCGAGCTTGGCCTTCTTCGCGGTGTCCGCGTCCAGCACCAGCTCGGTCGGGCCGCTCGGGGTGCGGCCCGAGGTGATCTTCACCGGGTTGCTCGGGGTGTCGATCCAGTTGCCGAGCAGGGTGGGCGCGCCGGTGGTCGGGCCGACCAGCTTGTTGGTGGCCGGGTTGATCAGCACGGCGTTCTCGACCAGGACCTGGCCGACCGCGCGCTTCACCCCGGGCAGCCCGGCGACCCGCTGTTCCAGCGCGACCGGGACGGTCGGCGGCTTGACGGCGGCCTGCATCTCGTCGTCGGAGGGCTTGGGCGGCTGGACCGAGATGTCGGAGGCGGTCGCGGCGAAGAGCTTGTCGAAGGTGCCGGTGGCCGTGTTGGAGAAGACCAGGGTGCCGGAGACGAAGGCCACCGACAGCACGACGGCGACGAGCGAGAGCGCCATCCGGCCCTTGTGGGCGAAGAAGCTCCGCAGTGAGGTCTTGAGCAGCATGATGGTGTCGCCCCGCCGCTCAGCTGGTGCGCTTGCCGTCGAAACGGCGCATGCGTTCGAGGACGGAGTCGGCGGTGGGCGCGTACATCTCGTCCACGATCACGCCGTCGGCGAGGAAGAGCACGCGGTCCGCGTAGCCGGCGGCGACCGGGTCGTGGGTGACCATCACGATGGTCTGGCCCAGCTCGTCCACCGAGCGGCGCAGGAAGGTCAGCACCTCGGCGCCGGAGCGGGAGTCCAGGTTCCCGGTGGGCTCGTCGCCGAAGATGATCTCGGGGCGGGCGGCCAGCGCCCGGGCCACCGCGACGCGCTGCTGCTGGCCGCCGGAGAGCTGGGTCGGGCGGTGCTTGAGCCGGCCGGACAGGCCGACCGTCTCCACCACCTGGTCCAGCCAGGCCCGGTCGGGTCTGCGCCCGGCGATGTCCATCGGGAGCGTGATGTTCTCCAGCGCGGTCAGCGTGGGCAGCAGGTTGAACGCCTGGAAGATGAAGCCGATCTTGTCGCGCCGGAGCCTGGTGAGCTGCTTGTCCCTGAGGCCGGTGATCTCGGTGTCGCCGATCCAGATCCGCCCCGTGCTGACCGTGTCCAGGCCCGCCAGGCAGTGCATCAGGGTGGACTTGCCGGAGCCCGAGGGGCCCATGATCGCGGTGAACCGGCCGCGCTGGATGTCGACGTCGACCGCGTCGAGCGCGGTCACCCTGGTCTCGCCCGAGCCGTACGCCTTGGTGACCTGACGGGCCGACGCGGCGACGGCGGACGCTCCGCCGGGAAGCTGGGGGTCGTACACGGCTGCTGGTGCCGTCGTCACTGGAGTCTCCTCAGAAGATGCGCTCACCCGTTGGCCCCCAGCCTCGCGGGCCCGCCCGCCGCGCGACATGGCGCAGGCGGTAGTCCTCGACCTGGAGTTGGCACCACCCTCCCGGTGGAGCCGGCCACCGGACCCGGCATGGCCGGGCCGCTTCCTGACGGGCGGGGATGTGAGAACCACGTTAGGAGTCGGCGGCGGACGGCTCGTCATCCGCCGGAATGACCCCTCTCAACCAAGGTTCTACGGGCCCCGGAGCGCATCCCCCTAGGGGTCGCCGCGGCCCGTCTCGGGGACGCCCCGTACGGGCCGCGGCGACGGGGCGTCAGCCCGCCAGCGCGGGTGCGGCCAGCCGCTCCAGGGCCGCGGCGAAGCCCGCCACGACCGGGGCCAGCAGCGCCTCGGTCTCGCGCTCCACCAGGGTCGTGCCGTCCTCCCGGGCGGTGATGTGGCGGTCGAGCACGAACCAGCCCTGGGTGATGTGGTCGGCGCCCATCGAGCTGAGCACCGGACGCAGCGCGTAGTCCACCGCGAGGACGTGCGCGGGCGAGCCGCCGGTGGCGAGCGGCAGGACGGCCTTGCCGGCCAGCGCGTACTGCGGGAGCACGTCCAGCAGGGCCTTCAGCAGGCCCGAGTAGGCGGCCTTGTAGACGGGGGTGCCGATGACGACGCCGTCGGCGCGGGCGAACAGCTCGGTGACGGCGACGATGTCGGGGTGGTCGAAGTCGCCCGACAGCAGCGCGTGCGCGGGCAGGCCGCGGGCCTCGAAGGGGACGACCCGGTGGCCGCGCTCCGCCAGCCGCGCGTCGACGTGGCGCAGCAGGCGGGTGGTGCGGGAGGTGGCGGACGGGGAGCCGGAAACGGACAGGACGACGGCCATGGGTTCACCTCTGGCTGGAAGCGGGGCGGCGCGGGGCGGCAGGGCGTGGTGCGGTGGGGACCGCGCTGCGGCGGGGCCGGGACCGGGAGAAGCGGTGCCGGGGCGGCACCGGGGCCGCTACGTCGGCGGACGTGCGGGGAACGCGGACGTACGGGAGACGCGAGCGCGCGGGGAACGCGAGCGCGCGGATCGTTACAGCGGGGCGAGCGTCAGCCGCGACAGAGCGAACAGGCCACACCGCGCCGCAGGTCGACGTGCCGCCGACGCGTGAGTGCCCAACGCTGATCCATGCCAGGAATGCAAACACGCCGCGTTCGAGCCGGTCAAGAAACGTTTCAGCAGCCGGAACGCCGGGTGTCCGGACGTTACGGCGGAACGATCCGGTACGTGCATCAAAACTGCTACAAGAGGCCTGGCGGACCCCCCGGGGGGAGTCAGCCCGACCCGGGTCGGGCATCCTCGTCGGCATGAACACGTGGCAGGAGGGCCGCCCGGGGGGCGGCGGGAACCCGAACGGCGGCAACGGCGGACGCGGCGCCGGTGAACGGCCGCTGCCGCCCTCGCTGAACCCGCGCGGGCCCGGGGCGGCCGCGCCGCGACAGCCGGGGCAGCCCGGGCCGTCCCGACTCGGCGGGGTCCCGCCGCAGGGGGCCGGCGGTCCCGGCGGCCGTCCGGGCGGGCCCGGAGGCCACGGCGG
This sequence comes from Kitasatospora sp. NPDC048298, assembly GCF_043201465.1. Taxonomy (NCBI): domain Bacteria; kingdom Bacillati; phylum Actinomycetota; class Actinomycetes; order Kitasatosporales; family Streptomycetaceae; genus Kitasatospora; species Kitasatospora sp. NPDC048298. The sequence continues at coordinate 36,876 of NZ_JBICYZ010000084.1, forward strand.
TCCCGGCGGTCCCGATGGTTCCGGTGGTCCGGGTCGTCCCGGTCCCGGCGGTCCGGGCGGTGCCGGTCGTCCCGGCGGTCCGGGCGGGCCCGGCGGCAGCCGCCCGTCCGGCGCCCAGGCCCGGCGCTGGCCGCGGCGGCGGATCGTGAAGTGGTCGGTCTTCGGCCTGCTGATCGCCGTCATGGTGACCGCCGTCTCCACCTGGTTCTGGGCGGACTCCAAGCTCAACCACGAGAACGTGCTCGCCGACTACCCCGGCCGCCCGGCCGCGGGCAAGGGCACCAACTGGCTGATCGTCGGCTCCGACAGCCGCCAGGGCCTCACCGACGCCGAGCAGGACGACCTGCACACCGGCCACGACACCGAGGGCAAGCGCAGCGACTCGATGATGATCCTGCACGTCGGGGACAACGGGAACACCCTGATGAGCATCCCGCGCGACTCCTGGGTGCCGATCCCCGAGCACCCCGGCAGCAACGGCAAGCCGGTCAAGGGCACCACCGCGAAGATCAACTCGGCCTTCGGCAACGGCGGCGGCCGGCTGCTGGTCCAGACCGTCGAGCAGACCACCGGCCTGCGGATCGACCACTACGCCGAGATCGGCTTCGGCGGCTTCGTCGGCATCGTCGACTCGATCGGCGGCGTCGAGATGCACATCGACCAGGACGTCAAGGACAAGGACTCCGGCCTCGACCTGAAGGCCGGCGACCAGACCCTCAGCGGCAAGCAGGCCCTGGCCTTCGTCCGCCAGCGCCACCAGATGGCCGACCAGGACCTCGGCCGGATGCGCAACCAGCAGAAGTTCCTCGGTGCCCTGGCCCACCAGGCCGCCTCGCCCGGCAACCTGATGAACCCGTTCACCTTCTACCCGCTGGTCGACTCGGCGCTCGGCACCCTGATCGTCGACGAGGACTGCGGGCTGACCGACCTCGGCTCGCTCTTCCTCGCCATGAAGGACGTCAACGGCGGCGACGGCAAGTCGCTGACCGTGCCGATCGGCAACCCGGACTTCCGGACCAAGACCGGCGAGTCCGCCGTGCTGTGGGACACCAACAAGTCCAAGCAGCTCTTCGACGCCTTCAAGAACGACACCGCGGTCCCGGAGTTCAAGTAGTCGGCCACCTCGTGTGACCGAGCCACCACAATGGGTGGATGTCACTCGTCACCGCACTGATCCGCCACCGTCGCCACCGCCTCCTGGGCCGCCTGGTCCAGGAGGCGCTCGCGCTCTACGGGATGGAGGTGCCCGCCGCCTGCGAGATCGGGCCCGGGCTGCTCGTCTACCACCGCGGCTTCGGCACCGTGCTGCACCCGTACACCACCCTCGGCGCCGGCGTGACGCTCTACAACGGCGTGACCATCGGCCGGGCCGACCCGTGGGTGCCGCAGGAGGAGAGCGCGATGCGGCGGGTGGTGGTCGAGGACGGGGCGGTGCTGTGCGCGGGCGCCAAGGTGGTCTGCAAACAGGGCGTGCTGACCGTCGGCGCGGGCACCGTCGTCGGGGCCAACGCGGTACTCACCCGCTCGACCGGGCCCGGGGAGATCTGGGCCGGCGCACCGGCCCGGAAGGTGGGGATGCGGGCGGGCGACTGGGGGCCGTCGCCGGTGCCGGCCCAGCCCGCCCCGAGCCACTCCTGAGCGGGCCGGCGCCCTCCCGGACGGACGGACCCACTCCCGGACGGGCGGACCCCTCCCGAGCGGACCTGATCAGACGAACGGCAGCAGGCCGGTGCCGCACTCCGGGAAGCGGACCAGCCACTCCCCCTCGCCGCCGGCCGCCTCGGTGGCGCCCGCGAAGCCGTAGTGGATCGGCTGCCCGTCGCCGCTCAGCCACCTCGCGTGGGTCAGCTGCACCGACAGCGCGGCCGGGCGGAGCGGGGCGGTCACCTGGGCGGTCGGGGCCGGCTGCTCCAGCACCAGTTCGTGCTCGGTCTCGCCCGGCCGGAAGGTCACCACGGTCTCGGTGCCCGGGCGGCGCGGGAGGGCGCCCGCCGGGTCCGTCCAGTACGCGGCGACCATGACCGCGAGGGTGCCGTCCAGGCTGCCGGTGTCCGGATGCACGTACTCCTCGTCCGCGACCCAGCGGGAATGGTGGCGGACCTCCTCCGGGCCCCACCGCTCGTCCCAGCGCACCCAGTAGCCCGCCACCCGCTTGACGGTCATGCCCTCGCGGACGACCCGGACGGCGAACCGCGCCGGGCCGACCGGATCGCAGCCGACCAGGGAGACCACCGTCACCTGTTCGTAGGTCACCTCGCCGTCGTCGGCGCCCTGCTCCATCATCGGTCAACCACCTTGCCGCTGAGTCGAGTTCGGCCGCGGATGGGGCCGCGTCCGAATCGAGCGTAGGGCCCCGGCCGAGGACGGCCACCCGATTGCCCGGTTCCGGCCCGGAGCGCGGCGCTCCGGGCTACCCTGCCCGCCCCACCGCGACCGGCCGCACCGGCGGGCATCGGACCGGGTGCGCGACCGGACACCCGGACGGATACGAAACCGCCCCGGAGCGGGGCGCCGGAACTCTCCGACGCCCCGCTCCGGGGCGGTGCGTGCCAGGTGGCGGCGGTCGTTACTTGACGTCGCCGACCACGCCGGACTTGGCGATGGTGATCTTGGCCGAGGTGCGGCCGCTCTGCGAGCCGAGGCCCTCGATCTTCTTGACCAGGTCCATGCCCTCGACGACCTCGCCGAAGACGACGTGCTTGCCGTCCAGCCAGTCGGTGACGATGGTGGTGACGAAGAACTGCGAGCCGTTGGTGTTGCGGCCGGCGTTGGCCATCGACAGCAGGCCCGGGCGGTCGTGCTTGAGCTGGAAGTTCTCGTCCGCGAACTTCTCGCCGTAGATGCTCTTGCCGCCGGTGCCGTTGTGGTTGGTGAAGTCACCGCCCTGGAGCATGAAGGCCGGGATCACGCGGTGGAAGCCGGAGCCCTCGTAGCCGAAGCCGTGCTGGCCGGTGGCCAGCTCGCGGAAGTTCTTGGCGGTCTTGGGGACGACCTCGTCGAACAGCTTGAAGACGATCCGGCCGGCCGGCTTGTCGTTGATCGTGATGTCGAAGAAAACGTTGGAAGACATGCAGGCGATGATGGCACGATCACCTGATCGGCGCTCGGCACCCCCGGCCGGGCGGGGCCGCGCGCGGCCGCGCCACCCGGTCGCGCGGTCCGGCTCCCGCGCCCCACCGGGCCGGCGCCGCGGAGGTTAACATCGTTGCCGGATCCAGGACTTGGCGCGGCACGGCGACCGGGGCGGCGGGGTGGACGGCATGCGGATCGGTGAACTGGCCCGGCGGACGGGTGTGAGCGAGCGCTCGCTGCGCTACTACGAGCAGCAGGGCCTGCTGGCCGCCCGCCGCACCGAGGGCGGGCACCGGGAGTACCCGGAGGCCGCCGTCGACCGGGTGGTGCACATCCAGGAGCTGTTCGCGGCCGGACTGCACAGCCGGACCATCTACAAGATCCTCCCCTGCATGCGGGACTCCGACGGCGGCCCGAACGAGATCGCCACCCCGCTGCTGGTCGAGGAGCTCACCGCGCAGCGCGAACGGATCGACCGGACGATCAACGACCTGATGCGCTCCCGCGAGGTGCTGGACGAGGTGATCGCGACCGCCGCCGGGAAGCCGCCGACCGCCTCCGCGCAGCCGGCGGCCCCCTCCGAGGCCGCGTAGGAGCCCTCAGCCGAGCGGCGGGAGGTCCCGCTCGGCGACGGCCTGGTCGCCGCTGGTCTCCCCGGTCGGCCGGAAGCCGAGGCGGGCGTAGAACTCCGCCGGGCCGTCCGGACCGGGGTGGTAGGTGACCGTCGCCCGGGTGCCGCCGCGGCGGCGGATCTCCGCGCAGACCTGCTCGACGGCGAAACGGCCGTAGCCGCCGCGCTGCCGCTCGGCGTCGACCAGCAGCCGCCACAGGCCGGAGCGGGGGAGGTCGCCGGGGCGGTCCGGGTGGAAGGTGATGTCGAAGAAGGCCATCACGAAGCCGACCGGCCGCCCGCCGTCCAGGATCAGCCGGGGCCAGGCCGTCTCCCCGTACGCGTACGCCTCGGCCAGCGACTTCACCACCGGCGCCACCAGGCCCTCCTGGCCGGGGCGGACCCGCAGCGCGAGGGCGGCGTCGATGTTCTCGGGGGTGATGGGAGCCAGGCTGAGCGCGGGCGGCATGATCGGCATGGCGGGCAGCCTAGAGATCACGGCCGCCCGCCGTCGCACGGTTTTCCGGGCGCCCCGCCGGGCGGGGCTACCGCCCGGGGCTACTGCCCGGCCGGGAAGTCGGTGCCTCGGCCGACCTCCGCCCAGGCCTCGGTCTCCCGCCGCGCCTCGTCGAGGGTGCCGAGGACGCCGTCCACCGCGTCGCCGCCGAGCGCGAGCCGCAGCGGGGTCCGCTCGGCGGCCAGCGCGGCCAGGATCGCCTCGGCGGCCTTCACCGGATCCCCGGCCTGCTTGCCGTCGGAGTCCGGCAGCCCGCTGCGGACCGGGCCGACGATCGGGTCGTACGCCTCGATCGGGGTGGAGTGGGCGAGCGCGTCGCCGCCCGCGAAGCCGGTGCGGAACGCGCCGGGCTCGACGATCAGCACCTTGACCCCGAAGCCGGCCACCTCCTTGGCCAGCGCCTCGGACAGCCCCTCCAGGGCGAACTTGGTGGCCGAGTAGGCGCCCACGCCGGGGAAGCTGAAGCGGCCGCCCATGCTGCTCATCTGCACCACCGCGCCCGAGCCCTGGGCCCGCAGGTGCGGCAGCACGGCCCGGGTGAGGGCGGCCGGGCCGAAGAAGTGCAGCTCCATCAGGTCCCGCAGCTCGCGGTCGGTGGACTCCTCGACGGCGCCGATCAGCCCGCGCCCGGCGTTGTTCACCAGGACGTCGATCCGGCCGTGCTGCCGGACGGTCTCCTCGACGACGACCGGGATCCGCTCCTGGTCGGTGACGTCCAGCCGGACCGGGAACAGCTTGCCGGGGTGCCGGGTGGCCGCCACCTCCAGCGTCTCGGGGCGCCGGACGGCCGCCACGACGGTGTCGCCGGCCGCCAGCGCGACCTTCGCGATCGCCCGGCCGAAGCCGGAGTTGGCGCCGGTGATCAGCCAGACCTTGCCGGCGGGGTCCTGCTCGGGAGTGCTGCCCATGATCGTCGATCACTCGCAATCGTCGCGTGCTGCCCATGAATTGACGATCATTTATGACACCGGCACGGGCGCCGCGTCCAGGACGGTTCGATGCCGGACGACATACGGCCCCCGACCGCGGACGGGCGGTCGGGGGCCGTAGGAGCAGGTCAGGGACGGTTACGGGAGGTTGCGGGCCATCACGATCCGCTGGACCTGGTTGGTCCCCTCGTAGATCTGCGTGATCTTCGCGTCCCGCATCATCCGCTCCAC
>NZ_JBICYZ010000085.1:0-42200 GCF_043201465.1 Kitasatospora sp. NPDC048298
CCCTCCCCAGTTTGACCAAGGCACGTCAAGGGGGATACCTGGGCCAGCGCTCCCCCACGAGCACTTCCCGACCCTCACCGGGAGACCCCGTGCCGATGCCCCCCCCCCCCCCCCCCCCCCCCCCCCCCCCCCCCCCGGCGGGCCCCCCCCCCCCCCCCCCCCCCCCGCCCGGCCCCGCCACCCCGCCTCGGACCTGCTCACCCCCGAGCCCCGCGACCTCGCCGAGCCGCATGACCACGCCGCGGACCTGCTCACCCCCGAGGCCCGCCGCGACCCGTACCCGTTCTACGCCCGGATGCGCAGCGAGAGCCCGGTCCACCGCAGCGCCCAGGGCATCTGGTACCTCACCCGGTACGCCGACGTCGAGGCGGCGCTGACCGACCCGCGGCTGTCCAACGACCGGGACCGGATGACCCGCGCCTACGTCGCCCTCGGCGGCGACCTCAAGGCCTTCAGCCGGCTCACCGACCGGCTCGGCCGGGTGATGTCCAACACCGACCCGCCGGACCACGCCCGGCTGCGCAAGCTCGCCAATCGGGCCTTCACCGCCCGGCGCGTCGAGGCCCTGCGCGACGGCGTCCAGCGGATCGTCGACCAGCTGATCGACCGGGCCGTCCAGGCCGGGCCGGCCATGGACCTGATCGAGGCCGTCGCCGCCCCGCTGCCGATGGCCGTCGTCTGCCGGCTCTTCGGCATCCCGGACGAGGACCTCCCGCAGGTCAAGACCTGGTTCAGCCGCTTCGGCCGGCTGAGCGAGGACCTCGACAAGTCCGAGGAGGCGATCGACCAGTACGAGGAGTACCTCGCCCGCCTCATCCGGAGCCGCCGGGCCGACCCGGGCGACGACCTGATCAGCGCCCTGGTCGCCACCCAGGAGCAGGACGACCGGCTCACCGACTCCGAACTGCTGTCCACCTGCTTCGTGCTGATCACCGCCGGCGACGAGACCACCACCCAGCTGATCGGCAACGGCATGCTGGCCCTGCTGCGCCACCCCGACCAGCTGGCCCGGCTGCGCGCGGACCCGGGGCTGATCCGCGGCGCCGTCGAGGAACTGGCCCGCTACGACACGGTGACCCAGGCGATCGTCCGGGTCGTCGCGCAGGACCTGGAGATCGGCGGGCGGACGCTGCGCGAGGGCGAGCTGGTCTACCTGTTCCTCGGCGCGACCAACCGGGACCCCGAGCGCTTCGAGGACCCCGACCGGCTCGACCTGACCCGACCCGACAACCGCCACCTCAGCTTCGGCCACGGCCCGCACTTCTGCCTCGGCGGCCCGCTGGCCAAGCTCCAGGCGGAGGTGGCCGTCGGCACCCTGGTGCGCCGGCTGCCCGGGCTGCGGCTGGCCGACGGGGCGGCGCTGGAGTGGCGGCCCAACCCGCTGCAGCGGCGGCTGAGCGCCCTCCCGGTCGGCTACTGACCCATGACGACCACTGGCCCATGACGACGACGAAGGAGAACCCGACCATGGCCCGAGAGTTCGAGGTCCGCAAGGAACAGGACCTGCCCGCGACCCCCGAACAGGTCTGGGCCGCGGTCGCCACCGGAGCCGGCAACCTCGGCTGGCTGTACCCGATGGAGATCGAGCCGCGCGTCGGCGGAAAGGTCACCCGGGCCGAGAGCACCGTCGTGGCGTGGGAGCCGACGAGCCACTTCGCCGTCCGGGCGACCCTGGGCGACGAGTTCTCCAACACGCTCAGCTACCGGATCGAGCCGGCCGACGGCGGAACGAGCCACCTGCGGATGGGGATCCACTGGGTGCACCAGGGCGTCTGGGACGAGATCTGGGACCGGAAGGCGGACGCGGCCGAGAAGCACGTCCACTTCTACCAGCACAGCCTCGCCGAGTACCTGCGGCACTTCGCCGGCCGCCCCGCCGTCTACGTCAAGGCCATGCGCCCCGAACCCACCGCCGACCCGGCCGACTTCGCCGCCCTGCGCCGACGCCTCGGCCTCGCCGAGGACGCGGCCGTCGGCGACCGGCTCGCCCTCCACGTCCCCGGCCGGGACGGCGGCCCGGAGGAGGTGGTCGTGGACTGGCTCAGCCCCGACTTCGTCGGGCTGCGCGGCCCGGACACGCTCTACCGCTTCTTCAACGGCAGCACCTGGAACACGCCGATCTGGCTGGCCCACCACGTGTTCGCCGAGAACACCGACGAGCAGCGGGCCACCGAGGCGTGGACCGCCTGGCTCAACCACACCCAAGCCTAGGACCCCCGATGCGGACCTCCACCGAAACCCTGCTCTACGCCGCCGAACTCGTCGAGGAGAACGGCACCTACACCCTCGTCGTCCAGGACGTGCGGCGGGACACCGTCCAGACCGTCCCGGTCCCCAAGTCCATGGTCGACAAGCTCCCGACCTTCCTGTCGGCGCTCGCCGCCAAGCTCAACCCCGCGCCCTCGCGCGGCCGCTGGTAGGTCCGGGACAGCCGGGTGCCGGGTCGTCTCCCGCCGGGGACGACCCGGCACCCGGTCCCGCGTCCTGCGGCCGGTTCACCACCCGGCCGGCGCCCCCGGGGCGGCGGCACCGGCCGGGGTTCCGCGCGAGGAGAGGAGCTCCGCGACCGGATCGGCACTGCCCGAGGCGCTCAGCTCCTGCACCAGCTCGCAGTTCCGGGCGACCCTGTCGGAGACCCACTCGCGCAGCCACGCGGACAGCTGGGGGAGCGGCAGGTCGGACGGGGCCAGCCCGGCGAGCACGCACCCGGTGGCCGCCGCCCCGCCGACGTTGACGACCACGTCCGGCAGGACGGTGTGGCCGGCCTCGCGCAGCAGCCGGCGGGCCGGAGCGGTGCAGCTCATGTTCCCGCCCTCGACCACCAGACGGGCCCGCACCGCCGGCACCGCCTCCTCGTCGACCGCGGCGGCGGACGCCGCCAGCACCAGCACGTCGGCGTCGACGTGCAGCCACGCCTGCCCGGGCCCGTGGACCGTGACCTGCCCGGGCAGTCGGCTCCGGTCGATCGTGCCGTCGCTGCTGGTGAGCGCGGTGAGTTCGGCGACGGGCAGTCCGCGCTGGTCCTCGACGGTGCCCCGGACGTCGGCCACGGCCACCACCCGGTGGCCATGGGCGGCCAGGTGAGCGGCCACCGCGCGCCCGACGGTGCCGAAGCCCTGGATCGCGACGCGCTGCGGGGTCCGCGCACCGGAGGCCCGGAGGGCGCCGAGCACCGCGACGGCCACGCCGAACCCGGTGATGTCGGCCATGTGGTCCCACAGTTCGGCCCAGTCCACGGTGAGACGGGTGGTGCCGGGACGGCGGGTGACGTCGTACCCGGCGGCCTCGAAGGCCAGCTGCCGGTCGGCGTAGGTGGTGCCCTGGTCGCACCCCAGGTACACCCCGCCGTGCAGCAGCGGGGCCGCGGCGCGGCCGAACCCCCGCATCACCGCCCGCCGCTCGACGGTGGCGCCCGGATCGGGGGCGATGCCGGCCTTGGCGCCACCGATGGGCAGGTCGACCAGTGCCAGCTTGTGGGTCATCGCCCTGGCGAGCCGGGCCAGTTCCCGCTCGGTCACCCCCTCGGTCATCCTGGTGCCGCCCATGGCCAGGCCGTCGACCACGGAGTCGACGACGACCCAGCCCCGGGCCCGGCACTCCGCGAGATCCAGGGCGGTGGAGAGCATGGGCCCGGTCGCCGGGCGCGCAGCGTGCGGTGCGGTCGTCCGGTTCACCGCGCACCGCCCTCCGGGACGGACCGCAGGCGCAGGCTGCGTGGGCGCATGTCGGTCCACACGCGTTCGATGTGCGCGAGGCACTCGTCCTTCGCACCCCGGACGCCGACCTCGTGCCAGCCCGCCGGCGACTTCCGGTCGGCGGACCAGATCGAGTACTGCTCCTCGTCGTTGACGACGACCTTCCACTGCTCGGATGCTTCGCTGGTCATGCCGTTACCTCCAGGTGTCGGTGGTCGGGGGTGCCGCCGGGCGGCGGCCGGGTGGAGCCGGTTCGCGGTCGGTGTCGGGGGTGGTGCCAATACGGGTGCCAATACGGGTGCCAATACGGGTGTCGAGGCGGGCGTCGAGGCCGTCCAGCCATCGCGGCAGGCTGGCCGCGCGCAGCAGGCCCGTCCCGACGAGCACACCGGCGAAGCCCTCCCCGAGCAGGCGGGCGGCGTCGTCGGGGCCCTGGATGGCGCCGGCGCTCACCGGGCACCGGGTGCCGCTGCGCAGCACCGCGGGCAGCAGCGAGGAGCTCCGCCCGAGGTCGCCCGCGCCGCGTTCGCGGGTGGCGATGTCCTTGTTGTTCACCGCGACCACGCACTCCTCGGCGCGTGGCACGCGACTGATCTCCTCCTCGGTGGTGACCTCGACGAACGGTGTCAGGCCCAGGCGCAGGGCGAGGTCGACCAGACGGCCCAGGGTGGCGCGCGGCAGCAGCGTGGCGGTGAGCAGGACCGCGGAGGCGCCGATCTCGCGGGCCTGGTGCAGTTGGTCCCGGCGGGTGATGAAGTCCTTCTGCAGCACGGGCAGGTCCGTCGCTGCCACGACCTCGCGCAGCAGGTCCGGGGTGCCGCCGAACCACCGCCCGGTCACCACGGACAGGCAGGGTGCGCCGACGTCCTGGTAGTCGGCGACCAGACGGGCGGCCGACCTGTCACCGAACAGGTCGTGCCCGGTGGCGTCCTGGCGTTTGAGCTCCATGATCACCGGTCGGCGGGCGTCCAGCAGCGCCTCGATGAACTCGGCCGTCATCCCGCCGCCCCGGTGTCGTCCGCCACCCGCCAGGCGCGCCGTACGGCCGTGACCCGGTCGGTGCTCAGCCGTCCGTCGGGGCCCCTGGCCGCCGTGTCCACGTCGATGCCGAGGAACAGGGGGTGGTCCAGCACCGCCCGGTAGTCCTCCCGGTTGTCGGCCGAGATGCCGCCGGCCAGCAGGAAGGGCCGCGAGAGGCGGTCCGCGACCTCGACGACGGCCTCGCAGCCGGCCGGTTGCCCGGTACTGCCGATCCGGCCGTCCCCGGCCACGGCGTCCAGCAGGAAGAGGTCCGTTCCCGCCCGCTCGTACGCCGGGATCAGGGACAGCTCCGCGCGGGTGTCCGCACCGAGGTGCAGCACCTTGACCACGTCGAGGTCCGTGCTGCGCTTCAGCGCGCGGACCAGGCCCGGCGGCTGGTAGCCGTGCAGTTGGACCCACCGCACCCGGGCCGCGGCCGTCGCCGTGCGCAGTGCCTCGGCGTCGGCGAGGAAGGTCACGAGGACCGGACGCAGTCGCGCCGTCCGGTGCACCAGGTCTGCCAGCACCGTCAGTTGACGAAGCGTCAGATCAGATCGGCCCCCGGGAACGCCGTGCCACAGGCCGACGAGGTCGACTCCGGCGCGGTCGAGGGAGGCCACGTCCTCCGCCGAGGTGGCTCCGCAGATCTTGACCAGCATCAGGTGCCGAGCCCCAGCATGGCGGCGATGCGGTTGCGCTGGATCTCCGAGGTGCCCGAGTAGATCGGGCCGGCGACCGCGTCGCGCACGTCCTTCTCCAGTCCGTACTCGGTCAGGTATCCGCTGCCGCCGAAGACCTGCACGGCGGCCAGCGCGGAGGAGAGGTTGCTCTCGCTGGCGAGGAGCTTGCAGGCGGCGATGTCCCTCGTGACGTTCTCGCCCGCCGTCAGCCGGACCGCCGTGTCGTAGAGCCATTTCCGCGCGGTGTCCAGGCCGATCCCCATGTCCACGATCCGGTGGGAGACCGACTGGTACGAGCCGATCGGCCGGCCGAACTGGACGCGTTCCCTGGCGTACTCGACGCAGCGGTCGAGCCGGTACCGCATCTGACCGGTGGTGATGACGAAGGAGCAGAGGATCTCCCACTTCATCACGTGGTCCAGGACCAGGAACCCGGATCCGACCCGGCCGATCACCGCGGACGCGGGGATCCTGCAGTCGTCGAAGTGCAGTTCGCCCAGCGGCGCGGTCCGCAGCCCCATGGTGGCGACGGGGGGCCCGACGACGAGCCCCGGGGTGTCCCGCTCCACGAGGAAGGCGGTGATGCCGAGCGGGCCGCCGTCCGGGTGGGTGCGCGCGTAGACCACGAACACGTCGGCCACCGGGCCGTTGGTGACGAAGGACTTGCCGCCGCGCAGCACGAAGCCGTTGTCCTCGCGGGTGGCCGTGGTTGTCATCGCCAGCGCGTCGGATCCGCTCCCGGGCTCGCTGATCGCGTGCGCCCCGATCGTCTCTCCCGAGCAGATCCCCGGCAGGTGGCGCGCCCTGAGCTCCGGCGAGCCGAACCGCTGCAGCGGGACTCCGACGCTGACCAGGTGGGTGGCGACCGAGAAGTTCAGCCCGCCGTCACGGCACCCGGTGCCGAGCTGTTCGAGCACGTACATGGTGGTGAGCAGGTCCTGGCCCAGCCCGCCCCACTGCTCGTCGAACGGCAGGCCGAGGATTCCCGACCGCTGGATCAGTCTCCACTTGTCCCATGGGAAGGTGCCCTGCGCGTCCGCTTCGAGATGGCCCGAGCTGAGGTCCTCGCACCAGCGGCCGATCCCCTCGCCCAGCGCGATCTGGTCGGCGTTCCACCTGATCATCCGTCAGCCCCGTCAGTACTCGGAGAACTCGGCCGAGTCCAGGTTGTGGCGTTCGTCGCCGCGCAGCGCGGGCGAGAAAACGCACACCAGGCGGAGGTCCTCGTCCTGGCTCGCGATCAGGAAGTGGGCGTCGTGCCGGTCGAGCGCGTACAGCGTGCCCGGCTCGATCGGGTGGGACGTGCCGTCGGCGTCCACGACCTCACCCTTTCCCTCGATGCAGTAGCAGGCCTCCAGGTGGCGGCGGTACTCCAGCCTGGACCTGGTGCCGGCGCGGACGACGGTGTCCGTGACCGTGTAGCCCAGACCGTCGGAGTCGAGGAGGAACCTGCGGCTGAGCCCGTTGCCCCAGTCCACGGACGTCACCTCGTCAAGGCGTCGGACGATCATCTGATGTACCTCCTAGTAGGGTGCTGAATACGGTGAAAGGGTGTGTGCGAAGGTGTGGAACTCCTCGACCACGTCGGCCCCTTCGGAGAGGGCCCGCTCGATCCGGGCGACCCCGGCGCTGCCCACGACCGCGGCGTCGGCACCGAGACCGTGCAGCAGGGCGATGTCCGTCCTGGAGCGGACGCCGAAGCCGACGGCGATCGGCACGGCGGTCGTCCTCGCGGCGGTCGTCCTCCGCAGTGCGGCCAGGGTGGCGGCGAGCTCCCGGTGGTCGGCCGTGAGGCCGCCGCCGCTGCGGCCGTAGTGCGCCACCAGGTACAGGTACGCGGTGGCGCACTCGGCGGCCGCGGCCTTCACCGCGGCCGCCGAGGTGGGGTAGCAGGTGGCGACCATGGGCACCCCCGCCTGCCGCACGGCTTCGAGGCAGTCGGCCCGCAGCCGTGGTGGCAGGCCGTGGACCAGCAGCCCGTCGACGCCCGAGTCGGCGACCCGCCGGACGAAGCCGGGCACGGTCAGGCCTCTGACCGTATGGCTCCAGTCGGCCAGCAGCGCCACCTTCAGGTGGCGCAGCCGGGGCAGGATCCCGCCGAGGAAGTCGAGCACCTCGTCGAGTCCGACGCCTTCCGCCAGGGCCCGCTGGGCCGATCGGCGGATGACGGGCCCGTCGGTGACCGAGTCGGGAAAGGGCACCGCCAGCTCCAGGCAGTCCACGCGGCAGTCGTCGAGCATCCGCATGACGTCGGCCAGCACGGGCAGCGGGGGGTCTCCGGCGTTGAGGAACACCGCCAGGCCGGGCTGGTCCGGTGGCCGGCGGGCGAAGAACGCGCTCACCGCGCACGCGCCGTGGCCACCGCGCGGCGCGCCGGGTGCGCGCGCAGGCGGTCGACGAGGTCGCGTGCGGCGCCGCTGCGCAGGGCGTCGTCGGCCGCCCTGACCGCCTCCGGCCACTCGGCGACCAGCCCGCTCGCGACCGCGAGTGCGGCGGCGTTCAGGCGGACGGTCCGCGTCGCGGGGCCCGTCCGCTCTCCGGAGAGCACGCCGAGGAAATGGTCGACCACGTCCTCGCCCGCTGCGGCCGGCCGCAGTCCGGCGATCGCTCCGGCCCCGGTCCCGGGAGCCCCGGCCCGCAGGCTGAACCCGTCGGTGCCGTCATTGGTGAGGACGACGTTGTCGACGGAGTCGACGAGCTCGTCGACTCCCAGCTCGTTGGAGCAGAGCCAGATCCTCCGGCCGGCGACGGTTGCGGCGACCTCGCCCAGGGCCGGCAGCAGCGAACGGTCCGAGACGCCGACGATCTGGGCGCAGACCGGCACCGCGGCGAGGAAGGGGCCGACGGAGTTGACGAACCCGCCGATCATCCGCAGGTCCATCGGCACGATGCTGCGGGCCAGCAGCGCGATCTCCCGCGGGTAGACGAAGTTCCCGGGGAAGGCGATGCCGAAGCGTTCCAGCAGGTCGTCGGTCTGCTCGTACGAGGTGGTCGTCGCGATGCCGAGACGGTCGAGCAGGTCGTGGGAGCCGCAGGTGCTCGTGTAGGCGCGGGATCCGGTCTTGACGACGCGGACACCCATGGTGGCGGCGACGAACGCCGCCGCGGTGGAGATGTTGAACGTGGCCGGCCCGCCTCCGGTGCCGACGATGTTGGCGGTGCCGTCCGGCCGCGCGGCGACGGCCGACCGCCCTGCCACGGCCGGCCGTCGCTCGTCCAGCGAGCGGAGCATCGCGACCAGCGTGTCCCCGTCGGGCATCAGGGTGGACAGCGAGGACAGCAGCGCCACCGTCTCGCCGGACCGGAGGGCGCCGTCACGCAGCCGGTCCCAGAAGGACCCCCACATCTCCTGGTCGACGGTGCGGTCCCGGTCGATCAGCGCTCGCAGCACCTCGTGCATGACTAGTGGGATTCCGTCCGGTGCCGCTGGGCCTGTTCGATGAACCCGCTGATCGAGCCGACGGAGCGGAAGCTGTCGGGGTCGAGGTCGAACTCCTCGACGTGCAGGTCGAAGCGGTCCTCGAGCCAGGCGATCGTCTTGAGCAGGCCGAGGCTGTCGATGACCCCGCCGTCCACGAGGTCGTAGTCGGCGTCCAGCTCGTTCGCGTCGACGTCCGGCAGGAACTCCTCGATGATGAACTGCGTGACTACCGCGGCGTGTTTCACGTGGCCGTTCCTTCGTTCGGCTGGGACGGGGGGCAGGCGCGCTCGGTGCGCGCGCGGTCGATCTTTCCGGTGGACGTCCTGGGCAGCGGGTCGTCCACGATCAGCAGGGTCGAGGGGACCGCGGTGAGCGGAAGCCGTCGTGCGCAGTGCCGGCGCAGCGCCAGCGAGTTCAGCGGGCTGTCCGGGGCGCGGCGGACCACGCCGCGCAGCAGGCGGCCGGCCACCGGGTCGGGCGCGGCCACCACGGCCGCCTCGACGACGTCGGGGTGGTCGAGCAGTACCTGTTCGACCTCGTGGGTGTTGACCCGCACGCCGCGGACCTTGACCTGGTGGTCGTTGCGGCCTTCCAGGGTGATGCGGCCGTCCCGGTCACGCCGTACGAGGTCGCCGCTGCGGAAGTAGCGCCGGGTCCGCCCTTCGTGGTGGTGGGTCGCGAACCTGTCCGCGTCCTGTTCCCGGTCCAGGTAGCCGTCGGTCTGGAACGGCGTCGCGACGTGGAGCTCTCCGCGTCCCGGCCCGGTCACGATCGCGCCGTCGGCATCGACGATGACCGCGTGGACCCCGGGCAGCGGGCGCCCGATCGGCACCGGGCCGTCCGTCGGCTCGGCGCCGTCGACCTCGTGCAGGAAGCTGTCGTTGGTCTCGGTGCAGCCGTAGACGTTGTAGAACCGCGCGCCGGTGAACAGGCGCGGAAGCTCGGCCAGGCAGCGGGCGGGCATGCTGTCGCCGGTGAAGAGGACGTGCTCGACCGTGTCGAGCCGGCGGCCGCTCTGCGCGGTCGCGTCGACCAGCAGCCGGTAGAACATCGGTACCGCCTGGACGATTCGGACCGCGTGGCGGGACACGAGGTCCAGCAGGTGGCCCGGTTGGGTGGCCCGGGCCGGATCGACCAGGACGACGCGGCCGCCGTGCCTGAGCGTGGTCCAGATGTCCAGCAGGCACAGGTCGAAGGTGAGTGGGGCGTGGTTGAGGACCGTCGTTCCCCGGCGGATGCCGAAGCGCTCGCCGGCCCAGTCGGTGAAGCGGTCCACCGCCCCCGTGCTCAGCGGCACGATCTTCGGCCGCCCGGTGGAACCGGAGGTGGTGAACATGAAGGAGACGTCGGTGGGCTCGGTGCGGTGCGGCGCCCTCGGTTCCACCGGCCGGTCCGGGGCACCCGCCCCGGGTCCGGGCGCCCCGGGGCCGTCCGGCGACAGGACGTGCCGGATCCCGGCCTGTTCGACCAGCGCGCGGGACGTTCTCCCGTCCGGCGTGGGCGCCGGCAGCAGCAGGAAGCGCCGCCCGTCCAGCAGGCAGGCGAGCACCAGGGCGATCGTCGCGGGCGACTTGGCGGCCACGATGCCGATCGGCTCGTCCCTGTCCGGGGCGAGCCGGGCGATCCGCAGGCGCTCCCGCTCCGCCAGCCGGTGGAGTTCACGGTAGGTCGTCTCTTCTCCGCGCCACACCAAGGCCGGATCACCGGGGTGGGTGGCGGCGTGCGAGACGAATGAACCCACCAGGCTCTGTTTCCGTTTCACGAATTCTCCGAGTTCATGCGACGGGGGCGGGTTCATGGACAACGGATGAGTTCACGCAATGGGTTCACCGATCTCGTTCGGAACATTCGAGGCCCGGCAGAAAAGGGGCCCGTCGGGCCGCCGCCTTGGCGACAGAAGAATTATCACGGGGGCGCCCGTCCATGGAAGTGGGGGCGCCGGCGGTCGCATGATGGCACGTCAGTCCGCGTGCCCGGGCCTGGCGCGCGAATGCTAGACGTTGAGCGTGTTCGATCTGGATAAGGATTCCGGTGGGCTGGCGTAAATATTGTCCTGATGCCCGAATCCCTCGTTCCGATCTTGCGGAGTGAGACGGGAGCTGCCTAGTATCCGCCGTACTGTTCGCGAAGTAGCGAATCGGCAAAGGGATTTCCGGGGCGCCGAAGCGTTCCCGATCGCCGTGAAAGGTGGATCCGTCATGCCTGGCCCCGATCAGCGTGCGCACGCTCCGACTCCGCTGTCCTTCGCCCAGCAGCGGCTGTGGTTCCTCGACCGGCTGCGGCCGGGGCGGCCGGACCACAACGTCCCGACCGCGGTCCGCCTGCGCGGCCGGCTGGACGAGGGGGCGCTGACCCGGGCGTTGACCGAAGTCGTGCGGCGCCACGAGGTGTTGCGCGGCAGGATCGTCGACTCCGGGGACGGCCCGTGCCATGTCACGGAGCCGGTCGAGACCTTCGTGCCGGCGATCACCGATCTGACGCACCTCCCGGCGGAGCGGGCCTGGCGGCGGGCCCGGGGACTGGTGGCCGCCGACACGGCGACCCCGTTCGACCTCGGGACCGCTCCGATGCTGCGGGCCCGGCTGATCCGCGTCGCCCCCGACGACCACCTGCTGGTCCTGGTGATCCATCACATCGCCTGTGACGGCTGGTCGTTGTCGGTGCTGTGGCAGGAGTTCTCCGCCTGGTACGGCGCCGCCGTGCACGGACGGCCGGCCGCCCTGGCGGAGCTGCCCGTCCAGTACGCCGACTTCGCCGCATGGCAGCGGAGCCACCAGGACGGAACGGCCCTGCGGGACCAACTCTCCTACTGGCGCGAACACCTGGCCGAGCTGAGCCCGTCGGCGCTCCCGACGGACCGAACCCGACCCGCCGTGTGGTCGGGCCAGGGCGACCAGGTCGAGATCGAGATCCCCGCAGGGCTCACCGACCGGATCCGCGCACTGGGGCGCGCCCACGAGGTGACGCCGTTCATGACGCTGCTGGCCGCCTTCCAGGTCCTGCTCGCGCGCTGCACGGGACAGGACGACGTGACGGTGGGGACGCCGATCTCCGGACGGACCCGGATCGAGGTGGAGCCGCTGGTCGGCTTCTTCGTCAACACGCTCGTCCTGCGCACCGACCTGTCGGGCGACCCGGACTTCACCGACGTGCTCTCCCGGGTACGGCGGTGCGCGGTGGAGGCCTACGCCCACCAGGACGTCCCCTTCGAACGGCTGGTGCAGGAGCTGCGGCCCGAACGCGATC
Source organism: Kitasatospora sp. NPDC048298 (assembly GCF_043201465.1). Lineage (NCBI taxonomy): Bacteria > Bacillati > Actinomycetota > Actinomycetes > Kitasatosporales > Streptomycetaceae > Kitasatospora > Kitasatospora sp. NPDC048298. The sequence continues at coordinate 12,063 of NZ_JBICYZ010000085.1, forward strand.
TCGGCCGGCACCCGCTGGTCACCGTCATGTTCCAGCTGGAGGATCCGCCCGCGCTCCCGTCCGGCCTGCCGGGACTCGACGTGAGCGACCATCCGATACCGAACGTCGTGGCGAAGTTCGACGTCGAGGTCTCCCTGACGGACCTCGGCGACCGCTTCGCCGGCGTCATCCGCTACGCCGCCGACCTCTTCGACCACGACACGGTGCGACAGCTCTGCGAGGGCTTCAGGGCGCTGCTCGACCATCTCGCCGACAGTCCCGAACGACCGGTGTCGGCGTGGGAGACCCCGCCCGCCCTCCGGGTGAGCCGTCCCGCCCCCGCCACCCCCACCGGGCGGCCCGCGGCCCCGCGGCCCGAGGCCGACCGGGCCGGCGCTCCCGCCACCGGGACCGAAACCGAGACCGAGCTGCTCGTGCTGGAGACCTGGGCCGAGGTGCTCGGTGTGACCCCGGACGGCGTGCACAGCGACTTCTTCGAGCTGGGCGGCCATTCGCTCCTCGCGTCGAAGGTCATGTCCCGGCTCGGCCGGGCACTCGACCTCGAACTGCCGGTCGTCCTGCTGTTCCACCACCCGACCGTCGCCGAACTCGCCGACGGCATCGACGCCGCCCTGCTGGCGGACCTCGGCGCCGCCGTCGAAGCGGAACCGCTTCCCGCCGGAAAGGCCCGTCACCCGTGAAGGCACAGCACAGCCGACCCGAGCCCGGCCGGCCGACCGGTTCCACGCCGGCCGCCGCACGGGCCCTGCTCGACCAGCGCGTCCGCGCGGCCCGGAACAGGGCCGCCGGGGGCGAACCCGAGGCCACGATCCCACCCCGCCCGGAGGGTGCGCGGGTGACGTCGTTCACCCAGGAACGCATGTGGCTGGTCGAGCGGCTGTCCGACGGACCCGCGATGTACAACGTCCACGAGGTCTTCCGGCTGCGCGGCCCGCTGGACGTGGCCGCCCTCGGCCACGGCTTCACCGAGCTGGTGCGGCGCCACGAAGTCCTGCGCACCGCCTTCCCCGAGCAGGACGGGCGCCCCAGCCCCTCGCTCCAGCCGGCCCGGCCGCTCGACGTCCCCGTCACGGACCTGCGGACCGAGCCCCCGGAACTCCGGACGCGGCTGGCCCTCGATCTCGTCCGATCCGAGATCCTGCGCCCGTTCGACCTGGCCAGCGCCCCGCTGCTGCGGGCGTCACTGCTGCGGGTCGACGAGGACGAACACGTCCTGGTGGTGGTGGTCCACCACATCGCGGTCGACGGCTGGTCGATGCCGCTGCTGTGGGACGACCTGGCGGAGGCGTACCGGAGCCGGCTGGAAGGCCGCGAGCCCGAGCTGCCCCCCTTGCGGATCCAGTACGCGGACTTCGCCCACTGGCAGCGGGCCCGGCTCTCCGGGGACCACCTCCAGCGCCAACTGGACTACTGGAGCGCACAGCTGTCCGGGCTCCCGCCGCTGGACCTGCCCACCGACCGCAGGCGCGGACCGGTCCGCGCGGGCCGGGGCGAGCGCATCGGCTTCACGGTGCCCGAGGAACTGGCCGGGCGGTTGCGGCTGTTGGGCCGGCGGCACGGCGCGACGATGTTCATGACGCTGCTCGCCGCGTTCCAGGCCCTGCTCGCCCGCTACAGCGGGCAGTCCGACGTGGCGGTCGGCACGCCGGTCGCGGGCCGGACCCGTCCCGAACTCGACCCGCTCGTGGGCTCGTTCATCAACACCCTGGTCATCCGCACCGACCTCGCGGACGACCCGAGCTTCGCCGAACTGCTCGACCGGGTCCGCCGGACCGCCGTGGACGCCTACGCGCACCAGGACCTGCCGTTCGAACGGCTGGTGCAGGAGCTGCGCCCGGCCCGCGGTCTCGACCGCAATCCGCTGTTCCAGGTGATGTTCGCCGGCCTGTCCGACCCGACCGACTCCCTCCGGCTGGCGGGGACGGAGAGCGAACGGATCGACGTCGACAACGGCACGGCCAAGGTCGACCTCAGCCTGGTGGTGGCCGACGGGCCGGCCGGCACGACCGGGACGGTGGCCTTCGACACCGATCTGTTCGACCGCGCGAGCGTGGAGCGTCTGGTCGGCCACTACCTCCGGTTGCTGGACGCCGCGTCCGGCGATCCCGACCGTCCCGTCTCGCGGCTGGACCTGCTCACCGAGGCCGAGCGCGAAGCGCTGCTGGTGGCCGCCAACGCCACCGACGAACCCTTCCCCAGGGACCTCTGCGTGCACGAGCTGGTCGAGGAGCAGGCCAGGCTGGCCCCCGACGCGGTGGCCGTCCGCTGCGGCGCCGAGCGCCTGACCTACCGGGAACTCGACCGCCGGGCCAACCGGTTGGCCCGGCACCTGCGAGCCCGCGGAGCCCGGCCGGAACGCCTGGTCGGCGTGTGCCTGCCGCGTTCGGCGGACCTGGTCGTGGCCCTGCTGGCCGTCCTCAAGTCGGGCGCCGCCTACCTGCCACTGGACCCGGACCTCCCGGCGCAGCGCATGGCGTTCATGCTCGCCGACGCCGAAGTGCCGCTGCTGCTCACCCGGCGCTCCCTGGCCGACCGGCTGCCGCGGCACGACGCCACCACGGTGTGGATGGACGCCGAGGCCGGGCACGTCGCGGCCCTGCCCGAGGACCGGCTGCCACCGCTCGCGGTGCCCGCCAACCTGGCGTACTCGATCTACACCTCCGGTTCGACCGGCCGCCCCAAGGCGGTGCTGGTCCCGCACGAGGGCGTGGTCAACTACCTGGTGGTCCGCGGCCGGCAGCTGGACCTCGGCGGGGACGACGTCGTCGCCTCGGTGGCCTCGATCTCCTTCGACGTCATCGTCCCCCAGGTGCTCATGCCCCTGGCCTGGGGCGCGAGCGTGGTGATCGCCCCGTCGGAGGTCGCGGTCGACGGCCCGCGCCTGACGGAGATGCTGCGCGAGTTCGGCGTCACCACGCTCATGGCCACACCGGCGACCTGGCTCCTGCTGCTGGACGGCGGATGGCGGGGCGGCCGGTTCCAGGCGATCTGCGTGGGCGAACCGCTCCAGCCCGCCCTGGCCCGGCGGCTCCTCGACCGGGTCTCCACGCTGTGGAACGGCTACGGCCCCACCGAGGCGTCCGTCGGCTGTGTCACCCGGCGCGTCGACGCCGAACGCGACCTGGCCCGGCCCGGAGGGTCCGTGCCGATCGGCCGGCCGCTCGGCAACCTGCGGATCCACCTGCTGGACTCCGCCGGCGCCCCGGTGCCCGTCGGCGTCCCGGGGGAGATCCACATCGGCGGGGTCGGCGTCACCCGCGGGTACGCCAACCGGCCCGGGCTGACCGCCGAGCGTTTCGTGCCCGATCCGTTCGGCGCCGACGGCGGCCGGCTGTACCGGACCGGCGACCTGGCGCGGTACCTGCCGGACGGCAGCCTCGTCTTCCTCGGCCGCACCGACGAGCAGGTGAAGATCCGCGGATACCGGATCGAGTTGGGCGAGGTCGAGGCCGCGCTGTGCGCCCAACCCGGCGTCGCCAGGGCCGTGGTGACGGTGCGCGGCGGCGGGACGGACGCCGAACTGGCCGGCTACCTGGTGTGGCAGGACCAGCCCGGTGACCCGGCGCTCCTGCGGCGTTCCCTGCGCGAGACCCTGCCCGAGTTCATGGTGCCCACCACGCTGACCGCACTCGACCGGATCCCGTTGACCACCAACGGCAAGGTGGACCGCGGGGCCCTGCCCGCACCCGACCGCCACGGCCGCGAGACGGGCGCGCTACCGCCGCGGGACCTGCTGGAACTCCTGATGACCGGCATCTGGGAGCGCGTGCTGGGCACCTCGCGGGTGGGCGTCCGGGACGACTTCTTCGCGCTGGGCGGGCATTCCCTCAGGGCGGTCGAGCTCGTGGAGACGATCCGGCGGGAGTGGGGGGTCACCGTGCCGCTGAACACGGTGTTCCGCCACCCCACCGTCGAGGGCCTGTGCGCGGAGGTGCCCGACGCCTCGCGGGCCCTGCGCCGGCTCGTCGTTCCGCTGGCCGAAGGAGACCGCCGCCGGGCGCCGCTGATCCTGGTGCACCCGCAGAGCGGCGACGTGTGCTCCCTCCTCCACCTGAGCGGACGGCTCGCCGGCGGCCGGCCCGTCCACGGTCTGGAAGCCGTCGGCTACAACACCGACGAGCCGCCCCTGGCCACCGTCGAGGAACAGGCGCGGCGCTACCTTCGGGAGCTGCGGTCCGAACTGCCCGACGGCCCGTACCTGCTGGCCGGCTGGTCCTTCGGCGGGCTGGTCGCCTTCGAGATGGCCCGCCTGCTGGAGGAACAGGGGAACCCCCCGGGATTCCTCGGGATCATCGACGCCGCAGCGCCCGCGTCCACCGGTGGATCCACCGACGGGCCCGACCACGAGCTCGACGAGCAGGACGCCCTCGCCCTGCTGCTCCACGACGCGCACGCCCGCGAGCGCCTTCCCCAGCGGGCGCGCACCGAACAACTGCGCCGCATGGCACGGGTCCTCACCACCAACGGCGCCGCCGCCCGACGCTACCGGTCGACGGCACGGCTGCGGACACCGATCCACCTGTTCACCAGTACCGGGACCGACCCCGCGCTCGCCGGCCCGGCCGTGGTCCCCGCCCATTGGCGGGAACGCACCCACGGGGCGCTGACCGTGGTCGAGGCCCCAGGCAACCACCACGACATGCTGTCGCCGCCCCACGTCGTGCCCCTCGCCGACGCGCTGTCGGCCATCCTGGAGGAGCTCGGATGAGCGACGCACACGAGCTGCCGCTGTCGTCGGCGCAGTCCGGCATCTGGTTCGCCCACCACCTGCGCCCCGGGAGCCCCGCGTACAACACCGGCGAGTACGTGGACATCCCCGGACCGATCGACGCGGAGCTGTTCGAGAAGGCCGTGCGGCGCGTGGTGGACGAGACCGAGTCACTGCGCGTCCGCCTCCTCGACGGTGCCCAGGGCCCCCGGCAGGTCGTCACCCCGTCGCCCGACTGGACGATGGACCACGTCGACCTCACGGCGACACCGGATCCGCAGCGGGCGGCCGAGCAGTGGATGCGCGCCGACCTGTCCACCCCGGTCGCGCTCACCCGGGGCCCGCTGTTCCGCCAGGCCCTGTTCGCCATCGCGCCGGACCGCTTCCTCTGGTACCAGCGCGTCCACCACATCGCGGTCGACGGCTTCAGCATGTCGCTCATCGCGCGCCGCGTCGCCAGGACCTACACCGTACTGGTCCGGGGCAGCGGCGGGGCAGGACCGGCCTTCGGGCCGCTGAGCCTCCTGCTGGCGCACGACGCCGGCTACCACGCGTCGGAACAGCCCGGACAGGACCGGGCGTTCTGGTCGGCCCGGCTGGCCGGCCGGCCGGATCCGGTCAGCCTCGCCAGCCGCTCGGCGGCCGCCTCGGACGGCTTCCTGCGCCGTACCGGCACCCTCGACGCGCCCACCGTGGCCGCGCTGCGGCGGGCCGCCCGACCCGCGGGCGCGAGCTGGCCCGCCGCCTTCACCGCGACGGCCGCCGCGTACCTCCACCGCCTCAGCGGCGAACGGGACATCGTGCTCAGCATGCCGGTGACCGGGCGCACCGGCTCCGCCGCGCCGGCCGTCCCCGGCATGGTGGCGAACGTGGTGCCGCTGCGGCTGCGCGTGCACCCGGAACAGGGCCTGTCCGCCCTCGCGCGACAGGTGGCCGAGGAGATCGCCGCCCAGCGCCCGCACCAGCGCCACCGCAGCGAGGACCTGCGCAGGGAGCTGGACCCGGCCCGGTCGGAACGGGTCCTGTTCGGGCCCGTCGTCAACATCATGTCCTTCTACTACCACCTGGACTTCGCGGGCGTCCGGGCCACCGTGCACAACCTGTCCAACGGACCGGTCGAGGACCTCTCGTTCTCCGTCTACGACCGCTCCGACGGCACCGCGCCCCGGCTCGACCTCGACGCCAACCCCGCGCTCTACTCCGAGGCCGAACTCACCGCCCACCAGCGGCGGTTCCTGCGGTTCCTCGACGCGATGGCCGCCGACCCGGACCGGCCGATCGGCCGGCCCGACCTCCTCACCCCCGAGGAACGGCACCGCACCGTCGTGGCCGCCAACCACACCACGCGTCCGCTCCCGCACCCGACGGTGCCGCTCGCCTTCGCGGCCGAGGCCGGGCGCACACCCGACGCCACCGCCGTGGTGTGCGGGGAAACCACCCTGACCTACGCGGAGTTGAACGCCCGGGCCAACCGGCTGGCCCACCGGCTCATCGCCCTGGGCGTCCGCTGCGACAGCCCGGTGGCCGTGCTCATGGAACGCTCCGTCGACGTGGTGGTGTCGGTCCTGGCGGTCGGCAAGGCCGGCGGCGCCTACGTGCCGCTGGACACCCGGGCCCCGGCGGCCCGCCTGCGCCGCGTCCTGGCGGACACCGGGGCGGCGGTGCTGCTCACCCACCGGGCCACCCAGGGCCACGAACTGGCCCACGGCACCCCGGGTGTCGTCGTCGACGCCGACCCCGGCCTCGCCGACGAGCCCGCCACCGACCCCGTCGTACCGCTGCGCCCGGACCACCTGGCGTGCGTCCTGTACACCTCCGGGTCCACGGGCACGCCGAAGGGCGTGGCCCTGAGCCACCGCAACGTCGTCAGCCTGACCGCGCAACACTGCTGGCGGGACGAGGACGGCCCGCGTGTGCTCGCACACTCCCCGCACGCCTTCGACGCCTCGACCTACGAGTGGTGGGTGCCGCTGCTCAACGGGGGCCGGGTGATCGTGGCCCCGCCCGGCGAGCTGGCGCTCTCGGACCTCCACCGGCTCATCGTCGACCACCGGGTCGGCGCGCTGTGGCTGACGGCCGGGCTGTTCCGGGTGTTCGCCGAGGAGTCCCCCGGCACGCTGGCCGGGGTCGGCCAGGTGTGGACCGGCGGTGACATCGTGCCGGCCGACGCGGTACGGCGCGTCCTGGCACGGTGCCCGGACTCCGTGGTGGTCGCCGGGTACGGCCCGACCGAGGCCACGACGTTCACCACGCGCAGGGTGCTGCGCCCCGGTCAGGCCGTGCCCGACGTCGTCCCCCTCGGCCGGCCGATGGACAACAGGCGGGTGTACGTCCTGGACCAGGCGCTGTCGCCGGTGCCGCCGGGAGTGGCGGGCATGCTGTACGTCGCCGGTGCGGGCGTGGCACGCGGGTACCTGGGCGACCCCCGCCGGACGGCCGAGCAGTTCGTGCCGTGCCCGTTCGGCGACCCGGGCGAGCGGATGTACCGCACGGGCGATGTCGTCCGCTGGAACGCCGAGGGGGAGCTGGAGTTCCTCGGCCGCGCGGACGAGCAGGTCAAGCTCCACGGTTTCCGCATCGAGCCGGGCGAGATCGAGGCGGTCCTGGCCGGGCACCCCGCCGTCGCCCAGGCGACCGTGGTCGCGGTCCTGGCCGGGCACCCCGCCGTCGCCCAGGCGACCGTGGTCGCGGGCCCGGGCGGCTCGTCCGGCAGGCGGCTGATCGGCTACGTCGTCCCGGCCGGGGGCGCGCGGCTCGACGCGGCGTCGGTGCGGGAGCACGCCTCCGAGGTGCTGCCGGACTACATGGTGCCCTCGGCGATCGTCACGCTCGACGCCTTTCCGCTGACACCCAGGGGGAAGATCGACCGGGCCGCGCTGCCCGTCCCGGACCCCGCCCCGGCACCGTCCGGGCCCGGACCGCGGACGCCGGCGGAGCGGACGATGTGCGAGCTGTTCGCCGAGGTGCTCGGCCTGCCCGCGGTGGGAGCCGACGACGGCTTCTTCGACCGGGGCGGCAACTCCCTGCTCGCGACCCGGCTGGTCAACCGGGTGCGGGTGAGGTTCGGCCGTGAACTCACCCTCGGCGCCCTGTTCCAGGCACCCACGCCGGCGCGCCTGGTCGAAGCGCTCGACGAAGCCCCGGACGCCGCGGCCGTACCGGCGCTCTCACCACGTGACACGACTCCGACACCTCTGATGACACCTCAGACACCTCTGACACCTCTCTGACCCCGATCATCTGACAGCGATCACAGGAAGCACCTCGGCATGGTCCACACCCTCTCCCATCCCGACGAAACGCCGGCACCACCGGAAACACCGGTGGTCGCGGCAACCCCGACCGCCCCGGCCGACCCGGCGACCCCGGTGACCCCGGCGCTTGGGGTGTCCCAGGTCCACCGGTACTACCAGCTCGTCGACGCCGGGGACGTGCCCGCGCTGGTCGCCCTGTTCGCCCCGGACGCCCGCTACCACCGCCCCGGGTACGAACCCATGGTCGGGCACGCCGAACTGGAACGCTTCTACCGCGACCAGCGGGTGATCCGCACCGGCGTGCACACCCTGGCCACCGTCGTCACGACCGACGACGAGGTGGCGGTGCACGGCCTGTTCCGCGGCGTGCTGCACGACGGCGGTGAGGTCGAACTGCGGTTCGCGGACTTCTTCCGGATGACCCCGCAGGGCCGCATCGCCTCGCGGCACACCTTCTTCCACGTGCCGGCGGTCTGAGCCGGTGGCCACACCCGGTGACACCACACACCCCGTGCCGCGCACCGGCCACCGGGACGACCACCCACCGGACAGCGCCGGCAGCGGCCACCGCGGCGCCGGCCCGCGCGGCAGCTCGTCCAACCCCGACGGGGACACCCCAGCACAGGAAAGCGGGAAGCAGTTGACCAAGACGCTCCTCACCTCCGACAACCCGGCGTTCGTCGGCAGCGGACGGCCACCCTTCGACGCACGGGCCATCCACGAGCTGGTCGCCGAACAGGCGGAGCGGGCCCCGCACGCGCCGGCCGTCACCTGCGACGGACAGACCCTGACCTACCGGCAGCTCCACGACCGCGCCCACCGGCTCGCCACGCGACTGCGAGCGGCCGGACTGGCGCAGGAGGACGTCGTGGGCGTGCTGGTGCCGCGCTCGCCGGAGCTGGTCGTGGCCCTGCTCGCCGTCCTCATCGCGGGCGGCGCCTACCTCGGACTCGAACCGGACGACCCGGCCGGCCGCCACGCGCTGCTGCTCGAGGACGCCGGCGCGCGCATGGTGATCACGGAAGAGGCCCTGGGGGAGCACCTGCTGGGCGCCGTCGTCACGGTGACGGAGGAGCGCCCGATCCAGGAGCAGCCGGCCACCGGGCCGGCGGCTCCCGCCCACCCCGGCGACCCGGACCGGCTCGCCTACGTCAGCTACACCTCGGGCTCCACCGGCGAACCCAAGGGCGTCGGCGTGCCCCACCGGGCGATCGACCGGCTCGTCCGGGGCGCGGACTGGATGGACGTCCGTCCCGAGGACGTCTTCTTCCACCTCGCGCCGGTCGCGTTCGACGCCTCCACGTTCGAGATCTGGGCCCCCCTCGTCAACGGCTGCCGACTGGTGCTCTTCCCCCCGGTCGCCATCACACTGGAGCACGTGGCACGCGTCGTCCGTGCCGAGCGCGTCACGGTCCTGCTGCTGACCACCGGGCTCTTCCACCAGATGGCGAGCTCCCACCCGGAGGCGTTCGCCGACGTGCGGCACGTCCTCACCGGGGGCGACGTGGCCTCGCCGAGCCACGTCCGGCACCTGCTGGCCCGCCACCCGGAGCTGCTCTTCACCAACGGCTACGGACCGACCGAGAACACCACGTACACGACCTGCTGGACCAGCAGCACCCTCCCGGAACTGCGGAGCGTGCCGATCGGCCGCCCGATCAGCGGCACCAGGGTCGCCGTGCTCGACGACGACCTCACGCCGGTGCCCGCCGGCGAGTGCGGCGAACTGTACGTGGCCGGGGCGGGCCTGGCCCGCGGCTACCTGGGCCGCCCGGCCGCGACCGCCGAACGGTTCCTGCCGGATCCCTTCGGGACCGAACCGGGCGCCCGGATGTACCGGACCGGAGACCTCGTGCGATGGCTGCCGGACGGCACGCTGGAGTTCGTCGGACGCGCGGACGACCAGGTCAAGGTCCAGGGCTACCGTGCCGAGCCGCGCGCCGTCGAGGTCGAGCTGGAACGGCTCGCCGAGGTGCGGCACGCCGTCGTGCTGCCGCAGCCCGATCCGGCGGGTGGCACCCGGCTGCTGGCCTACGTCGTGCCCGCGGAACCCGCTCCGGCGAGTACCGCCGACCTCGGTCGGCGGCTGCGCCGTGAACTGCGGGACAGGCTGCCGGACTACCTGATCCCCTGGGCGATCCTCGTCCGTCCCGAACTGCCGCTGAACCGCAACGGCAAGATCGACCGCGCGGCCCTGCCCACCGCCACCCGCGTACCGCGCAACGTGGCCAACGAGTTCGTCCCGCCCCTCACCGAGGTGCAGACGCGACTGGCCGAGCTGTGGGGCGACGTCCTCGGCGTCGAACCGGTCGGCGTCGGCGACGACTTCTTCGACCTCGGCGGACACTCCCTGCTGGCCACCGACCTCCTGGTCGCCACCCAGCGCGAGTTCGGCGTGGACCTCCCCGCGCAGACCCTGTACCTGTCGCCGACCGTCGCCGAACTGGCGACGGCCCTCACCGCCCGGATTCGGCCGGCGGACGACCCGGACGGCTCGGACGGCCCGACAGAGAGCCCGGACGGCGCGGCGGTGGGCCCGGACGACGGGACGGTGGGCCCGGCCGACGCGGCGGGGGAGGAGCGGCACCGATGACGACGCTTCCCCCGACCACGCGGTGCCCGGTCCTCGCCCCGCAGCCGGTCGACCTGATCGACCCCGACCTCCACCACTCGGGCGGGGCCCACGAGGTGTGGCGACGGCTGCGCCGCCACGCCCCGGTGAGCTGGCAGCCGGTCGGCGACATCGGCTACTGGTCGATCGTCGGCCACGCCGAGGCCGGCCGGGTCCTGCGCGACCACGACACGTTCACCTCCGAACAGGGCACCCTGCTCAACCTCCTCGGCCAGGGCGACCCCGCCGGCGGCCGGCAGATGGCCGCGACCGACCCGCCCCGGCACTCGCACCTGCGCGGCCCGCTGCAGCAGGCGCTGTCGATCAAGACGGTGGAGAACGACCGGGAGGCCATCCGCCGGGTCGTCGTCGAACTGCTCCGGCCGCTGGCCGACGGCGGCCCGTACGACTTCGCCGCCGCCATGGCCGGCCTGCCGATGGCCGTGATCGGCACCATGATGGCGCTACCGGAGCAGGACTGGCCGCGGCTCGTCCGGCTCGCCCACGCCTGCATCGCCGCCGACGACCCCGAGTTCCAGCTCGCCGACGGACCACGGGCCACCCTCGTGACCGCCCACCGTGAACTGTTCGCCTACTTCCAGGACACCGTCACCGCGCGGAGGCGCGCACCGGGTGACGACCTGATCAGCGTGCTGCTCACCATGGAACTGGACGGACGCCGACTGTCGCCGGGCGAGATCGTGTCCAACTGCTACAGCCTGCTCCTCGGCGCGACCGTCACCACCGCCCAGCCACCGATCGCGGCGATGGTCGAACTGGCCGGGACCGCGGTCCTGGACGACTGGGCAGCACACCCGGAGCTGCTCCACAGCGGCGTGGAGGAGGCCCTGCGATGGGCTTCGCCCACCCAGCACTTCATGCGCCACGCCACCCGCGACGTCGAGATCCGGGGCGTGCCGATCCCCGCCGGGGACGCGGTCGTCGTGTGGCTGGGGTCGGCCAACCGCGACGAGACCGTGTTCGCCGACCCGGACACCTTCGACATCCGACGGCGGCCCAACAAGCACATCGCGTTCGGCGTCGGCGCGCACTACTGCATCGGACACACCGTCGCACGGGTGGCCCTGCGGATCCTGTTCGCCGAACTGCTCGGCCGGTTCACCGACTTCGAACTCGCCGGGACGCCGCGGCGCATGCGCTCGAACGTCATCGCGGGCTTCACACACCTGCCGATCACCGCGCGGACCCGATAGGCGCCGCTCCTCGCCGCCGCCTTCGCCCTTGCCGGCATCGCCGCAGCCGAACCCGAGAAGAAACCCCCACCCGGAAGGTCATCAGTGGACGCTCCGACGGCCCCCATCCGCAACAAGTGGTTCATCCGCGAGCCGTCGCCGGTGGCACCGGCACGGGTGTTCTGCCTGCCGTACTCGGGGTGCGGGGCGAGCATGTACCGCCGGTGGCCGTCATCGGTCGACGGCGTCGAGCTCTGCCCCGTACAGCTGCCGGGCCGGGAGAACCGGATGCGCGAGCCCGCCCACACCACCTACGAGGCGATGGCCGACGACCTCTGCGAAGCGCTGCGCCCCTACCTGGACCGTCCCTACGCCCTGTTCGGTCACTGCGGCTCCGCGTTGGCGGCGTACGAGACCGCCGTACGGCTGGTCGAAAGGGGCTGCCCCGCCCCGACCCAGGTGTTCGTCTCCGCCGAGGTCGCACCGCAGGACGGCCCCTACGGCCGCTTCCTCGGCATGGACGACGACGAGCTGGCCGCCGAACTGCGCGGGCTCGTCGCGGAACTGGGCGGCACCCTGGAACCGAGCCTGCTCGCCCTCTACCTCGGCGTCCTGCGGAACGACGTCGACATGAACAAGCGCTACCACGTGGCCGAGCCGCTCCGGCTGCCCTGCCCGATCACCGCCATCGGCTGGACCGAGGACACGGGCATCCCGCCGTCGCTGATGACCGGCTGGTCGGCCTGCGGCGACGCGGCCTTCGAACTCCTGGAGGGAGGCCACTACCGCTTCATCGAGGCGCCGGCGGAACTGCTGGCCCTCCTGGTCGCGGATCTGACGCCCGGCCCGCCCCACACCCCGTGACACCGCCGATCGGGCGGCCGCAGCCGCGGCCGCCCGATCAGTGGTCGGCCGGATCAGTACGGTGGCGGTCATCCGCCGAAGCCGGACAGGCCGTTCGGCCGTCGTTTCAGAGACGTGGCGTCCAGCCGGGTGGGGTGAGCGCGGTGTCGGTCAGGATCCGCGCGCCCGTGGTGTCGAGGCTGCTGTCCTGCCCGATGACCCGTTCGAGGTCCCCGGGCAGGAGGTCGTGCGCCCGGTACCAGCCGGCCATCTGGTCGGGGGAGACCTCTGCGGCCAGCGGGTGGCGTGCCGGCGCACGGTCTCGTCGAACTCGACGTCCAGGTAGTACAGGAAGCTGCGCCCCCGGTGGTCGGTGGCGAGCCCGGCCGGCAACGAACCTCGCCCTGGCCTGCCGCTTCGACCGCTCGACTCCTTCGACTACTCGGGGACGAGCACCGCGACGCCGGTGACCCGGTCGGCGGCGAGGTCCGCGAGGGCGGTGTCCGCCTGTCGCAGGGGGTAGCTGGTCACGTGGACGGCCGGGCGGGTGCGGGCCGCTTCCGCGAGGAAGGCCCGCCCGTCGGCGCGGGTGTTGGCGGTGACGCTGCGCAGGGTGCGTTCCTGGAAGAGGTGCCGCTGGTAGTCGAGTTGCGGGATGTCGGTGAGGTGGATGCCCGCGACGGCGAGCGTGCCGCCGCGGTCCAGGGCGGCGAGGGCGGCGGGTACGAGTTCGCCGGCCGGGGCGAAGAGGATGGCCGCGTCCAGTGGTTCCGGGGGCGGGTCGTAGGAGTCGCCGGCGAAACCGGCGCCGAGGTCCAGCGCGAGTCGCCGGGCGGGTGCGGCGCGGGTGAACACGGCGACCCGGGCGCCCCGGGCGAGGGCGATCTGGGCGGTCAGGTGCGCGGACGCGCCGAAGCCGTAGATGCCGAGCAGTCCGCCGGTGGGCAGTTCGGCGCGTTCCAGGGCGCGGTAGCCGATGATCCCGGCGCACAGCAGCGGGGCCAGTTCCTCGGCGGGCGGGCCCTCGGGCAGCCGGTAGGCGTAGCGGGCGTCGGCGGTGAGGTGCCGGGCGTAGCCGCCGGGCCGGTCCCAGCCGGTGTAGCGGGAGTCGGGGCAGAGGTTCTCCCGCCCGCTGCGGCAGTAGCCGCACCGGCCGCAGGTCCCGGCCAGCCAGGCCACCCCGGCCCGGTCCCCGACGGCGAACCCCTCGGCTCCGGCACCGACCGCCAGCACGCGGCCGACCACCTCGTGTCCGGGGGTGCACCGCGCCGTCCTGGGGGAGAGGTCCCCCTCCGCGAGGTGCAGGTCGGTGCGGCACACCCCGCAGGCCTCCACCTCCACCAGGATCTCCTGCGGCCCGGGCGGCTCCAGCGGCCGCCGCTCCCGCACCAGCGGCCCCGGTCCAGGCCCGCCGACCGGCCCCGGGCGGTCCACCGTCCAGGCGTCGGTCTCCGTGGGGAGGGGTTCCGTCGTGCTCATCGCCGTCTCCTGCCGCTCGGCCCGTGACGTCGGACGTCCGCGTTCAAGTCTGCTGCGTGATCACGCGTTCGGCGCTGCGCCCGACGGGCCCGACGGGCCCGGCCCGTTCGGCGCGGACCCGGCCGACCGGCCGGGGCCGGCGGGGTCGACCCGGGCCCGGCTGGCCAGGAGGTCGGCGAAGGCCACGGTGAGCGGGTCCGGGCGGGTGCGGGTGTAGGCGGTCAGGGTGCGCAGGATCGGGGGAGCCGGGCGCAGCAGGGCGCCCTCGAAGTGGGCCGGGACGATGTTGGCGGGCACCAGGGCGGGGCCGAGCCCGGCCGCGGCGAGCAGCGGCGCGGCGGAGGTCTGCTCCGCGCGGATCGCCGCCCGGGGGCGGAAGCCGGCCCGGGCGCAGACCTGGTCCAGGAGGTCGGCGAGGCCGTTGTCGGGGGCGTAGTGGACCCAGTCGCGGTCGGCGAGTTCGGTCAGTTCGACCGTGCCGGTGGGGCGGCCGGCCAGTGGGTCCTCGGCGGGCAGCACGATGGTGAACTCCTCGACGCCGAGCTCCCGGATCGGCCCCTCCCAGCCGGTCGGCGCGGGCCCGATGGCGAGGTCGGCGCGGCCCGCGAGCATGGCCTCCTGGAGCCGGTCGGTGTGGGCGTACTCGCGCAGCCGGATCCGCACGCCGGGGTGGCGGCGGTGCCAGTCCCGGAGCACCGGCGGCAGGATGCCGAGGCTGACCGAGTAGACGACGGCGACCTCCAGTTCGCCCTCCTCCAGGCCGGACGTCCGGCGGGCCGCCGTGTGCAGGCGCTCGGCCTCGGCCAGCGCGGCGCGGGCGTGCGGCAGGACCGCCCGGCCCATCGGGGTGAGCCGTACGGAGCGCGGCAGCCGTTCCAGCAGCGGGCCGCCGAGGGAGCCCTCCAGGGCGCGGATCTGGTGGGAGAGCGCGGGCTGGGTGACGTGCAGTTGTTCGGCCGCCCGGGTGAACGATCCGGTGTCGACCACGGTGGTCAGGTACTCGAGCTGCCTGAGTGTCGGCGTTGCCATGAGCAGATTTTATCGCTGGGGTAGAAAACAAGCCTTGGACTCATCACGGGCGGCCGGGAGAGGGTCGTGGTGTGGCCGCCGCGGGAAGCAGCGGGCGGCCTGATTCCCCGACGATCCCCAGGAGTTCCCCATGTCCGTTTCCGCCTCCGCACCCGGCACCACGTCGCTCCCGGCCTCGCTCCCGGCCTCGCTCCAGGACCGACGGCTCGTCGTGGTCGGCGCCGGCTCCCGCACCGGGCGGGCCCTGGCCAGGGCCGCCTCGGCGGCCGGCGCCTCCCTGGTGCTGGCGGGCCCGGACCCGCGCAAGCTGGAGTGGACGGCCGGCGAGCTGACCGGGCCGTCCGAGGTGATCGCCCTCGACCTCGCCGACGAGCGGTCGATCGCCGACTTCGCCGCCCGGGCCGGCCGTTTCGACCACCTGGTCTCGACTGCCGCGATGCCCGCCAACGGTCCGCTGCGGGAGCTCGAGGCGGCCGACGTGCAGCGGGCGTTCGCGGCGAAGGTGATCGGCCCCCTGCTGCTGGCCAAGCACCTGGTCGGGCAGGTCGCCGAGAGCGGCTCGTTCACCTTCTTCTCCGGCGTGGCCGCGTGGCGCCCGGCACCGGCGCGTACGGTGATGGCCACCACCAACGGCGCGCTGGCCTTCCTGGTGCAGGCGCTGGCGGTCGAGATCGCGCCGGTCCGGGTCAACGCGGTCTCCCCCGGCATCGTCGACACCGGCTCCTGGGACGGCCTGGGCGCCGACAAGGAGGCGTTCCTGCGCGGGGTCGCCGAGCGCAACCCGGCCCGGCGCGTCGGCACCCCGGAGGACCTGGTCAAGGCGGTCTTCTACGCCATCGACAACCCGTACGTCACCGGCACGGTGCTGCACGTCGACGGCGGCGGCCGGCTCGCCTGAGCCGCGGCCGCGGCGTCTTCTTCCCCTTTCTCCCCCCCCGGCGCGCCCGGCCCCCGGGCGTGCCCACCCCGATCCGAGGAGCTGTTCCCATGCGCCGCCCGCGCACCCTCATCCGTACCGCCGCCGTCCTGGCGGCCGTGGCCGCCCTGGCGGGCGGCACCGCAGCGGCCGCCCCCGCTCACGACAGCGGTCGCCACGACTCCGCCCACGACTGGCCGCAGCGACTGATCGACCGTTCGCCCGGTCTCGTCCAGCCGAAGGCGCTCACCGCGGACCGCTCGGTCGGCGCCCGGCGAGCGGCCCAGGAGGTCCACCTGGCCCAGCAGTTGTACACCTTCTGGAACACCGGGCAGCAGCGCTACCTGGACGCGGCGGTCAGCCCGCAGTTCCGCGACAACACCCTGCCGCCGGGCCGTCCTCAGGGCCCCGCCGGGCCGCTGTTCGCCTCGAGGAACTTCCGTGCCGCGGTGCCGGACCTGACCTGCGAGCTGTCCGACCTCCTGGTCGCCGGCGACAAGATCACCGCCCGGCTGGTCTTCCGGGGCCACTTCACCGGCACCTTCGACGGCGTGCGGGGCCAGGGCCAGCGCGTCGAGTTCAACGCCATCGACATCCAGCACGTCGGTACCGACCGGATCACCGAGGACTGGCACATCGAGGACAACGCGACGCTGCTGGCCCAACTGGGCGTCCACGCCTGACGGCTCGCGGCAGCCGGACGCGCACGCCGGGCGGATCGTCAGGCCGGGCTGCCGTGGCCGCCGCCGCCCGGGGTGCGGATCTCCAGGGCGTCCCCGGCGGCGAGTTCGGCGCTCCCGCAACCGGGCAGCTCCTCGACCGTGCCGTCGGCGCGCAGGACCCGGTTGTCGCCGAGGGCGCCGGGGGAGCCGCCGTCGAGGCCGTACGGGGGGACGCGGCGGTGGCCGGTGAGCAGGCTGACGGTCATGGGTTCGCGGAAGCGCAGCCGGCGCAGCGCGCCGTTGCCGCCGTGGTGGCGCCCGGTGCCGCCGCTGCCGGGGCGGACGGCGAACTCCTCGACCAGGACCGGCAGCCGCCACTCCAGGACCTCGGGGTCGGTGAGGCGGGAGTTGGTCATGTGGGTCTGGACGGCGTCCGCCCCGTCGAAGTCCGGGCCGGCGCCGGAGCCGGAGGCGATGGTCTCGTAGTACTGGTGCTCCGCGTTGCCGAAGCTCAGGTTGTTCATCGTGCCGGAGCCCTCCGCCTGCACGCCGAGTGCGGCGTAGAGGGCGCCGACGATGGCCTGGGAGGTCTCCACGTTCCCGGCGGCGACGGCGGCGGGGTACTCGGGGGCGAGCATGGAGCCGGGCGGCACGACGATCCGCAGCGGGCGCAGGCAGCCGTCGTTGAGCGGGATGTCGTCGGCGACGAGGGTGCGGAAGACGTACAGGACCGCGGCGGTGACGACGGCGGAGGGCGCGTTGAGGTTGCCGTCGAGCTGGGGGGAGGTGCCGGTGAAGTCGATGACGGCGCTGCGTTCCCGGCGGTCGACGCGCACCGAGACGGCGATCACCGCGCCCGAGTCGGTCTCGTAGCGATACGTGCCGTCGGTGAGGCCCTCGACGGCGCGGCGCACCGCCTGTTCGGCGTTGTCCTGGACGTGCCGCATGTAGGCCTGCACGACGTCGAGTCCGAAGTGGTCGATCATCGCGTTGACCTCGTCGACGCCCTTGCGGTTGGCGGCGATCTGGGCGCGCAGGTCGGCGAGGTTGGTGTCCGGGTCGCGGGACGGGTACGGCGCCTCGGTGAGCAGCCGGACGGTCTCCTCCTCGCGCAGCCGCCCGTCCACCACCAGTGGCCAGTTGTCGAAGAGCACGCCCTCCTGGTGGATCTCGCGGCTGTCGGCGGGCATCGAGCCGGGGGCGGTGCCGCCGATCTCGGCGTGGTGGCCGCGGGAGGCGACGAAGAACAGCACGTCCTTCCCGTCCGGGTCGAAGACCGGGGTGACCACGGTGATGTCGGGCAGGTGGGTGCCGCCGTGGTACGGGTCGTTGACGGCGTAGGCGTCGCCCGGGCGCATCCGCGGGCCCTGCCGGCGGAGCACCTCCTTGACGGTGGTGCCCATCGAGCCGAGGTGGACGGGGATGTGCGGGGCGTTGGCGACGAGGTTGCCGTCCGGGTCGAAGAGCGCACAGGAGAAGTCGAGCCGCTCCTTGATGTTGACCGACTGGGCGGTGGACTCCAGCCGGGCACCCATCTGTTGGGCGATCGCCATGAAGAGGTTGTTGAAGACCTCCAGCAGCACCGGGTCGGCGGTGGTCGGGACGGCCTCCTCGGCGGTGGCGCCGACCTGCTCGACCAGCAGGTGCCCGGCGGCGGTGACGGTGGCCTTCCACCCGGCGTCCACCACGGTGGTGGCGTTGGCCTCGGCGATCACGGCCGGGCCTGCGACGGTGTCGTCCGCGCGCATCGACTCGCGCTCCAGCAGCGGGACCTGGCTCCACCGGCCGCCGGTGTACAGGCGGACGGCGGCGGGCTCGGCGGTAGTGCCGGTGGGCTCGGCCGCGGTACCGGTGGGCTCGGCCGCGGCGCCGGCGGGGGAGAGGGCGTCGAGTGCGGGCTGCTCGGTCAGGCCGGTGCCCTCCACGGCGAGGGCCTCGACCACGAGCGGGCGGTCCATCAGGAAGGAGTAGGTGGCCCGGTGCCGCTCCTCGAACTCGGCCCGCATGCCGGCCGGTTCGCCCAGCGGGACTCCGATCGTGGTGTCGGTGCCCTGGTAGCGCAGCCGGGCCCGGTGGGTCAGCCGGATCCGGTTCCGCGGGACGCCCTGGTCGAGCAGCTCGCCCGTGGCCGTCTGCGCGAGTTCGTCGGCGAGAGCCCGTACCGCGGCCATCTCCTCCTCGGCGAGCGGCCGTTCGACGGCCTGCTCGCGCAGGACGGTGGTGTCGGCCAGGCCGATGCCGAGGGCCGACAGCACCCCGGCCATCGGCGGCACCAGCACGGTGCGGATGCCCAGCGCCTCGGCCACCGGGCAGGCGACCTGGCCTCCCGCGCCGCCGAAGGTGGTCAGGGCGTAGCGGGTGACGTCGTGGCCCTGCTGGACGGAGATCCGCTTGATCGCGTTGGCGATGTCGCCCACCGCGATCCGCAGGAAGCCCTCGGCCGTCTCCTCCGCCGAGAGGCCGCCGATCTCGTCGGCCAGTTCGGTGAACCGGCGCCGGGTCAGGTCGGTGTCGAGCGGCTGGTCGCCGTCCGGCCCGAAGACGCGCGGGAAGTGCCCGGCCTGGATGCGGCCGAGCAGCAGGTTGGCGTCGGTGACGGTCAGCGGCCCGCCGCCCCGGTAGCAGGCCGGCCCCGGGTCGGCGCCGGCCGAGTCCGGTCCGACCCGCAGGCGTTCGCCGTCGAAGCGCAGCACCGAGCCGCCGCCCGCCGCCACGGTGTGGATCGCCAGCATCGGCGCCCGCAGCCGGACTCCGGCGACCCGGGTGGTCACCACCCGCTCGTACTCGCCCGCGAAGTGCGACACGTCGGTGGAGGTGCCGCCCATGTCGAAGCCGATCACCCGGTCGTGGCCCGCCAGTTCGGACATCCGCACCATGCCGACGATGCCGCCCGCCGGGCCGGAGAGGATCGCGTCCTTGCCCCGGAAGTGCCCGGCCTCGGCGAGGCCGCCGTTGGACTGCATGAACATCAGCCGGACACCGGCGAGTTCCTCCGCGACCTGGCGGACGTAGCGGCGCAGGCCCGGGTCGAGGTAGGCGTCGACCACGGCGGTGTCCCCGCGCGGCACCACCTTCATCAGCGGGCTCGCCTCGCTGGACAGCGACACCTGGTCGAAGCCGAGCCGCTCGGCGAGCCGCCCGATCTCCCGCTCGTGGGCGGGGTGCAGACAGCTGTGCAGGCAGACCACCGCGACCGAGCGGATGCCGTCGTCCAGGCAGCCGCGCAGGTCCTCGGCGAGCCGGTCGAGGTCCGGCGGGCGCAGCACCTCGCCGTCGGCGGTGATCCGTTCGTCCACCTCGACGACCCGGGCGTAGAGCGGCTCGGGCAGGACGATCTCGCGGGCGAAGATCTGCGGCCGGTTCTGGTAGCCGATCCGCAGCGCGTCCGCGAAGCCGCGGGTGACGCACAGCGCGGTCGGCTCGCCGGTGCGCTCCAGCAGGGCGTTGGTGGCCACCGTGGTGCCCATCCGGACGGAGTCGACGTGCGCTCCGAGGTCGGCGTCGGGCGGCAGCAGGGCCCGGATCCCGGCGACGGCCGGGTCGCGGTAGCGGGCCGGGTCGTGCGAGAGCAGCTTGCGGGTCAGCAGTCGGCCGTCCGGTGCCAGCGCGACCACGTCGGTGAAGGTCCCGCCCCGGTCCACCCAGAACTGCCAGCCCCTGGCTGCCATGACCGGCTCCCTCCGCCCTGCCGCGTGGCGTTCCGTGTGCGCGTGGCGTCCGTATGCGCGTGGAGGTGCGCGCACGAGTGGCCCCGCGCACGAGTATCCGACCGGGCGAACGACCCGGGCAAACGGAACATACTGGGCGGGAGGGTCGACTCCTGGAGGCGGCGATGACGGCCACGACGGTGGGGGTGCTGCGCGAGACCGTGCCCGGTGAACGCCGGGTGGCCCTGGTGCCCGACCTCGTCCCGGCCGTCGGGCGACTCGGCGTGACCGTCCTGGTCGAGTCCGGAGCCGGTGCACCGGCCGGCCACCAGGACACGGAGTTCCGCGCCGCGGACGCCACCGTCACCAGGCGCGCCGAACTGCTGCGCCGTGCCGACGTCCTGCTCGGCATCCACCCGCCGAACCTCGACCCGACGCGCGAGCTGCGGCCCGGGCAGGTGCTGGCCGCGCTGCTGCGGCCGCAGCGGATCCCGTACCTGGTCCGGCAGTGGGCGGACCGCGGGGTGACGGCGATCGGCCTGGACCTGGCGCCCGACCTGCCCGCCGCCTACCCGCTGGACGCCGGGGCCTCCCAGGCCAGGGTGGCCGGGTACCGGGCGGTGCTGCTCGCCGCCGGGCATCTGGACCGCTGCCTGCCGCCCTGGGGCACGACGGACGGCCTGTTCGACCCGGTCCGGGTGCTCGTGGTCGGCGCGGGCCCGGCGGGTCTCCAGGCGATCGACACCGCCCGCCGCCTCGGCGCCCCGGTCGACGCCGTCGAACCGCGCCCCCGCGAGCGCGCCGCGGCCGCGGCCCTGGGCGCCCGGCTGTCGGACCTGCCCGGGCTGCGCCCGGTGGCGGACGAGGGGGAGCTGGGGGAGCCGCTCGACCGGGACCGTTCGGCCTGGTCGGCGGGGCTGGCCGAGGCCGTCCTGCGATACGACCTCGTGGTGACAGCCCTCGCCCCGCCGGGCCGGCCGCCGCCCGTCCTGCTGCACGGGGCGACGGTGGCACGGCTGCGGCGCGGCTCGGTGCTGGTGGACCTCGCGGCCGGCCCGGAGGGCGGCAACGTCGAGGGCGTCCTGCCGGGCACGACGACGGCGGCCGGGGGCGGGGTCACGGTGATCGGCGCGGAGGACCTCGCGGCGCAGGCGCCCGGGACGGCCTCGCGGGCGTACGCTCACAACGTGCTGGCGCTGCTAGACCGGCTGACGCACACCGGTTCGCCGGGCGCGGACCCCGTTCTCGGCCCGATGCTGGTGACCGACCGGGGCGCCGTACGGCACGAACCCACCGCCCGGCTGCTGATGGCGGCGACCGCCGTCGCCGGCCTTCCCTGAGGGGTTCAGACGGCGTGCGAGAACAGCCCGGCGTGCCGGGCGATCGCCCCGGCGCGGTCGGCACACTGCTGGTAGCAGCAGGACAGCAGCACGAGGTCGGTGACATCGACCGGATCGCCGCCCTGCTCGCCGAGCAGCAGCTCGTACAGCAGCCGTTGCCGCTGCCCGAACTCGTGCAGCCGCGTCAGCAGGTCCGCGACGTCCTCCGGCGAGCCCGACTCCAGGGCGTCGGCGGACCGGGCGACCAGGTCCAGCGCCGCGTCGGCGATCCCGATCAGGGGCGCTCGCAACCGTTCGTCGAACGGCTCCCGCTCCTGGCGGGCCCAGGCCGCCTCCAGCAGCCGCAGAGCCAGCCGCCCGAGGGCCTCCACCTCGCATCCCACGTGGACGCCCACCACGATCGCGGCCCGGCCGTCGGGCGTCACGGCGGCGTCCTCCTCGACCCGGGTGAGCAGTTCCGCCAGGGCCTTCTCCGCGGCGGTGATCCCGGCGCCGCCGTCGGCCGGGTCCGTGAGTACGGCCGTCGCGCCGCCCAGCGCGGTGTTCGCCAGCCGTACCAGGCCGGCCAGCTCGCCGACCAGGGCGCGGCGCCCGGTCCCTCCGACGTCAGACATCCCGTCGTCTCCTGTCCTCCACTCTCCTCGACCAGTCTCCCTCCGGTGCCGCGAGGGCGCCTCGGTGCGGGATCAGAGCAGACTCGCGCCCCAGGCTCGGGCGCGGTCGAGTTCGCCGGTGCGCAGCGGCCCGTCGGTGTCCTCCACGATGAAGCCCTCGGGTTCGACGACCACGTCGTAGCGGTGGTGGGAGAGCCGGTGGGCGATGCCCTTGGCCGCGCCTCCGGCCCGGGACGTGTCGACCCGGGTGTCGAACGCGGCGGCGTAAGTGCCGGACTCGGTCTCCGGAAGGTCGTGGAACCAGGCCCGCAGGCCCGGACCCTCGACCGTCTCCCGCGCCTCGGCCGCCTTCTCCTCAGCACCCTCCTTGTGTCCCTCGGCCGTGGCGGCCACCCTGCGGCTGAGCCCGGAGGACATGCCGCGCAGGTGGGTCGGGCCGCCGACCACCAGCAGGTCCGCGGTCCGGGTGATGTCGGTGTGGGCCTCGGCCACCGGGAGGCAGTCGACGGCCGCCCCGGGATCGGCCTGGTGCACGCCCTCGGCGATCGCCTCGGCGATCTCCCGGGTGTTGCCGTACATGCTCTCGTACACGATCACGGTGTGCATGGTCTCCACCTTCCGTCCTCTTCAGTCTCGCGCCTGAACTCCGCTGCCGAGGTGGGCCGTTCGGCCGGACCTGTCGGCAGAGGACGGGCACGTCCGCCCGGACGGGCGGCGGCGCGGCCACCCGGGCCCACAGCGGTACCCGTCGGTCGGCGGCGACCTC
This sequence comes from Kitasatospora sp. NPDC048298, assembly GCF_043201465.1. NCBI lineage: Bacteria > Bacillati > Actinomycetota > Actinomycetes > Kitasatosporales > Streptomycetaceae > Kitasatospora > Kitasatospora sp. NPDC048298. The sequence continues at coordinate 35,125 of NZ_JBICYZ010000085.1, forward strand.
GTCGCGGCCGTGCTCGGCGAGCCGTCGGGCGGCCTCGGCGCCGGTCGGCCCACGCGTGCGCGGATCGACGGTGACGGTCACGGGGGCGGCCCGTCAGTCGGCGAACAGGTGCGGGTTCGGCGGGATGCGTTCCGGGGCGGCGGGCTCGTGGGCGAAGTGGTGGATCCGGGCGTCCGGCCCGGGGAAGTACTCGGTGACCCGGTCGTCGTCGGACCAGCGGACGTCGTACGGCGGGCTGCCGTCCGGGTGGTGCAGGCCGACGATCTCGCCGTCCCTGCGGGCCGCGCCCGGCCGGGTGCCCTGGACGATGATGCGGTCTCCCACGGCGGCTTTCATGCCCGCCTCCCTGGCTCGGTGCGGGGCCCGGGCCCGTGGCCCCGGCCGTCCGTACTTCCATGGCACCACCGAACGGGGGTTTCGGCAGGGGTCGGACGGGTCCCGCCTCGGGGACCACAGCCCCGAGCCCGGGGGCCCGGGGGCCCGGGCGAGCAGGGCCGTCAGGCCCTCGGCGGCGGGCGGCGGGCCCGGGAGACTGATCGGCGAGATCGTCGGCCCGTACCGACGAGACAGAGTCGTTCCGGCACCGAGGAGACGCGTCATGTCCGCCGCAGCCGCCACGCGCAGGCGTCCCGCCTCGCACACGACCCTGCGCGGGCACGTGCGCCGGGCCGCCGGCCGGGACCACAACCCGCTCTGCCGGCCGGTCGACCGTGCGTACAGCCGCCTGGTGGCGTCGGCGGTCCTGACGGCGCTCGCCTCCTTCGTCCTGGCGGCGGTGGCGGCGCTGCTCGTCCACCACGTGGAGACGGCCGACGCGCGGGACACCGCCCGCGACCGGCACGTCGTCACCGCCGTGACCACGGGCCCGGCCCAGTCGGTCGACCCACGGGCGGGCCGCGTGCGGGAGCAGGCCCCGGCCCGCTGGACGTACCCGGTGGGGCCGGGAGCCGGCCACGTCTCCGTGCCGGCGGGCACGCCGGCCGGGACGGCCGTGGCGGTCGGGCTGAACGGCGCCGGACAGCCGGTCGACGCGCCCCGGTCGGGCGAACTGATCGTCGCGGAGGCCGTCCTGGTGGGCCTGGGCACGGTCCTGGTGCTCGCGCTCGGGGCGGACGGCTGGTTCGCGCTGCGCCGACGCCGGTTGGACCGTCGGGCCGAGCGGGACTGGGAGTCCGCCTGGGAGCAGGTGGAGCCGCGCTGGTCCGGGCGGCGGTGACCGGGCCCGCTGCCGAGGGTTCCGTCGCGCAGAGCTTCCGAGGGCTCCGTCGCTCAGGGGTGGCTCCGTCGCTCAGAGGTGGAAGAGTCTCGTCTCGCCGGGCCGGACCGTCGCCGTGCTGCCGCGCAGACGGATGCGGACCGGCTCCTGGCGGTCCTGGTGCAGGCTGACCGTGACGGTGTGGCGGTCGACGGCGACGGTGAGGCCCCAGTGGCCCCGGTAGCGCAGGTCCAGCTCCAGCCGGCCGAGGGCGGAGGGCAGCCGGGGGTCCAGCCAGAGGGCGTCCTCGCGGACCTCCAGGCCGGTGTAGCAGCGCTGCAGCAGGTCCACGGCGCCCGCCATGGCGCCCAGGTGGACGCCCTCGGCGGTGGTGCCGTGCTGGCTGTCCCTGAGGTCGGCGACCAGGGCGTCGCGGAAGTGGCGCCAGGAGGCGCGGCGGTCGCAGCGGGTGAGCACCCAGGCGTGTACCACCGAGCTGAGGGTCGAGCCGTGGACGGTGCGCCGCAGGTAGTAGTCGGTGGTGCGGCGCAGCAGTTCGTGGCCGGCGGGGTGGCCGAGGCGGCGCAGCAGGTCGCGGACCTCGCGGGCGGAGAACAGGTACCAGAGCATCAGCGCGTCGGCCTGCTTGGAGGCCTTGTAGCGGTTGACGGTGTCGCCCTCGGCCTCCATGATCCGGTCGAGTCGGCGCAGGTCCGGGTAGCGGCGCCGGTAGGCGGGCCAGTCGAGTTCGGTGAGGCGCTCGTAGCCGTCGAACTGGCTCAGGACGCCGTCGTGGAACGGGACGTGCAGGTGTCGGCCGACCTCCTGCCAGCGGTCCAGCTCGGCGGCGTCGAGCGCCAGGCGTTCGCGCAGCTCGTCGCGGCGGTAGCCGGGCAGGACGTCCAGGGCGTCCTGGGCGCGGGCCAGCACCCAGGAGGCCAGGACGTTGGTGTACGCGTTGTCGTCCAGGCCCGGCCGGGTCTCCCAGGGGTAGGCGTCGTGGTACTCGTCGGGGCCGAGCACCCCGCGGATGGACCAGTGCCCTCGGGTCGGGTCGTGGACGGCCGTGGAGGACCAGAACCGGGCGATCTCCAGCAGCGTCTCGGCGCCGGCGGTGGCGAGGAAGTCCCGGTCCCCGGTGGACTGGTAGTACTGCCAGATGTTGTACGCGACGGCGGAGCCGACGTGCCGCTGGAGATGACTGTGGTCGGGCAGCCAGCGGCCGGACAGCGGGTTGAGGTGCCGCTGCTGGGACTCCTCCCGGCCGTCGCGGGCGCTCTGCCACGGGTAGACCGCGCCGCGCACCCCGAGGGCCCGGGCCTGGCGGCGGGCCGCGTCGAGGCGGCGGTGGCGGTAGCGGAGCACGGCGCGGGCGAGTTCCGGGAAACGGAGGTTGAGCAGCCGCAGGACGAACAGCTCGTCCCAGAAGACGTGCCCCCGGTACGCCTCCCCGTGCAGCCCCCGGGCCGGGATGCCGACGTCCAGGTCGACGGAGTGCTCCGAGTAGGTCTGGAGCAGGTGGAACAGGTTCAGGTGCAGCGGGCCGGCCCCGTCGAAGTCCGCCTCGATCCGGCAGCGGCGCCACAACTCCGCCCAGCGCAGGGCGTGTTCGGCGAGCAGCCGGTCGAACTCCCCGGCCTCGGCGGCGAGCAGCCGGGAGGCGAGCAGCGGGGTCTCGACGGCCCGGTCGCGGGAGGTGTGCACGGCCACGGTCTTCGTCACGGTGACGGGGCGGTCGGGGGCGGCCTCCACGGTGAGGAGGCGGGCCACCCACCCGTCGCGGACCTCGGCCGTCGAGGTGTGCTCGCGGTCGGCCTCGGTCCGGGCGCACAGGGCGATCCGCAGGGGCGAGTTGGCCGTGTCGGCCTCGAGCCGCAGCAGACCGCTCTCGTCCACCCCCTGACCTGCAGGGACGAGGTGGCGCCCGGCCAGTCCCCGGTAGCGGGCGACCCCGGCGTTGGCGACGCGGCCGTCCAGGCCCGAGCGGACCTCGAACGGGCCCGACCAGTTCTCCGGGGTGAGGGTGCTCTCCAGTGCCAGCAGGTGCGGCCGGGCCTGGCTGGCCAGGCGGCGCTGCACGAGGCGGGTCCGCCGCCCCTGCCCGTCGACCACCAGGGCGGTGCGGGTCAGCACCCCCCGGCGCAGGTCCAGCTCCAGGGTCTGCTCGGCGGGCGGGCCGGCGAACCACGCGCCGCCGGCCGGGCGGAAGGTCAGCGGCAGCCAGTTCGGGCAGTTGACCAGGTCCTCGTTGGCCACCACGTGTCCGGCGACGGCCGACTCCGCACGGTCGTAGCAGCCCGCCAGGTACGTCCCCGGGTAGTGCACCCCGTCGGCGGCCGACTCCGGCGCGGCGCCCCGGCTGACCAGGTAGCCGTTGCCGACCGCGCACAGCGCCTCGCGCAGGCCCTCCTCGGCCGGGTCGAAGCCCCGGTAGCGGAGGGTCCACGGGTCCGGCATGTCGGGATACCCCGTGGGTGGGTCTGCTGCCACGACCTGACCTCCGTGCCGACCGGCCTGCCTTCCAGTCTGCGCACGGCGCTGCCGGGCCGCCGCCCGACCGGCCCGGGCCGGTCGGCCCTTCCATCGGCCGGGGTGGGCGTGGAGCCTGGGAGACGGAGACAGGAGGCGTGCCATGTCCACCGTCCACCCGCTCGGCGGCGCCGAGGCCCTGCTGGCCGACGGTACGACCGTCGAACTCCGGCCGCTGCGGCCGGACGACCACCCGGCGGTGCTCGACCTGCACACCGCCGGGATGTCCGAGGAGAGCCGCCGGCTGCGGTTCTTCGGCGTCAGCCGCAACGCGCCGCGGCAGGCCGCCGACCGGCTGTGCGGGCCGCCGCGCACCGACCTGCTGGCGCTCGGCGCCTGGGTGGGGGAGGAACTGCTCGGAGAAGCGGACTGCGAGCTGCTGGACGACCCGCCCGAGACGGCCGAACTGGCCCTCGCGGTGGCCGACCGCTGGCACCACCGGGGCGTCGCCACCCTCCTGCTGGAGCACCTGGTGCACGCCGCCCGGGCCGCCGGCGTCCGCTTCTTCGAGGCCGACACCCTGGGCGGCAACCACGCCGTCCACCAGGTCTTCGCCGACCTCGGCCTGCCCGTCGAGCGCCGGTACGCGCAGGGCGAGGTCAGGGTCCGGGTGCCGCTGGACGAGGGCGACGAGCGCTACCGCTCGGCAGTGGACGAACGCGGGCGCACCGCCGACCTGGCCAGCCTCGCCGCGCTGCTGCGCCCGGCCTCGGTCGCGGTGGTCGGGGTGTCCCGCCGGGAGGGCTCGGTCGGCCGGACCGTCTTCGGGAAGATCCGGCGGGGCGGCTTCGCCGGTGCGGTGTGGGCGGTCAACCCGCACGCCGGCGAGATCGACGGCGAGACCTCGTACCCGTCCGTCCGCGCGCTGCCCGCCGTGCCGGACCTCGCCGTGCTGGCCGTGCCCGCCGGCGCTGTCCCCGGGGCGGCCGAGGAGTGCGGCGCCGCCGGGGTGCGGGCCCTGGTGGTGCTCACCTCCGGGCTGGGCGCCGAGGAGGCCCGCGGGCTGATGCGGGCCTGCCGCCGGCACAGCATGCGGCTGGTCGGACCGAACAGCCTCGGCATGGCGCAGACCGACCCCGCCGTCCGGCTGGACGCCGAGTTCGGCGGCGCCTTCCCGCGGCCCGGCAGCGCCGGGGTCGCCGTGCAGAGCGGCGGCGTGGGGATCGCCCTGCTGTCGCGGCTGGCCTGGCTGGGCATCGGTGTGTCGAGCTTCGTGTCGCTCGGCGACAAGTACGACGTCAGCGGCAACGACCTGCTCCGGTGGTGGGAGGCCGACGGCCGCACCGACCTCGCGCTGCTCCACCTGGAGTCCTTCGGCAACCCGCGGGCCTTCGCCCGCACCGCCCGCCGGGTGACCAGGAGCGTCCCGGTCCTGACCGTCGACGCCGGACGCTCCACCGCCGGCCGCCGGGGCGCCGCCTCGCACACCGCGGCCGCCGCCACCCCGACCGTCACCCGGGAGGCGCTGTTCCGGCAGGCGGGCATCACGGCCACCCGCGGCATCGACGAACTCGTCGAGGCGGCCGCGCTGCTGCGCTCCCAGCCGCTGCCGGCCCCGCGCGGCGCGGTCGCCGTGGTCTCGAACGCCGGCGGCATCGGCATCCTCGCCGCGGACGCCTGCGCCGAGGCCGGCCTGGAACTGCCGGAACTCCCGCCGGAACTGGGCGAGCTGCTGCCTCCCGGCGCCTCCGTTTGCAACCCGGTGGACACCACGGCTGCCATCGGGCCGAACGAACTCACCTTCTTCCTGCGGGCGTTGGAACGCGAGGAGGCCGTCGACGCGATCCTGGTGTGCCTGGTGCCGACGGCGCTGGGCAGCACCCCCGCCCAGGACCCGGTGCGCGCCCTGCTGGAGGGCCCGGCCCGGCGCCGCGTCCCGATCGCCGCCGTGCTCCTCGACCAGCAGGTGCCCGTGCGCTACCGCACCTGCGCCGACGGCGGCATGCTGCCCGCGTACTCGGACTCCGTCGCCGCCGCCCGGGCCCTCGGCCACGCCCGGGACCGCGCCCGCCGGCTCGCCGAAGCCCCGTCCCCGCCCGCCGACGCCCCGGACTGCGACCGCCGTGCCGCCCGCAGCCTGATCGACGGCCACCTCACCGCCCACCCCGACGGCGGCTGGCTCGACCCGCTGTCCACCGCCGACCTGCTGGCGGCGTACGGACTGCCGCTGACCACCACGGTGTGGGCCCGCGACGAGCACACGGCGGTCACCGCCGCGCGCGGGCTGCGCCGGTTCGGGCACGAGCACGAGGTGGCCCTGAAGGCCTACTGGCCCGGGCAGCTGCACAAGCGCGCGCTCGGCGCCGTCCGCACCGGGCTCGGCACCGACGGCGAAGTACGCGACGCCTACCGCGAGTTCGCCGAGCGGTTCGGCCCGCAACTGGCCGGAGCGGTGGTCCAGCCGATGGCCGCGCCCGGTGTCGAGCTGCTCGCGGGCATCGTCCAGGACCGGGTCTTCGGGCCGCTGGTGGTGCTCGGGGCGGGCGGCACCGCCGCGGACGTCCTGGCCGACCGGTCCGCCCGACTCGCCCCGCTGAGCGAACGAGACCTGACCACCATGGTCGACGAGCTGCGCAGCGCGCCCCTGCTGTCGGGCCACGCCGGGGCGCCCGCCCTCGACCTCACGGCGGTCCGCTCCGTCCTGGCCCGGCTCTCCCGCCTCGCCGACGACTTCCCGGAACTCGTCGAGGCCGACCTCAACCCCGTGATCCTGCGCCCCGACGGCGCCGTCTGCGTGGACGCCCGGGTGCGCCTGGAACGCCGTCCGTCCTTCGACCCCTACCTGCGCAGGCTGCGCCGCCCGGCAGCCGCCGAAGCGGAGTGAGCCCGGAGGCGGGTCAGTTCTCCATGTCGACGTCGAATACCGGCCTGATCTGGCCTTTTTCTGCTGCTTGGCTGGTAAAGCATCATTCACACGATATGCCGCCATCACGACGGACAGCCGGAATATCCCAGCGATCCAGGCGGCCGTAATTCGCTCCTGCTTCACGGGTCCTGGCTTCCGGCGAGCGCCATTGACTTCTTGTTGATCGACCGTGGACGATCAGCCGCCGCCGCCGCCGTCAACAACAACGAGGACCTCGCCGTCTGGGCCTGCACCTCCACCACCGCCCAGTGGAGCCCGCCCTCGACAGCGGCGTGTGGAACACCGCCCCGGGAACGGGGTGAGGGCCCGTGTCGCGCGGTTGCGCGGCACGGGCCCTCGTGGGTCACTCCGGTGGTCCCTGTCCGGCTCCCGGGGTGTGGGGGAAGCCGAGGGGTCGGCTTAGTACCAGTGGTGGGACTGCCAGAAGTTCCAGGCGGCGTTGGGGCTGCCGTAGCGGGTGTTCATGTAGTCCAGTGCCCACTTGAT
>NZ_JBICYZ010000086.1:0-37997 GCF_043201465.1 Kitasatospora sp. NPDC048298
GCGGGGAGGATGTCGGCGGCGGTGGCCCGGTCGCCGGCGTCGGCGGGCGTGACCAGGATCATCAGGAGCAGGCCGAGGGTGTCGACGACCAGGTGTCGCTTGCGGCCGTTGATTCTCTTCGCGCCGTCGTAGCCGCGCGTCGCACTGTGCACGCTGGCGGCGGCCTTGACCGACTGTGAGTCGATGACCGCCGCAGTCGGCTCGGGATCACGGCCCTCCGCAGTACGGACGGCGGCGCGCATCCGGTCGTGGAACTCGGCCAGCAAGCCGGTGTCGCGCCAGCGGGTGAAGAAGGCGTGGACCCGCTTGAACGGCGGGAAGTCGGCAGGCAGCGCGGCCCATTTGACGCCGTTGTCGACGAGGTAGCGGATCGCATCAAGCATCTGGCGGTGGCAGTAGCCCTCCGGCCGCCCGCCCCGGCCGCTCATCCACGCCGGCACCGGCAGCAGATCCCGCACCGCCGCCCACTCGGCATCGGTCATGTCGCTGTCGTAGCGTCGAACACGCTCGCCATGATCTCCCGCATTGCCGTACCGGTGCGCGAAACAATCACACCTTGGAGGAGCGAAGTTGCCGCCGACCGCGGCGACAGCGTACAAAAGCGGCAACAGGGCCTCCTTGCGCTTTCGGTCTCGACAACCTCAAAGCTGCACAGGGGCCCTGTCTTCATGCGGCGACAACACCGAGATCACCCGAATCGGGAACACGGGAACACTCGTGCTAATCCCAAGCCTCGCGACGGGTTTGCGGATCGCTTCTCAGCTCAGACCATGTTCTTCGCCGCCGAACTTGTCGGGAGAACAGCAGCTACCTGCTTGGCGTCGAGGACGTACGCCGGGGCGGCATCCTTACCACTCCCATCCCACGGCGGTGGTAGACAAGCCCCCGACTTTTCTGTCGACGCTCGCTGGCAAACTCACCCCGCGCTCGCCGCAGCGCCGTTGGTAGAACTCTCGGCCGGATGGAGCCGGAGCTGCCTGGAGTTACGCAGAGCCCGGACGGCACGAGGCCGGGGTGGCGGGCAGCCTACGAGCACAGTGCGTCCGGACCCATGACCAGGATGTCGAGCCCGTTCTCCTTGCAGAGGGCCTCCGCAGCCGTTTGCGCAACCTCCGGATGGGGGTGGTGGCGGCCATGACGTAGACGTCGGCCCCGAGGCCGACCGCGATCCTGACGTCCTTCTCAATCTGTCCGGGTTCGCCGAACGAATCGCCGGAGGCCTTGACCTCCCCAGTGATGATCTTGCCGTCGGCAATTCCGAAGATGTCGGCCTCGGACTTCCTGGACTGACCCGGGAACCAGAGATCGACCCCGGGAAGGAACCAACTCCGATCGAACCGGCGGCTCAGGGCCGCGATAGTCAACAGGTGAGGCAGAACGCCCTGGTCGCTGGCCCGGTCGATGCGGGAGTCGAGCCGGTAGAAGACCGATGGCCCATGACCGGATCCCACGTAGCTGCCGTGGGTACCGCACCCGGGGCAGTTGGCCGCACCACGTTCCGAGACACTTGCGAGCCGGAGGAAGCTGCTGATCCCGCAGGCTGCGCACTTGATCGTCAGCCCGCGCTCAGCCCAGCCGATGCCGGCCAGCTGTTCCAGCCGGTCGGCGGCGTCCGAAGGCTTGCCGTGTCCGAGGGTGTCCGCCGTCTTGAAGACCCGCTCGCTTCGGCTCCCCCAACGAGCCGCAAACTCCAGCTCAGCATCGCTCAGGGTGGCTTGTTTATCCTCCAGGAGTTTCCGCAGTGCCTTCACCATGTGTTCGGTGCGTGGCGTCGTGAGCTTCTGAATGGTCTCCAGGACACCTGGAACGCTGAGAACCGCGATGGCCGTGCGATCCATGAGGCCGACGCTGATGGCCCCCTTCTCGGACACCACGTGGCGCTCAGTGCGTTCGGCAAGGAGCACCTGTGCCACGGCGCCCAGCGTCGGCACGTTCAGCTCAAGTCGGCATTCGTGTCGTAGCCGCGTTGCGACTTCGAGCGCTCCATGACGCCAGCGGCGTTCCTGTCGACGAGGCGGGCAACGGAGTCGGTCCGGGGGAGCGCGGCAAAGGGAGCCCCATTGAAGCCAACGAGAATCTGGACGTCAGTGGTGAACGGTACGGCGCAGCGCGGCCTGCGAGCTGGCCGCTGCCGCCAGAACCCCACATTGTCGAAGATGTTCCGCGGACCGACTGATAGGGCATCCCACCGGGCACTACGGCCAGCCGGCGCGGCCGTGTCCCTGGGTTTCCGCTGATCCGGACATCTCCGTGTTGTGGTGCTGGTGACGACCTCGTGGGGCACTCGTGGTGACCTGGGCGCTGCGTCGGGTGGGTTGACCGCGGACAGGTCCCAGATCCCAAGTGCGTGTGCGGCGATTGTCACGCGAAAGCCGTGGCCTGGGGTGTTCAGCGTGGGACAGGGCTCGGGGCCGGCTGCTTCTCCGTCAGCGGTGCTTCGGCGGATCGCCCGAGCGTGAGGACGGTGTCGGCATGGGCCGAGACCAGCGGCAGGTCGTGGCTGACGAGGACCACTGCGAGGCCGCGGTCGTCGCGGAGGTCGCGCAGGAGTTCCATGATGCCGTGGGCGGTGTCGGTGTCGAGGGCGGAGGTGATCTCGTCGCAGAGCAGGGCGTCGGGTTCGGCGGCCAGGGCCCGGGCGATGGAGACGCGCTGGCGCTGTCCACCGGAGAGCTCGTGGGGGTGGCGCTCGGCGTGCTCGGGTGTGAGGCCCACGGCGGTGAGCAGTTCGGCGACGCGTTCCCGGCAGCGGATGGCCGGCGTGTCGAAGTGGAGCTTCAGCGGGCGGGTGAGGGCGGTGCCGATGGTGTGGACCGGGTTGAGAGCGCCGAGCGGATTCTGCGGGATGAGCTGAATGCGCCGGCGCTGTTCTCTGGTACGTCGGCGGTAGGAGGGGGCCAGACGCTCCCCGTCCAGGGTGATGGTTCCGGCGTCGGGGCGGTGGAGGCCGGCGAGGGTGCGCAGAAGTGTGGTCTTGCCGCATCCGGAGGCGCCCGTGATCCCGGTCAGGGTGCCTGGCCGAAGCACGAGGTCGAGGGCGGTGAAGACCTGGCGGCGGGTGCGGCCCGAACCCACCGAGGCGCTGAGCGTGGTGACTTCCGCAACGAGCCGCGACGCGGTGGCCGGAGTGCGTACGGCCCTGTACGACGAGGGCGCGGGCACCGACGCTGCCGGGACAGGGGTGGGGGTGAGGTGGTCCGGCCACAGGGAGAGGGCGTCGTCGGCGCAGCGGGCGACGAAGTCGGGATCGTGGCTGGTGAGGGCGATGGCGATGTATTCGCATTCGGCGATCTCGCGCAACAGGTTGGCGATGTCGTCGCGCAGCGCGCGGTCGAGGCCGGCGGTGGGTTCGTCGAGGAGGAGGATGGCGGGTTTGCGGGCGAGGGCACGTGCGAGCGCGATGCGACGCTGTTGGCCGCCGGAGAGGTGGGAGACGCGGCGGTGTTCGAGCCGTTCGTCGGTCGGAAGGTGAACGGTGCGCAGCAGGTCGGGCACCGAGGTCCGGCGGCGGTCGGCGGCGGTTTCGGTGATGAGCCGGTCGATGCGCATCCGAGGGTTGAGTCCCGAGCCGGGGTCCTGGCCGACGAAGGCGAGCTTGTGGCGGCGCAGTCGGCGCAGTTCTTCGGGCGGGAGGGTCAGGATGTCGTGGCCGAGGACGGTGAGGCTTCCCGCACTGACGTGCGCGCCGTGGGGAAGGGCGCCGGCGAGGGCGCGCAGTAGCGTGGTTTTGCCGGCGCCGGAGGGTCCGGTGATGGCGGTGATCCGGCCGGGGGTGAGGGTGAGGCCGACTCCGGAGAGCAGTGCTGTGTCGCCGAGGCTGATGGACAGTGCGGCGGCGTGGGCGGCGTGGGTGGTGGTGCTCACAGCGGGGTCTCCGGGGTGGGCCGGGCGGGGGCGAGGGCTTCGGCGGCGAGGTTGACGCTGATGGCGAGCAGGCCGATGGCGAAACAGGGCGCGCCGACGGCCCAGGGGTTGAGGGTGATCCCGGCGGCGTTCTCGCGGATCATCAACGCCCAGTCAGCTTCGGGGGGTTGGGGGCCGAGCTGGAGGAAGGCGGCGACGGAGACGATGTAGACGCCTTCGACGAAGCGCAGGCCGAACAGCGCGAGGATCGTCGAGCGCAGGTTGGGCAGGACCTCGTGGACGGTCAGGTGCCAGAGGTTCTCACCGCCTGCGGCGGCGGCTTCGACGTAGCCGGTGGCGGCGACGGATGCGGCAGCGGCGGCGACGATCCGCACGGCGTAGGGGATGCCGAGGAGGGTGGCGGCGGCCGCGACGGCGAGGCGTCCGCCGCCCGGCCAGGCCAGGGCGATGAGCATGATGGCGAGGACGGAGGGTAGCAGGATCGTCAGGTCAGCGGCGCGCTCGATCCAGCGGCCCACGGCCGGGCGCAGTGCGCTGAGAACACCGATGGCGGTGGCGGAGGCGGTGACCACGACGGCGATGGCCAGGGCGGTGGCGATCAGGGGGGCGCCGCCGGTGAGGAGTCGGCTGAGGACGTCGCGGCCGAGCTGGTCGCCGCCCAACGGTGCGCCTGCGTCCGCTTCGGCGTAGGGGAAGGTGACCGGCGCGTCGATCGGATGCGGGGCCAAAAGTGGCCCGGCGAGGGCGAAGAGGACGAGGAGGAGAGCCGGAAGGGCGCGCTGCAGCGCACGCCGGGTGCGACGCGTGCCGGGCTTGGCGGCTGCAGGCGTGGTCGGGGCGGTCATCGGCGCTCGTCTCCGAGGGTGGTGGTGCGGACGAGGTCGGCGGTCAGCAGGAGGAGGCTGATGGCGGCGCCGGCTGCGGCCACGACTCCGGCGACGAGGGGGGTGTCCCGGTCGGTGATGGCTCCGGCCAGGATGGCACCGATGCCGGGGTAGTTGAAGAGGGTCTCCACGACGACGGTGCCTCCCAGCAGCATGCCGGCGGAGGTGGCGATGCCGACGGCGATGGCGGGCAGGGCTCCGGGGAGCATGTGGTGACTGAGGATGCGACGCCGCCGCAGGCCGTCGAGGACGGCAGCCTGGACGTGCGGCAGGGCGGCCTGGTCGGCCAGTGCGCCGCGCACGATGCGGGTGTTCCAGCCGATCTGGGGGACGGCCAGGGACAGCAGAGGCAGGACGATCATGGTCCAGGATTCGGGCCTGCCGTCCGGCCCGGTGAGGGTGACGGCGGGCAGCCAGCCGGTCCACTGGGACAGCAGCAGGAGCAGGGCGACGGAGACGACGAACTCCGGCAGGGCGAACGCGGCGGTGGACAGGGCGTCGATGGTGCGGTCGACGCGCCCGCCGGGACGCAGGGTCGACCACCCGCCGAGGGCGAGGGCGCCGACGGTGCTCAGGGCGAGGGCGAGGCTGCCGAGCAGGAGGGTGTTGGGGAAGGGGCCGGCCAGGACATCGGTGACGTGCTGACCTCGCGCGGTCGTGCCGAGGTCGCCGGTGGGCAGGCCGGTCATCCAGTCCCAGAACCGCTCGGTGACCGGGCGGTCGAGGCCCATCGCGGCCCGGCGGGCGGTGAGGTCGGCGGCGGTGGCACCTCGGTCGGAGGTCGCGCCTGCGGCGTCGCCGGGCAGGAGCTCGACGGCGGCGAAGACGGCCGCGAGCAGGACGACGAGCATGGCCAGGCGCCGGACCGCCTGGCGGGCGACCCGGCCCGCACCGGGGAGGATGCGGGCCGGGAAGCGTCGTGGCGCGTGGGCGCCGGCCGGGTGGAGCGTGGTCAACGCGCCAGCCAGGTCTTTTCGAGCTGGACGCGGCCGTAGCCGGGGAGCTTGGGCAGGTCGCGTACGGCCGCGCCGGCGAGGTCGATGCCGTCGGCCATGCCCCACAGCAGGTAGCCGGACTTGGCGAACTCGATCTCCTGGAGCTGGTGGAGCAACGTGCCCCGCTCGGTGGTGTCCGCCGTGCCCATGGCCTTGCGGTAGACCTCGTCGAAGGCCGGCTCGTTCCAGCCGGACTCGTTCTGGCCGGCGTCGGAGAGCATCGTCTTGGAAGCGAAGAAGACGATCGAGTCGTTGGTGCCCCAGTACGTCGTGTAGAGCGTTCCCTTGAGCCAGGTGGCGTCCCAGAACACCTTGGAGTCCTGCTTCACGACGTTGATCTTCACCCCGGCCTCGCGGACCTGGGTGGCGAACAGCGTCGCCGACTCCGCCAGACCCGAGATGTCCTCGGTGGTGATCAGGTCGTAGGTCTTGGAGGTGTCGAAACCGGCGTCGGCGAGCAGCTGCTTGGCCTTCGCGAGGTCGCGGGTGCGCTGCGGAACGTCCTTGGCGAAGGCGGGGTCGCCGGTGCCGAGGATGTCGTTGCCGACGCTGCCGTAACCGGACAGGACCTGCTTGACCATGGCGTCGCGGTCGACGGCGAGCTTGAGGGCCTCGCGCACCCGCGGGTCCGCGAACGGGCCGTCGGCGGTTCGCATGACGATGGGCATCGCCATGTCGTTGGCGCGGCGGACGATCCGGACGTCCTTGCGGGACTCCGCGGTGCGGGCGGCGACGGCGCCGACGTTGGAGGCGACATCGATCTGCCCGGCGAGAAGGGCGTTGGCCATGGCCTGGGGGCTCTCGAAGAGGCGCACCTCGACGGCGTCCAGGAGGACCTTGCCGCCGTACCAGTTGTCGTTGCGCACCAGGCGGGCGTTGCCGTCGCGGTACCAGTCGAGCTTGAAGGGGCCGGTGCCCGGGGCGCCGGCGACCGCGTCGTCCTTGGTGTCCTTCTTGAGGACGAAGGTGGTCAGGCGGGTCAGCAGCGGCAGGTCGGCGTTGGCGTAGTCGGAGACCAGGACGACGGTCCTGGCGTCCTCGGCGGTGATGCCCTCGGGCTGGATGCCGGGCAGGCGGCTCTTGCCCGCCGGGGTGTTGCGCAGCCGCTTCAGCGACCAGACGACGTCGTCGGCGGTGACCGGGGTGCCGTCGTGGAAGGTGGCGCCGTCGGCCAGGGTGAAGCGCCAGGTCTTCAGGTCGTCCGACGGCTTCCAGGAGGCGGCCAGGCGGGGGGCGGTGTTGGTCTTGTCCCCGGGTATCGCGAGGGTGTCGTAGAGCAGGCTGATGATGAGGTAGTCGCTCTCGTTGGCCTGGGTGCCGTGCGGGTCGCGGGTGATGGCAGAGGCCTTGCCGAGCGCACCGACCTTCAAGGTGCCGCCCGCGCGGGGCTGTTGGGAGGCACCCTCGGAGGGCGCGGCGTCCTTGGATCCACCCGTGCCGCTGCTGCAGGCGGCGAGCACACCGGCCGCCCCCACGCCGGCACCGGCCCACAGCAGCTGTCGTCTGGTGACGCCCACGTTCGTTCCTCGTTTCGGGGTTGAGCTCGATTTGCTTAGGTTTACCTATCCTAAGTTCGCGACGTGGCGCAAGCCGCCCGGCGGAGCGCACCCCACTCCATGGCGTGCGCCCTGGAGGCCTCAAAAGTGGCCCTGGCCAGCGGAGTTAGGCCTGAGCCGACCGTGCGCCGCCACCCGAAACCGAGACTACGTCGATGTAGACACCCGACCGAGTAAGGCTTGCCTTACTTCGGAGACGTTGTTACGTTTCCTGTCGTCCGGCCGTTCGAGCCGCCCCGGACCACCACCCCACGCGCAGATCCCGTCGCCGTCCCACACCGGCGCGGTGATGCCACGTGCCCGCGCCCCCTCTTCTCTCCCCTCCTGTCCCCGGAAGGCCCCGCCGTGCCCACCTGCCCTGCCCCGGTACGCCATCTCGACACCGACGCCGTCGCGGAACTCACCTCCACCGCCGCCAAACTGCTGGCCTTCCACGGCTCGGCCACCAGCCCCGCCCTGCTGGCCGACCTGCCCGTGATGTGCGCCCAGCTCAGTGAGGAGCTGCGCCGCCGACTGCGCCCGGTCGACACCGCCGACGGCCTGTTCGTGCTGCGCGGTCTGGACATCGAGGACACCGACCTCGGCCCCACGCCCGGCCACTGGTCGACCGTCGGCGACGCCGGCGCGCTGTGGGACGTGGTGCTGCTGCTCGTCTCCGCGCTGATGGGCACCCCGATCGCGTGGGACGGCCAGCAGGACGGCAGGTTCGTGCACAACATCGTTCCCTCGCCCGGCCACGAGAGCGAACAGACCGGTGCCTCCAGCTCCGTTCTGCTCACCCCGCACACCGAGGACGCCTTCCACCCCGGCCGCGCCCACCTGCTGCTGCTGTGCTGCATGCGCAACCACGACGCCATCGCCACCACCGCGGCCAGCGTGCGCCTTGCCGAGCTGTCCGACGCCGACATCGCGCAGCTGAAGCGGCCCGTCGCCCCGATCCTGCCCGACGACGCCTACGAGCAGGCGCGGAGGTTCGGCGGCCGGCCCGCGCCGGTGCCCACGCTCTTCGACACCCCCGAGGGCCTGACCATGCGCTACGACCCCGCCTACACCCCGCTGGAGGAGGCCGACGGGCCGTGGCGCGAGGCGTACGGGCGGCTGGGCGAGGAACTGGCCCGGGTCTCGGTCGCGGTGAGCCTGGAGCCCGGTGACGTCCTGGTCGTGGACAACGACCTCGTCGTCCACGGTCGCGTGCCGTTCCGGGCCCGCTACGACGGCACCGACCGCTGGCTCAAGCGCGCCTCCGTCCGGGTCGAGAACTGTCCCACCCGCCCGGCTGCCGAGAACGACGAACACGGCTACGGCCAGGCCGCCCTCACCGCCTGGGCCGCCTGAACCCCGCACCTGCCGCCGCCCCACCACCTCGAAAGGGCTCACCATGGACCGGGACGACACCACCCTGCGCGTACTGTCCACCAGCGACCTCGCAGGCCTGGACATCACCCTCGCCGACGTCGTCGACACCGTCGAACAGGCCTACCGCACCCTGGCCGCCGGGCAGTCCGACAACCCGCGCAAGCTCACCGTCAAGCCCGCCGACGGCCACTCCGTCTCCTACGCCATGCTCGGGCGCGACGGCGTGCGCAACGTCGTCGCCGTCAAGACCTCGTACAAGCACGGCCTCCACGAGAGCCGCGAAGAGCAGCACTACTACACGACGCTGACCATCTACGACGACGTCACCGGCCTGCCCGTGGCGATGATGGACTGCTCGCGCATCGGCTCGCTGCGCACCCCGGCCGTCTCCGCGCTGCTGGCCCGCGAGTGCGCCGCCCCCGACGCATCCACGGCGCTGGTGATCGGCACCGGCACCCAGGGCCGGCTCGCCCTGCCCTTCCTCCTCACCACCCTGCCCGAGCTGGAACGGCTGCTGCTCTCCGGCACCCACCCCGACGGCATCGCCGCCGTCCGCGCCGAACTCGCCCGGCACTTCCCCGACCGCGAGATCGACCTGGTCACCGATCTCAGGGCCGCCGCCCGCGACGCCGACGTCATCGTCGCCACCGCCGGCGGACACACCACGGCCGCCGTCGAAGCCGACTGGCTGAAGCCCGGCGCGGTCTCGATTCTCGTCGGCCACGGCCTCGCGCCGTCCACCCTCCACCGGGCGGACCGGGTGATCGCCACCAGCGAGGCACAGATGCGCGTCACCGGCACGGACATGGCCGACCGGCACGGCAACCTTCCGGACGTCGACCTGGAACTGCCCGTCGTCATCTCCGGCGTCTCCAAGGCCCGCACCGCCCCCGACCAGCGGATCTTCGCCTACAACAGCGGACTCGTCGTCACCGACATCGCCCTCGGCCACCGCTTCGCCCAGCTCGCCCTCGACCAGGACCTCGGTACCGAGGTGGCCCTGTGGCGCTGACCCTCCCGGCCCATCCGGATCCGCTCCACGACGAGCTCGCCGCCGGCGGGCTCCTGCACGACCTGGCGCACGCCTTCGGCGGCCCGTTCCACTTCGTGCTGCCCGAGCGCTTCGACGCCAACCTTGCCGCTTTCCGCGCCGCCCTCGTCGAGGCGGGTGTGGAGGGGAAGGTGTACTTCGCGAAGAAGGCCAACAAGGCCGCCGCGTTCGTCGAACGCTGTGCCCGCACCGGCGCCGGAGTCGACGTTGCCAGCCTGGGTGAGCTGCGCGAGGCCCTCGGCCATGGCGTGCGCGGCGAGGATCTGGTCGTGACCGGCCCCGCCAAGACCGAATGGCTGCTGACCGTCGCCGCCCTCCAGGGCTCCCTGATCGCCGTGGACGCCCTCGACGAGCTCGACCGGCTACTCGCACTCGACGTTCCCCGGCCGGTCCGGATCCTGCTGCGCCGCTTCCCGCCGGCCCAGCCCCGGAGCCGCTTCGGACTCGACGACGACCAGCTCGACGCCGCGCTGCTGCGCTGTTCCGCGGCCGGGGAGCGGGTGCGGATGGAGGGCTTCAGCTTCCACCTGTCCGGCTACGAGGTCCAGCCCCGTACCGACCTGGCCGCAGAACTCGTCGAACTCTGTCTCAAGGCCCGCATCCTGGGTTTGCAGGCGGACCGGATCAGCATCGGCGGCGGCTTCGCCGTCGACTACACACACGCCGACGCCTGGCAGGAGTTCCTCGCCGCGCAGGGTCCCGATGACTACCACGCGCAGAAGACGTTCCAGACGAGCGACTTCTACCCCTACCACTCGCCCGTCGCCGGAGCCGACGCGCTGCGCGCCGTCCTCGCCGCACGGCCCCGTGGCGATGGCGCGCCGCTCGCGGAGCGGCTGCGAGAGGCGGGAGTGATGCTGCTGCTGGAGCCTGGCCGGGCCCTGCTGGCCGGCGCCGGTTCCTCGGTGTTCACCGTCCAGGGTGTCAAGGACCGCGCGGGGTACGGCATCGTCACCGTTGACGGCACCAGCCTGAGCCTGTCGGAGCAGTGGTTCAACAGCGAGTACCTGCCCGACCCCCAGCTCCTCACCGCGGACGCCGGCTCCCCGGCCAGCCAGTACCGGGCGTGTGTCGGCGGGGCGAGCTGTCTGGACTCCGACCTGCTCACCTGGCGCAAGATCGCTTTCCCATGCAGGCCCCGCCCGGGCGACCTGCTCGTCTACCTCAACACTGCCGGCTACCAGATGGACTCCAACGAGTCCCCGTTCCACGACCTGCCCCTGCCGGCCAAGGCTGTCATCGAGCGGAAGAACGGCCGCCTGCGCTGGCACCTCGACCGCCGCCCGGCCCTGTGACCCGCCGCCCCGTCACCCAGAAAGCCTGCCTGCCATGACCGACGCCCTGCACCGCCCCCCGGTGGTCACCCGGATATCCGACCTCATCGGCTACACCCCGCTGTACGAGCTCGCCCGCGCCGACAACGGCGCCCGCCTGCTCCTGAAGCTGGAGATGTACAACCCCACCGGCAGCGCCAAGATCCGCATGGCGCGCCAGATGGTCCTCGACGCCGAACAGCGCGGCGACCTGCGGGAGGGCGGCCACATCATCGAGTCGACCTCCGGCAACACCGGCCTCGGCCTGGCCGTCGTGGCCGCCGAACGCGGCTACCGCTTCACCGCCGTCGTCGACAACCACGCCGCCGCTGACAAGCTGCGCGGCATGAAGGCCATGGGCACCCACCTCGTCTACGTCGACGAGGGCACCGACGGCGACGAGCTCCACACCGCCGCTCGCGAGGAACTCGCCGAGGACATGGCCCGGGGAAAGGACAACACGTTCTTCACCGAGCAGCACAACAACCCGAGCAACGCCGTCGGCTACTACCCGGTCGGCCGGGAGATCGCCCAGGCCCTCGACAACCGCATCGACGTGCTGATCGGCGCAGTCGGCACCGGCGGCGGCCTGTGCGGTACCGCCCGGGAGCTGAAGAAGTACGTGCCCGGCGTCACGGTCGTCGGCGTCGAGCCGAAGGGGTCCATCGCGTTCGGCCCCCCGGCGCACGACTACTACCAGTCCGGGACCGGCACCCCCGAAGGCGCCACCATCGGCCTGCTGGTGGACTACGACCTCATCGACGAGGGCGTCAAGGTCGGCGACATCGAGGCGTTCGCCACCGCCCGCGTCGTCGCCCGCCGCACCGGCCTGCTCATCGGCGGCTCCGCCGGCGGCGTCGTCCACGACGCCCTGACACGCCTGGCCACCCTTGCGCCGGATGCCGTTATGGTCGCCTTCATCAACGACGGCGGCGAGAAGTACATGGACACCGTCTTCAACGACGAGTGGATGAACGCCCGCCAGCTCATCGACGAAGCCGTCGAGGCCGACATCGACGAGACTCTCACCAAACTCCGCAGGAACTGACCGCCATGCATCTCGCCACCTGGGCCCGGGACAGCAGGGCGCTCGCCGCCCTCGCCGTGCCCCTCGCCCTCACCCAGCTCGCTCAAGTCGCCCTCACCACCACCGACACCATCATGATGGGCGTCCTGGGCACCGAGGCCCTCGCCGCCGGCGGCCTCGCCCTGGTGATCTTCAACCAGCTCCGCACCATGGGCGTCGGCCTGGTCACCTCCGTGGGCAACCAGGTGGCCACAGCCGCAGCCCGCGCCGAACTCGCCCGCCCGGACCGGCCGGACGACACCGTCCCCGAGGCGGCGGGCGCGGACGAGGAGGTCCGCTCACTGGTGCGCGCCGCGATGGCGGTCGCCACCCTCGCGGGCATCGCCGGCGCCGTCGTCATGGTCCTGATCGGCCAGGCGGCGACCCTCCTAGGCCAGGACGCCGGCGTCGCCGACCGCGCCCAGGGCATGCTCGCCGCCCTCGCTCCCGGCCTCGTCCCGTGCCTGTGGTTCCAGGCGGTTCGGCAGTTCACCGTCGGGATGCGCCGCCCCCAGGCGCTCCTGCAGATCACCATCGCCTCCGTGGCCGTCAACGCTGCCCTCAACTGGGCGTTCATCCACGGCACCTTCGGCCTGCCCGTGCTCGGACTCACCGGGATCGGCGTCGCCACGAGCAGCGTCTACCTGCTGTCCTTCCTCGCCCTGTACGCTTCCGCCCGGCGCGACCACCTGCTCGCCCCGCTGCTCGACCTGGCCTTCTGGAAGGCCGACCCGGCAACCGTGCGCCGCCTGTTGGGCCTCGGCACCCCGATCGCGGCCACCTACGGCTCCGAGGCCGGGTTCTTCTCCGTCACCGCGGTTATCGCCGGCAGCTTCGGCGCCGCGGCCCTCGCCGCCCACACCGCGGTCAACCAACTGATCTACATCGCCTTCCAGGTCGCCGTCGGACTCTCCCACGCCGCGTCCATCAACGTCAGCCGCGAACTGGCCCTCGGCGACTTCGGCGCCGCCAGGCGCATCAAGAACACTGCGCTGGCCTGGGGCGCCGCCGTGATGACAGCCGTCGGCACTGTCTACCTCACCCTGCCCGACCTCGTCCTGCGCCCGTACTTCGACCCGAACGAGGCCGCAGACCAGCAGGGTCTCGCCATCGCCACCGGCCTGCTCGCCGTCGTCGCCGTCCTCCAGTTCTTCGACTGCGCCCAGAACATCGGCGTCGGCCTGCTCCGCGGACTCGACGACACCAAGAGCGGCTTCCGCATCACCCTCGTCGGCTACTGGCTTGTCGGCCTGCCCACCGCCTGGATCCTCGCCTACCCCCTCGGCGGCGAGACCCGCGGCCTGTGGCTAGGCCTGCTCCTTGGCCTCGCCACCACCGCGATCCTGCTCCTGCGCCGCTACAACCAGGCCCTCACCGGCAAGGCCCGGGCAGCCACCGAGCCGGCCGCCGCCGCGGCCTGACGACCTGCCGCCCGGTGCAGTAACCCCCGGCGCCGGGTGTGCTCCCGCAGCGTCGCCGCACCAGTCGCCCGCACACTTCATGACACCCATCACCCCGCCATACCAATGCCCCAAGGGGTGCCCATGCCCGTCCCCGCTCCGCCGCAGCCACCCACACCCGCCGAGGTCTGCCGTTCCATCCTCGCCACCGCCGTCACCGCCGGCCTCACCACCTGCGGCCAATGGCACGACGTCCACCTGCTCGCGGTCCACCCGAACGGCCGGCTTGTCCTTGCCGTCCCGCCCGACAGCCCTGCGGCCGCCGGTCCGCAACCCAGCACCGCGACCCTTGACATCACCGACGTCACGGCCATCGCCATGCGCGAGCGTGTCCGCGCCCGACTCCGCATCAGCGGGACGGTCCACCGCATCACCGAGCCCCGCCCGGGCGAGCCCCAACTCCTTCACCTCATCCCCGCCACCCTCGACCCCGCACCGGCCTGCCCTCTCACCGGCGGCCGGGTTTGCGGCATGCCCACGCGGTGGAGGTCGAACGCGCCCGCGAGAGACCGCGCGGACCGTGGCAGCGGGCGTCCCCAACCCGCACACGATCTTGAGGAATTCCCGTGCACTCTGCCTCGCTCGCGGCAACAACCGCGTACACCGTGCCGCAACTGTGGCGCGTCCTGACCAAGGCTGGATACTTCATCGGCCTCAGCGCCGCGATCGGAACCACCGTCACCTACGTGACGACGGTCCGTCCCGCGCTGCGAAATGCCGGCTCAGCCGACACCGGCGCCATGCGGAAGAGGGCCGCGGCCTACCTGGCCGTATCCGGCATCGTGTTCCTGGTGGCCGGGTACTTCCAGCTCGCCGCCCGCCTCGCCCGCGCGGGCAAGGGCATGCCCTTCGGTGACGCGCTGTCGCCCGGCCGGCTGTGGGACTACCTCCAGGCCCCGGCAGCCTAGGGCGCCTGGATTGCCCAGGGCGCCGTTTACCTCGTCCAGAACGCTGTCCTCGCCACGACCGCCGTTCTCCTGACCGCTCTGTTCGTCCCGGCTGTGCGCCGCCGTGTCGACACGATCGCTCTCGCCGCACTGCCCCTGGCCCTCGCCGTGATCCTGATCGCGGCCGTGCCCACCACCGCGCCCACCGACCTCGACCGCTGGCTGGACCTCGCGTTCGACCAGATCCACATCGTCTTCGGCCTGGCGACCGCCGGCGCGTTCAACCAGTTCTGGCTCATGCCCCGCATCGCCAAGGCGCGAGCCGCGGACGACACCACGTCCCTGCTGCACCTGACGCTGCACCACTTCCCGAAGGTGGTCTGGGGCGAGGTCGTTCTCGGCGCCGCCGTGCTGGCGGTCGTGCCGTTCATCGCCGGATCCGCCCGCAGCTAGGCAGGCAGCGCGAAGGCCGTGTCGTCCGGCAGCATCTTCGCCGCCGGTGCCGTCCTCACCGTCGCACTGGCCCTTTCCCTCTGCGCCACTGCCAAGGCGTCCGACGCCCTGGAGCGGCGGACGCCCGTGCCGGCATCGCCCTGACCCGCCCGCGGGGCGCCTGCGGAAGCTCGGCCTGCCAGGGCGCGAAGTGACTCTCCGCTGCGCACGCTGTTGGGCGGCACCGGACCCCGGTGCTGCCCAACAGCGTGCTCAGGGAATGTGCCAGGCCAGTGTCAGAGGCTGCTCAGCCGAGGGTCCCGAGAAGCGTGTCGAGTGCCTTGACCTCGGTGGCCTTGTCGGGCTTGGAGGCGCGCAGGGCCTTGAGGACCTGGTCGATCTGGCCGTCGATGAGGGTCCAGGCCTGCTGGTTCTTGGGCTGCAGGGCGGGCTGGTCGTCGTCCCAGGCCTTCTCCAGGTCGGCGATCCGGGCTGTCGCACCCGCCTGGTCGCCTGCATTCAGCTTTGCCAGGGTGTCCGTGGTGATGGTGCGGAACTTCGCGACCTCCCCGGGCGGGAACGACGACGTCGCCTGCTTCGGAGCGGAACGGGCGGACGCAGCCTCAGGTGCCGGGGAGCCGGCCGGGCCGGCCGCAGCCGCGGACGACGGCTGGGCCGTCGAACCGAGCGAAGCGAGCAGCGCGTTGAGCGCGCCGGCCTCGGTGGCCTTGTCGGGCTTGGAGGCGCGCAGGGCCTTGAGGACCTGGTCGATCTGGCCGTCCAGGAAGGTCCAGGCCTGCTGGTTCTTCGCCTCCAGGGCGGGCTGGTCGTCGTCCCAGGCCTTCTCCAGGTCGGCGATCCGGGCTGTCGCACCCGCCTGGTCGCCTGCATTCAGCTTCGCCAGGGTGTCCGTGGTGATGGTGCGGAACCTCGCGACCTCCACCGGCGGGAACGACGAGGTCGCCTGTTCCGGAGTCAGAGGCGCCGCCGCCGATCCCGAGGTGTCACCCTCCTCACTGGCCGCAGCGGCGTGCGGCTGCTGGTGCGCCCAGATCAGAAGCGCCGCAGTGGCAAGGGCCACGACAGCGTAGTAACCGAGCATGATCCGCTCACGCGCCGGATTCGCCGCAACCGCCTCCGGGGCCTGGCCGTCGGCCGCGATCACGTCACGGCGGCTGCGGGTGAGGTAGAGGACCGTCGCGAGGATCGCCCCCAGGAAGACCACACTGGTCACCGCGGTCCCCAGGCCCAGGCCGCCGTCGCCGCTGGGCGAGGCGAACCAGTCACCGAGGTTCGCGCCCAGCGGGCGGGTGAGGATGTAGGCCAGCCAGAACGAGAGCACCGCGCTGGCACCCAGGCGCCACCCGAGCACGATAGCCGCGATCAACCCGAGCGGCAGGAGCACCGAGACCCCCGGAGCCCAGCCGGTCAGCTCCAGCGTCCAGTCGCCGGTCGCGGTGCCGAGCGCAAAGGTGACCAGCACCGCGAGCCAGTAGAACAGCTCACGCGGCCGCGTGACGATCGTGTGGATCGACAGGGTCCGCTCCCGCGCGAACCAGACTCCGAACACGGCGGCCAGGACGACGGCGAATACGCTGCTGCTCACCACAAGGGGAACGCCCTGGCTGTCGGTGAGGATGTCCGTGTACAGGGTGCCGGTCACGCTCAGCACCACCACCGTGAGCCAGTACACGAACGGGACGTACCGGCGGGTGCGCAGCTGCCAGACCAGCACGACCGCCAGCACGACCGTGAAGATCACTGAGGTGTTGACCAGACCGACACCCAGGGTCATGTTGATCCAGTCGGCGAAGCTCTCGCCCACCGTCGTGCAGAGGATCTTGATGACCCAGAACCACACCGTGACCTCGGGCACCTTGTTCAGCAGCCCTTGGACGTCAGGCGTGGCCGAGCGCCGTTCCGTATTGGTAGCCATGAGGGCGAGGCTCGCACGCCGAACCTGAACGCAACCTGAGCAGCGTTTCGAGGACTCTCACCTGCCGGGAAATACTGGCTCGCATGACTTCCTTCCGGGTGCTGGTCGTCGAGGACGATCATGGACTTCGCGACGTCGTGGCCCGAGGCCTGCGCGAGGAGCACTTCGAGGTGCTCACCGCCGCCGACGGCGCGGGCGCGCTGCGCGCGGTCCACGACCGCGTGGACGCCGTCGTTCTCGACATCGGCCTGCCCGACTCCGACGGCCGCGACGTCTGCCACGCCATGCGTGCCGCCGGCTTCGACGCACCCGTGCTCTTCCTCACCGCCCACGACGCGCTGCCCGACCGCCTCTCGGGCTTCTCGGCCGGCGGGGACGACTACCTCGCCAAGCCCTTCCACATGGCCGAGCTCGCCGCCCGGGTTCGCGCGGCGATCCGGCGCAACGGGCGCGAACCCGTAGTAGAAGTCGAGGACCTGGGCCTGGATCCCGTGACGCACGCACTGCGCGCCGCGGCCGCCGAGCCGGTACCGCTCACCCCGACCGAGTTCCGCCTCCTGGCCTGCCTGATGGCCACCCCCGGCGCAGTCGTCCGTCGCCGCGCACTCCTGCGTGCAGGTTGGCCCGAGGGCGCCCAGGTCAGCGACAACACCCTCGACCAGTACCTGTTGCGGCTGCGGCGCAAGCTGCGGGAGGCAGGCAGCGAACGGACCATCCTGACAGTGCGCGGTGTGGGGTGCCGCCTCGCATGAGGATCGGAAGGCCCCCCGCCACACTGCGCGGCCGCCTCGCCCTGCTCGCGCTGGCCACCACCGCGATCTGGGTCGCCGCGCTGACCGCCGTCTTCAACGTGGAACTCGGCTCGCGCCTGCGCCAGCAGGCCGACGACCTGGTGCGCACCCGGGCGGCAGCGGTGGCCGCCACCATGGAGGCCCAACCGGACGGACGGATCATCGAGCACGAGCCGGCCGACGACACGGCCCTCGACGTCGGAATCTGGATCTACCAGGGCACCACCGCCATCCAGCGCCCCAGCGCATCGAGCGCACTCCAGGACCGCGCGGACCAGCTCGCCGGGGGCGGGGAATCCTCCACCGACACCTCCGAGCCCCACGCCTTCCGCCTGTACGCCCTGCCGATCACGGCAGGAGACAGGCAGGTCGGCACGGTCGTCGCCTCCGTCGGTCTGGACGCCTACCGGTACACCGCCCGCTCCGTCCTGGCCGGTTCCATCGGCCTGTGCGCGCTCCTGCTCACCGGCGTCTACCTTCTCACCCGCACCGTTGTCGGCCGGGCCCTGCGGCCGGTGAGCGAGATGAGCACACGGGCCGCCGAGTGGAGTGAGCACGGCACCGCCCACAGGTTCGGCGCCGAAAGCCACCTCGCCGAACTCTCCGGGCTCGCCGGCAACCTCAACCAGCTCCTCGACCGGCAAGCCGCCATGCTGCGCCACGAACAACAGCTCACCGCCGAGCTGTCCCACGAGCTGCGCACCCCCCTCGCCAGGATCACCGCGGAGACCGACTGGCTCACCGCACGGCCCCGCGACGCCGACGACCAGCGCACCTCCCACGAGGCCATCGCCACCGCCGCGGCCCGGATGCAGCAGATCTGCGAGACGCTGCTCTCCGAAGCCCGCACCCGCGACCACCAGGTACCCGGCCGGAGTGCTGTGGCCGACGTGGCCCGCGCACTGTCCGAGCGCAGCTCCCAGGAACACCCCGAGTCCCCGTCCGTCACCGTGGTCGGCGACGACGTGACCGTCGGCGTCTCCACCGTGCTGATGGAGCGCATTCTGGTGCCGCTGCTCGACAACGCCCGCCGCTATGCGGTGGGCCGGATCACCGTGGAGTGCGGGCGGGAACCGGGCCGGGTCCTGGTGACGGTGGTCGATGACGGCTGCGGCGTTCCCGAGAACGTGGGCGAGGCCGTGTTCGAGGCGGGTCGCCGTGCCCACCCCGGCGACGGCCACGACGGCGCCGGTCTGGGTCTCCCGCTGGCTCGCCGCCTCGCCCGCTCCGCCGGCGGCGACATCATCCTCGCGCCCTCGTCGGAGGGCGCGAGGTTCGTGGTGTCGCTTCCCGCGGGCTGACCGGCGGGAAGCGCCGCAGGCTCGGCCTTCGGGCTGAGGAGCTCAGCCGGGGCCTGGGCAGGGTAGGTCCATCCCGGCGCACCCGTGCCCGGACGGGTGCGGGGTGAGCGTGGGTACCGACTGCCCGGTCCCGGCGAGCGCGGCCGTACTTCAGGCCCTGGAGCGATCCCGGCATCTTCAGAGCACTGTCGAGGAAGTCCTGCGCCTGGCGAAACCGGACCCTGCCGGCACACCGCCCGCCATGCAGCCGGCAGCCGACCTCTTGGCCGCCCTTGAAGACCGCTGGCACGGCGTTCTCGCTGGGCAGGGGCGCCTCCTGAGTGTGACCACGGCCCCGGGGGCGGGGGAAACGGCACTCCCGGGTCCGACCGTCGCGCAGATTCTCGACATCCTCCTCGACAACGCCCGCCAGCACGGCCGCGGCGCCGTCGACGTCATCCTGCGGGAGGTCGGCGGCGCCATTGCGGTCGATGTCGCCGATGAAGGACACCTCGCTCTCGACGCCCGCACGGCATTCGACCGGGGCACCACCACCGGAGGCGGCCAGGGCATCGGTCTGGCCTTAGCCCGCGATCTCGCCGAATCCGCAGGCGGCCGCCTTCGCGTCACCGCCACGTCGCCGACCGTTTTCACGCTGCTCCTGCCCGCCTGACACGACGCGCCGGTTACTCCTGCCGCCTCCTGGGCGGCATCGCTCGGCCGGGCTCGGTGCCCGGCGGAGGACGGCACCGGGTGGAGGGCCGACGCCCAGCGGGCAGACTGGAGGAGAGGCCCCGAACGGTGGTGACGCGACCCATGGGACTGACCAGCCACAAGCTCCTGGCACTCTGCGTCGTGCTGGCGGTGCTCTCGGTGCTCGGAACACTCTGGATCTGGCCACGGCTGGCGTACCGCAGCTGGCCCGCCCTGTTCGGCCGGCTCGCCACCATCGTGTCCACCCAGGTCATACTCGTGTGCACGCTCGCACTGCTGGCGAACGACTACTTCGTGTTCTACAGCAGCTGGGGTGACCTCCTGGGCCACAACCGCCAACCGGCCACGATCCAGGGTGCCGGCCCGTCCCCCAGCACCGGGGCCGGTGCCGCGGCGGCCGGTGTACAGCTGCTGGGACACGAGCAGGTACCCGCCACCGGAGGTCTGGGCCAGGACCCGGCGCAGGTCGGCAGACTCGACCGGGTGCGGATTCCGGGCGGGACCACGGGGCTGTCCACCGACGGGTATGTCTACCTTCCGCCGCAGTACTTCCGGGAGCCGTTCAAGGACCAGCACTTCCCCGCTGTTGTCGTCATGACGGGTTTCCCTGGTGATGCGAAGAATCTGATAACCAAGCTTCGCTACCCGGCCACCGAGCTCCAGCTGATCAGGAGCGGGGCCATGCAGCCCACCGTGCAGGTGCTGATGCGCCCTTCGCCTTCGATGCCCCAGGACAGCGAGTGCGAGGACATCCCCGGGGGCCCGCAGTCACAGACGTACTTCACCACGGACGTCCCCCGGGACATCAGAGCCTCTTACCGGATCCTTACCGGCAACGGCAGCCTCGGGGTCATGGGCGACTCCACCGGCGGGTACTGCGCACTCAAGCTCACCATGGAACATCCCGACGTATTCGCTGCCGCCGTGTCGCTGTCCGGCTACTTCAGGGCGGCCGAGGACTTCACCACCGGCGACCTGTTCGCAGGCAGCCAGCAGCGCCGAGAGCAGGCCGACCTCAACTGGCGTCTCGCGCACCTGCCCGCGCCCAAGGTCTCAGTCCTGCTCGCGGACAGCAAGGAGGATGGCAGCACCTACGCCGATTCGCATGCGTTCGCGGCCGCCGCGCGCCCCCCGATGACCGTCTCCCAGGCGACCGTCGACGCCGGGGGACACAACTTCACCACCTGGGTGCGCCTGCTACCCCCGTCCCTCAGCTGGCTCAGTGCCCATCTCTCGGCCCCCGCGCTGCCGGCTGCGCTTCCATCGGCCACATCCCTTCCTCCTCCGGGATCCCGCGAAGGGATGCTGCCGGCGCGAGAAACGACTCGCGCAATGGTCAGGCAGATCTACTAATCCTGTGTCCCATGTGGTCAGCGGGTCATTGGATCGGTCATGGGGAGTAGTGGGTGGGGATGGATCGTTCCTGATGGTCTGTGGGATGTGGTGGAGCCGTTGTTGCCGGCGGAGCGGGTTCGGCCGCAGGGCGGCGGGACGGCGAACCTGGACGACGAGGCGGTGTTCGCCGCGGTCGTCTACGTGCTGACGACCGGGTGCGCGTGGCGGCATCTGCCGCCCTGTGAGGCGGAACCTCTCAACACCCTCCTCGTGTCTCTCGGTTGAGTGGTGGCCCCGTGGGAGGGCGCCTGAGCGGCGGGGCCCGTCGGTCCGGGGTCGAGGGGCCCTCGGGTGCGGCCTGGGGCAGTCCTGGGAGGGGTGGCCGTTCCGTTCGTGGAGCGATCCGCGACCCGGTCACCGCGGCGTGAAGGTCGAAGGAGCCAGCCACGGGGCCGAGGCTCCGGCCGATGACGGGCACGGGCTTGAGCACCGGGCCGGCGGAGGTGCCGAATGGGTCCAGGGGGCCCTCGGCCTCGAACCCGGCGTGCTGAGGATCGGTGAGGTGCCGCGTGTCGCCCACGGGGCGGGCGTGGCCGTGTGGGCGGGTGTCCGGACGGCCCGGGCGAGCCCGCGGCCGTTCGCAGCGGGAAAGGATGTGGTGTCCATGTCACCCTCCTTCTGCCGTCGGCACGATGTGCCGGTCGCACGCATGGACGGCCGCAGGATCCCGGAAGGTCCGGCCGGTCCTCGGTGGGCGGTCGACCGGGTAGCCGGCCAGCCGTCCTGCCATTCACGGTAGCCGCAGCACCGCGGCAGACCGTGGCACCCGGGACGGAACCTCCAGGTCGAGCCGGTACCGCGGTAGTACGTCCAATGGGGAGCCGGGCGCGTCACAGGACGCAATCGGAGAGATGTGTCCCGTCGACCGGAGACGATCGGCATGCCTCCCTGGGACGCCTGCCCAGGTGCACAGGGTCGGTGACTCCGTCGTGAAACGGACCCCTTCCGCGCGCATGCTTCGACGGTGCGGCATCCGATCGCGACCGAACAATGGGGGCAGCCCGGTGCCGTCAGGCCTGTGCGAGAGGAAGGCGTGTGCGGAAGGTGGTGCCGTCGGGGGTGTCCTCGACGGTGAGCGTACCGCCGTGGATGGCAGCGATGTCACGGGCGATGGAGAGTCCCAGTCCGGTGCCGCCGTCGTCGCGGCTGCGGGCGTGGTCGAGGCGGGTGAAGCGTTCGAAGATCCTCTCCCGGTCGGCGGGATCCACGAGGGGGCCGTCGTTGGAGACGTCGAGGACGGCGTCGCCGGTCATGCTGTCGGTGGACAGCCGCACGGTGACCCGGCGGCGGGCGTGCCGCTGGGCGTTGTCGAGCAGGTTGGTCAACAGCCGTCCGAGCCACAGCGGGTTGCCGGTGACGGTGATCTCCTCGGGTGTGTGGAGTGCGACCGGGTGGGGCTGGGGTACGCCGGAGTCTGCGCTCGTGCGGACGAGTTCCGTCAGGTCGACCGCGTCGTCGGGCCGGTCATGGCCCGTCGTGTCGAGCCGGGCGAGGAGCAGCAGGTCGTTGGCCAGTGTCTGCAGACGTTCGGTGTCCTGGAGGGCTCCGGCGACGAGGTCGGTGCGCACGTCCGGGTGGGGGTAGGTGAGGGCGATCTCGAGCTGGGTGCGCAGGACGGTGAGGGGGCTGCGCAGTTCGTGGGAGGCGTCGGCGATGAAACGGCGCTGGCGGATCCCGGCAGCCTCCAGGCGGTCGAGCATGGCGTTCATGGTGTCGGCGAGGCGCGCGATCTCGTCGTCGCTGCCCGGTTCGGGGACACGTCGATCGAGGTCGCGGTCCCCGATGGCGGCGACTTCGGTGCGGATGGCCTCGACTGGGCGCAGCGCCCGGCCGGTGGCACGCCAGGTGAGCACGCCGACGGTGGGCAGCAGGACGGCGCTGAGGCCGACGAGGGCGGCGGTGGTGAGGTCTTCGGCGGTGTCGGCGGTGTGCAGGGATGCGCCGACCCGGATGGTGACCAGGCCAGTGGGTGTGTCGGCGGTGAGGGTGGTGACGCGTTGGTGGTGTTCGTCGCCGAGGATGTCGAGGTCGTACGTGTCGTGGCCGTCCTTGGCGGTGCTGGGGGTGAGGGGCGGTCGGCCGATGAGATTCTGGCTGGCGGCGACGACCTTGCCGCTGCTGTCCGTGACCTGGATGAAGTCGGTGCCGTGGTCCAGCGGCAGTTGTGGGGGCAGGCGGCCGTCAGCGGCGAGCCGGGCGACGGCCTGGGCCTGTTCGCGAGCGCCGGTCTCGATGGTGCGCTCCAGGTTGGCGTGCAGCAGCAGGAGCACGGCGGCGGAGGCGGCGAGAAGGACGATCGCGACGCTCATGCAGGCCGCCAGGGTGGTACGGGCACGCACGGACCGTGGTGTGAGGCGCTCCAACAGGGGGGCGATTCGGGGATGTCGGGTGAGCCGCTGCACTACGGTGGCGGCCCGTCGACGTACGCCGCGAGATCGGGCGGGGTGTGCCTGGTCAGCCACCGTCGGCCGCCAGTCGGTAGCCGGCGCCGCGGACGGTCTGGACGGCTGCGCGGCCGTACGGGGCGTCGATCTTGCGCCGGAGGGCACTGATATGGACCTCGACGGTGTTGGGGTCGCTGTTCGGCCCGCTGTCCCAGACCTGGTCGAGGATCTCCCGCTTGGATACGGCTTCGCCGGCGCGGCGTGCCAAGTGGTCGAGCACGGCGAACTCGCGCGGGCGGCGGAGTCGATGACCAGGTCACCGAGGACGGTGCGCCTGGGAGCACGGCTGCCGATGCGCCGGGCGAGGGCCTTGAGGCGGGCGACGAGGACGACGAACGAGAACGGCTTGGACAGGTAGTCGTCGGCGCCGGTGTCCAGGGCCTCGGCCTCGTCCCATTCGCCGTCCTTGGCGGTCAGCATCAGGATGCCGGCGTCGCTGCCGGCAGCCCGCAGGCGTGAGCACACGCGGTAGCCGTTGAGGCCGGGCAGCATGATGTCCAGCACGATCACGTCGTAGGCGTGATCGGTGGCTCGGGCCAGGCCGGAGAGACCGTCGTGAGCGATGTCGACGGTGAATCCCTCGGCGGTCAGCCCGAGCTGTAGGGTCTGGGCGAGCCGACGTTCGTCCTCCACCACGAGTAGACGCATAGCCCCAGGGTGGCAGGTCCCGGGGCCGGGATGCTGAAGGTGCCTTCAGGTCTTCAGCGCATCTTCAGCATCGCCTCGCCATGCTGGCCGTAACGTCCGGGCAGAGGGCTCGGACCGTGCCACACGATCGGGGTGGGCGCAGTGAGCGAGTCCATGGAAGGTCCGCAGTCGCCGGAGGAGACGGGCTCGGCGAGCTCGGGTCTGGTGAAGCGCGGGCGGACGTGGCTGGGCGGCCGCCGCCGGGCACGGTGGCTGGTGGCCGGGGCCACTGCCGTGGTGGTGGCCGGCGGTGGTGTGGCCGCCGTTGCGGTGCACCACGAGGGTGAGGGGCACGACCGCACGGCGGCTGCCGAGGACGGCCACGAGGGTCACGGCTCGCACAAGGGTCGGGACGGTCGGGAGGCCGGCGAGGGTGGCCGCGGGGAGCAGTCGGCTCCGGCGCCGTTGCCGTCGACCGACGCGGCGGATGCGGTGGTCAAGGCCTCGTCCGGTGTTGCCGGTGGCAAGGTCGAGTCGCTGCGGGCGGTCTCCGAGCAAGGTGGTGGCCGGGCCTGGCAGGCCGTGGTCGTGGGGCCGGACGGGGTCCGCCACCTGGTGACGGTCGACGGTGCGAACGGCACGATCACCGGCAACGCGGTTCTGGGCGGCTGAGACATCGAGTGGCGCGGCCTTGACCGCGCCCGGGGAAGGGAGTGCCGCAGCTGTGGGCGCCACGACGACGATGGCACGTGCGGACCGCCGACGGGCCGGCCGCCTCGACGCGGGACTGAGCAAGGTCCCGCAGGTGACGGCCGTGTTCTGGGCGGTCAAGGTCCTCACGACGGGGATGGGGGAGACGACCTCCGACTACCTCGCCCGCGTACTGGGCCCGGTTCCGGCCGTCGCCTCGGCCGCGTTGCTGCTCGCGGCGGCGTTCATCGCCCAGGCCCGCACGCGTCGGTACGTACCGGCTGTGTACTGGGCCGCCGTGGTCATGGTGAGCGTGTTCGGAACCATGGCCGCCGATGTCGCGCACGTCGCCCTGGGCGTCCCGTACGCGGCGTCCGCGTTCGCCTTCGCAGTCGCCCTGGCGGTGGTGTTCTGGCTGTGGCGGCGCACCGAGGGCACTCTCGCGGTCGAGACGGTCTGCGGCGGTCGCCGCGAGGTCTTCTACTGGGCGACGGTCATGGCCACTTTCGCACTCGGTACCGCCGTCGGAGATCTGACCGCGGCGACGCTCGGCTGGGGATACTTCCCGTCCGGGCTGCTGTTCGCCGTCCTGATCGCCGTGCCGGCGTTCGGCCACCGCCTGCTGCGGATGCCGCCCGTCCTCGCGTTCTGGTGGGCCTACGTCCTGACCCGTCCGCTGGGAGCGTGCTTCGCCGACTGGGCCGGGGTCAGCCGTCAGCGTGGCGGTCTCGAACTCGGCACCGGGCCGGTGAGCCTCGTGCTGGGCGCCGTCATCCTGGCTGCCGTTCTCTGGCTGACCGCCGCTGCACGGCGTCCTCGCCGGGCTGCCGCCTGAACCGCACTGTCCCCGACTTCTTCTCCCGGAAAGGCCCTACCGCGATGTCGTCCTCATCGATCCTGTTGGCCGTCAATCCCCTGGACGCCGGATCGCTGCTCGGCGCGTTCGGCGCGTTGGGCATCGCCGTAGTCCTGTTCGCCGAGACCGGCCTGCTGGTCGGCTTCTTCCTGCCGGGTGACTCCCTGCTGTTCACCGCCGGTCTGCTGTGCACCACCGGCACGCACAGCGGACCCCACCTGGACCTCGCCCAGGTCCTGGCCGCCTCCGCCGTCGGTGCCCTCGCCGGCGCGCAGGCCGGCTTCTTCATCGGACGGCGCGGCGGGCGGGCCCTGCTCGCCCGCTCGGGCAACAAGCGCCTGCACGAGGGCGCCCTGCGTGCCGAGGAACTCCTCACCCGCTACGGGCACGGCAAGGCCGTCGTCCTCGCCCGGTTCGTCCCCGTGGTGCGCACCGTGCTCAACCCGCTCGCCGGCGCGCTCGGTGTGAACGCGCGGACCTTCACCGTGTGGCAGGTCGTCGGCGGCCTGGTCTGGACTCTCGGTCTCGTCCTGGGCGGCTACGCGCTCGGCTCGTCAGTGCCGAACGTCGACCACTACCTTCTGCCGATCGTCGCGGTCGTCATCGTGGTCTCGCTGCTGCCGCTCCTGCTGGAGCTCCTGCGCTCCCGTCGCCAGGCCCGGGCCCGGTGAGCTCGCCGGCGACGGCGTCGCTCGCCGTGGACGGCCGCCCGCTCGACGGCGGCCTGTACCTGTGGGCCGACCGCTGGGCCCAGCACCTGCCCACGCCGGTGCAGGACGCGATCGCCGCGTTCTCCGCCTACGGCCTGGGGCTCCTGGCGGTCCTGATGCTATGGGCCTGGTGGCGCGGGCGCGCCGCCGACAGCACGACCATGGCAAGGGCACTGGCCGCCCCGCTCGTGGTCACGGTCGTGTTCGCCGCCGACACCCTTCTCAAGTC
This sequence comes from Kitasatospora sp. NPDC048298, assembly GCF_043201465.1. Taxonomy (NCBI): domain Bacteria; kingdom Bacillati; phylum Actinomycetota; class Actinomycetes; order Kitasatosporales; family Streptomycetaceae; genus Kitasatospora; species Kitasatospora sp. NPDC048298. Next base: position 26,537 of record NZ_JBICYZ010000086.1, read on the forward strand.
AGTCCTGCGCGAGCCTCGGCCATGCCAGGTCCTCGACGCGGGCCACACGTTGGAGGCCTGTCCCGGGCCCGGGGACTGGTCGTTGCCGAGCAACCACACCGTCATCGTGTTCGCCGGCGCTGCGGTGCTCTGGCACGTCGACCGCCGTATCGGTGCGCTCGCGCTGGTCCTGGCCGTCGCGATGGGGGCTTCGCGGGTCCTGGTCGGTGTCCACTACCCGCACGACGTCGTGCTGGGGGCGGTGGTCGGTGCCGCGGCCGGACACGCGCTCGCTACGCTCGCCGCGCGAGGCCGCCGCCTGGTGGCCCGAGCGAGAGCCGGAGGACTGAGCGGGTGGCTGATCGGATGACGGTGCGGCGGTGGCCGTTCGTACTCGCCGCCACCTGGTCGGCTGCCGCCGTGATCGCGGCTGCGGTCGCCGCTCACGGCTGGGGACCGTTCGCCTTCGAGCAGGCCGCCATCGACTGGTGCGTCGCACACCGGCCACCCGGCGCCCGAAGGGCGGCGATGGTGGTCACCGCCCTCGGCACGGGTGTCTTCCCCTACCTCCTCGCGCTGGCTGCAGGCGTCATCGCCGTCCGGACCGCCGGGTCGCCGCCGTCCCGCTGGACGGTGACGCGGGCGCTGCTCCCGCCCGCCGCGTGGCTGGCGCTGGGGCAGCTGTTGCGGCAGGGGCTGATGCACGCCTTCGGCCGCCCCCGCCCACCTCAGACGGACTGGGCGTTCGGAGCCTCCGGCTTCGCCTTTCCCTCCGGGCACGCCTTCACCTCCACCGTCTGCGCCGGCCTGCTCGCCCTCGCAGTCGCCCGGGCCCGCCCTTCCCTCGCGCGGACGGCCGTCATCGGAGCCGTGCTGTTCGCGGGCACGATCGGCCTCAGCCGCATCTATCTCGGCGTGCACTGGCCGCTGGACGTCTTCGCCGGATGGCTCCTCGCGCTCGGATGGCTGGCCATCGGAGCCGCCGTCACCCACCCCCACCCCGCGCACGATCCCGAGGCCGATGAGAGAGATCGCCTGGGGTCACCGGCGGCCTGACCGATGACGCTGCGGACCGAGCGTCTTGAATGCCTCGTCTCTCAGCCGACCTGCTTCTGCGCAAATTGCCGTCACCGCATGTCCGGATCGACTGAATCCGCATTCTCCCTTGCTTGCACGATGTCTGACGGCGCGTCGCACTGGGTGCCTCCCGACTGTCGACATCGAAGTAGACGAAATATCGGGAGGGCAACTAAGGTATGCCTTACCTTGCCTGGTGCGTGCGAACGTGCGCCCGGCCTTCCCCGTTGCATCTGCCCTGGAGCCCGCATGTCCGCCCGTCGCCGTTCCACCGCAGCAGTGCTGCTCACCCTCGCCGTGGCGACCGCTACCCTGGCCGGCTGCTCGTCCAAGAAGGACGACAAGGCGAGCTCCTCCGACGCGGTCAAGGTGAACGCCACCGACAGTGCGTGCGAGGTCTCCAAGACCAGCTTCCCGGCCGGCCACGTGGTGCTGGACATCAGCAACAAGGGTTCCAAGACCACCGAGGTCTACGTCTACGGCGACGGTGACAAGATCGTCACCGAGCGCGAGAACATCGGCCCCGGGACCAAGGCCAGCATCAACGCCGAGATCAAGGCCGGCTCGTACGAGGTCGCCTGCAAGCCCGGCATGGTCGGCGACGGCATTCGCCAGAAGATCACCGTCACCGGCGAGGGCGGCAGCGCCGCGCCCGCCGACCCGCGCCTGGCCGCGGCCGTCGACTCCTACCGTAAGTACGCCCAGGAGCAGGCCGACGCGACCGTCCCGGCCGTCCAGGCCTTCGCCGACGCGATCAAGGCCGGCGACCTGGAGAAGGCCAAGTCGCTGTACGCGGCCTCGCGCACCGGCTGGGAGCGCACCGAGTCGGTCGCCGAGAGCTTCGGCGACGTCGACCCCAAGACCGACACCCGTGAGGACAAGGTCGAGGCGGGCCAGCAGTGGACCGGCTGGCACAAGCTGGAGAAGTCGCTCTGGGCGGACGCCAGGATCGGCGACGACGAGAAGAAGCTCGCCGACCAGCTGGTCAACGACCTCAAGGACTGGCAGGCGAAGATCCCCGCCGCCGAGATCACCGCGACCAGCATGGCCAACGGCGCCAAGGAGCTGCTGGACGAGGTCGCCACCAACAAGATCACCGGTGAGGAGGACCGCTACAGCCACACCGACCTGGCCGACTTCCAGGCCAACGTCGAGGGTGCGCAGAAGGCCTACGAGCTGCTGAAGCCGGTCGCCTCCGAGAAGGACCCGGAGCTGGCCAAGACGCTGGACTCCGAGTTCGCCGCCATCAACGCCCTGCTCGCCAAGTACAAGCAGGCCGACGGCACCTTCACCTCCTACGACAAGGTCACCGAGGCCGAGCGCAAGACCTTCTCCGACGCGGTCAACTCGCTGGGCGAGCCGCTGTCGAAGCTGGCCGCCGCCGTGGTCGTCAAGTAACCGACCCCGCCGCGTCGGCAGACGCGCCCGCCCGTATCACCTCACCCCCCCAGGAGCCCGCGTGTTCGGCAACTACCTGATCGGCCTGCGCGAAGGTCTCGAAGCCAGCCTGGTCGTCTGCATCCTGATCGCCTACCTGGTCAAGACCGAGCGCAAGGACAAACTGCCGCCGGTCTGGCTCGGCGTCGGCGCGGCCGTGGTGCTCTCGATGGCGTTCGGCGCGGTGCTGCAGTTCGGCTCCTCGCAGCTCACCTTCGAGGCCCAGGAGGCGCTCGGCGGCTCGCTGTCGGTCATCTCGGTCGGCCTGGTGACCTGGATGGTGTTCTGGATGCGGCGCACCGCCCGGCACCTGAAGACCGAGCTGCACGGCAAGCTGGACGCGGCGCTCGCGATGGGCACCACGGCCCTGGTGGTCACCTCCTTCCTGGCCGTCGGCCGCGAGGGCCTGGAGACCGCGCTGTTCATCTGGTCGGCCGTGCAGGCCACCGGTGACGGCTGGAACCCGCTGATCGGCGCCGCGCTCGGCCTGCTCACCTCGGTGGTGCTCGGCTGGCTCTTCTACCGCGGCGCGCTGAAGATCAACCTGGCCAAGTTCTTCACCTGGACCGGCGCCATGCTGGTCGTCGTCGCGGCCGGCGTCCTCGCGTACGGCGTGCACGACCTGCAGGAGGCCGGCTGGCTGCCCGGCCTGCACAGCCTGGCCTTCGACATCTCCAGCACCATCCCGAAGGACAGCTGGTACGGCACCCTGCTGAAGGGCGTGTTCAACTTCCAGCCCGACCCGACGGTGCTGCAGCTGGTCGTCTGGCTGCTCTACCTCACCCCGACCCTGGCCGTCTTCTTCAACCTCCTCGGCGGCGACAAGGGCAAGCCCGCCCGGCCCGTCACCGCCACCCCGGCCGCCTGACCCACGGATTCCACCGAGTCTGCCCCGCCCGGAACCGCCGAGCGGGGCAGACTCGTCATGCCCCTCATCGGGGTCCAGCCAAGTTGCGTGGCACCCGAGTCGGACGAAGACGCCGGGCGATCGTCTGAGCCCTCTTCAGCGCGGCGCTGAGACCTCGGTACTTCGGTGTGGACCCGACGTGGTCAGCGGATGCTCTGGTCCGCTCAGCCGCCGTAGCGGCGCTGCCGGGCGGCGAAGCTGCGGACGGCGCGCAGGAAGTCGACCTCGCGGAAGGCGGGCCAGTGGGCCTCGCAGAAGTAGAGCTCCGAGTAGGCGCTCTGCCAGAGCAGGAAGTTGGAGAGCCGTTGCTCGCCGCTGGTGCGGATGACGAGGTCGGGGTCGGGCCGGCCGGCGGTGTAAAGGTGCGGGGCGATGTCCTCGACGGTCAGGGCGTCGGCGACCTCGGTCAGTGACGCGCCCGCATCGGCCCGCACGTACATCAGGTCGCGCATGGCGTCGATGACCTCCTGGCGGCCGCCGTAGCCGACAGCCAGGGTGACGTGGGCGCCGGTGGTGCAGGCGCGGGTGGCCTCGACGGCTTCCTTGAGGGCGCGGGCGGTGCTGTCGGGCAGGGCGTCGGGCATCCCAGCGAGGTGGACCTGCCAGTGGCCGTCCGGGCGGGTGAGGCGGTCGGTGACCACCTGCTCGATCAGCCGCATCAGATAGGCGACCTCGGCGTCGTTGCGGCGCTGGAGGTTCTCGGTCGAGCAGACGAAGACGGTGATGTGCTCGATCCCCAGGGCCTCGCACCAGGAGAGGACCTCCTCGACGTGTTCGGCGCCCGCCTTGTGTCCGAGGCTCGGGTTGGCCATGCCCATCTGCCGGGCCCAGCGACGGTTGCCGTCCATGATCAGCCCGACGTGCCGGGGCAGCGGGCCCGCCATGACCTCACGGCGCAGGCGGCGGGTGTAGAGGGAACGGAGTAGATCGGGCATGAGCACCGTCCAAGTGGGTTGGGGCGGCTCACCGGTTCAGGCGGGCCCCGGTCAGGTGAGTACCGTGCGAGCTACGAGGCCAGTGGCAGGTCGCGCAGGTCGCGCAGGGTGCCCGCGCACACTCCCGTCAGCAGCAGCAGGCCCACGCCGATGCCGGCGCCGAGCAACTGGAAGCTGTCACCGGTGATCGAGACGCCGAGGATGGTTGCGCCGCCGGTGGCACTGGCGGCGGCGAGGGTCCACACACCGACCCGGAGTCGGCCGGTGCCTGGTGGCACGACGGCGTCCGCGCCGATCCCGGTGAAGATGCGGGGGATCTGGATCGCCCCGAGGCCCAGCGCGATCCACCAGGCGGCGAGCACGGCGGTGCGCAGGGTGGGAGGCGAGGCGTCCGCATCGACGCCGCCGTGCACCAGGACCACCACGGCGGCACCGAGGACCGTCGGTACGGCGAGGCGGCGCAGCGCCCAGCCCAGCAGCGTGAGCGCGGCGCTCGGGGTGGGCCGGGGCCGTGGAGCGACGAGGGCGATGCCGAGCAGCAGCAGGGTGGTGCAGCCGTGCATGACCCCGTTCCGCACGCCGTCGGTGGGCTGGGGGCTTGCTTGTTCGGCAGCCAGGTGGCTGAGGAACCAGGCGGCGAGGGCGACCGTGATGCCCATGGTGGCCACCCGCCGATGGCGCTGTGTCGGGGAGTCGGCGGGCCAGAGGGCCGGGTGCAGCCACATGTCCACGATGCCCGCGGTCAGGTTGGGCCAGGATTTCCAGCCCGCGCCCCGGGCCTCGTCCTCCACCATCGAACCCCAGCGCTCGCGGAAGGCGTCCGGGTAGAGCCTGACCAGGCTACGGGCGACGACGCTCACGCCGGGTTCACCCCCAGGCGCCGCAACCCGGCGTTCGCGACCCGGGCCATGGCGCGCAGTTCGCGTTCCAGTACCTCGCGACCCAGGGGCGTCAGTTGCACCGGGCGCTGGCGGCCCTGTCCGTCGAGCGGCTCGATCAGCCGCTTCGACTCCAGCCTGGCCAGCGCCCCGTACAGGCTGCCAGGGCCCAGTCGTTCCCCGGTCAGCTCCTCGATCGCCGTGTTGATGGCGTACCCGTGCAGTGGTCCGTCGGCCAGCGCGCAGAGCACCAGAGTCTGGGCATCGTTGGCTTGCATATCGCTCCTCTCGATCTGACGATGCACCATACTACGTGCCACGAACTACGTGCCACGTACTACGTGATGTGTACTATCGCCTTCATGAGCAGCAACTTGACGCACGATCACCTGGAAGTCGGGCACCCAGCCCGACCTGCTTCGGCCGCGGCGCTCTTGACGTCCGCCGCCGGTGCCGCCGCATTCACCCTGTTCGCCTACCTGACGACACAGGTTCGCGTGGTGCGGGCGGGCAGTCCCTGGCAGGACGATCCGTACGACGCAGTGGTGACCTTCACCATGTTCTTCGTCCCCCTCCTCGGCGTGCTCGGCGCGGCTCGGGCGCGGCTGTGCCGCCGCGACCGGCCGCTGCCGCGCTACCGGGTCGAGCAGGTGCTTAGGGCCTCGCTGGTCTGCACGTTGCTCGTCGCCGCGACCCTCGCCACCGACTGGGCGGCGGTGGCCGCGCGGGCGGACCGCGCATCCTGGGACGGTGGCACGCCCTGGCTGATCGCGTCCCTGCTGCCGCTCACCGGGGTGATGGCCGAGAGCCTGCTGTTGCACCGCCGGGCGATCCGGCGGCTACCGAGACCGGCGCCCGGGGCCGAGGACGCGGGCGGGGACTGGCTGGACGACCTCGCGCCCTTTGTGAACCTGCTCGCCGCCCCCCGCTCGCGCGCGGGGCGTGCATTCGCTGCGCCGCTCGGCCGCGGCGAAGTGCTCGGCTTCGTGCGCCGGCACTTCAGCCCGCTCGCGGCGGCGGCCGCTCTCGCAGCCGGTCTGCTGGTCGCCACGGGACTGGCCTCCGGCGAGGGCTGGCCGGGGGTACTGCTGTTCGCCATGGAGACCGCCGTCTTTGCGGGCGGCACCTTCGCCTTCGTGATGATCTGCAACAGCGTCCTGCGGCTCGCCGCGCCTCCTCCCGTATCGCGGACCCGACGGGCCGTCCGGATCGCGACCACCGCAGGCGCATTGGCGCTGCCGGTCTCGTTGGCCCTGCGGGACACCGTCTGGCGGCTGCTCGGGCTCGGCGACCAGGTCGACTCCATCGGACAGTGGGCGGCCGTCACTCTCGCCTGTGCAGTACTGACGGGCGCGCTCACATTCGGTGTGGCGGCGGTGATGCCGGCCGCCCGACCGGAAGCCCGGAAGTGATCACGCGGGTGGCGGGATCGTCCGAGGCCAGGCCGACGACAGCCGGCTTGACGGTCAGCCAGCGGGTCCTGGTCACGCTTTGGTGCCAGGCCGACCGATGGGTTCCGGCGGCGAGTTCGGTGCTGATCAGGGGCGCTCCCCAGAACACGCCGAGCAGCGCGGGAACGGCCGTCAGGAGCAGGCCGGTGATGGTGACGAGGGTGTCGTAGCGGCCCTCGAAGCCCGACACGAGCCCGGGTGCGCACCCGGAGGCGATGCAGCCGGACAGGGTGTCCGCGTAGTCACCGTGGATGCTGATGCCGAGTACGAGGAGGTAGAGCGAGCCGACCGCGCAGGCGATCGCACCGACGATCGCCTGCGTGCGGAACTGGCGCCAGGTCGTCCCAGCATCAGAGTCCCTCCCCAAGGCGCCGCGAACCCTGGGCCATGCGCGCCTTCATGCACCAGGCCGACGGCGACGTAGTGCGCGCAGCCACTCGCGGACCTGCGGCGGCGACCACGGGCCGGAGCTCGACCTTCGGCGTGTCGCGGTCCGGGAGTGTGACGGTGATGCCTGCTCGGGCGCCGAGGATGCGGAGGCAGTCCTCCCGGACGCGCATGGACGCGGGTGAGGCGTGGCCCGGTCGTGCGGCGGGCTTGCGCCGCAGCAGGCCTCGCCCGGCGGCAGTGAGATAGGAGGCGAGGGTGTCCGGCGCGAAGAGCAGGGCGAGTGAGTCGGCGGCCGTGGGCGCGATCGCGCCCCGCTCCAGGGCGGTGCGCAGTTCGCCGGAGACCCAGCGCAGTTGCTTCGCCCGGGACATGCCGGTCGGCGGTTCGCAGGCGCGCTCGACGAGGGCGTCCAGGGCCTCGACCGAGGGTGCTGCTGTCGTAGGAGCGCCGGCCATGAGGTCACCCTAGCGCCGGGTCGGGGCGGGTCGGCGGCCTCTGCCGGGGAAGGCGGCTCGGAACGCTCCGCAGGACGACCCGGATCTGATAACTGGCCTGAAGCAAGATCGTCGGTGGGGGCACCGGCGGCATGGTGACCGTCTTCTCCGGCCTGCCCCATTCCGGTGGTGGCCGTCCTTCGGCAACCGGCGAGGGGGCCGTGCCAGGGAATCCGCCGGTCGATTACACATACCACGTGATCCGCGTTTCTTCGCAGGTCAGGGGCGTGGTGGACCATCTGCGGTCAGCAGATCGTCAGCATCGGACGGGATGGAGACCGCACACGATGGCCCCGAGGACCCTGGCCCGCGGCATGGGCACCTTCTTCAAGACCTGCGAGCACCCGCAGGCGCGGTGGTCGAAGTGCCCGCACGACTACAAGATCCGCTTCCGCAACGCGGCCGGGAGGCAGACCGAGGAGTCGGGCTTCGCCACCCAGGACAAGGCGATCGACCGGCTCACCGAGATCTACCGGGCGAAGCGCGAGGACCCCTGGAGCCAGAGCAAGGCCGAGCGCAACCGCAAGTACGGCGCGATGAACTTCGGCACGTACGTCGAGGAATGGAAGGCCGGCCAGCGCGCGCTCGCCCCGGCATCGCTGAGGCACCTCGACTCCCTGCTGCAGCACCACCTCTACCCGGCGTTCCACAGCCGTCGGATGGCTACCTTCGACCACAAGGTCGTCGACGCGTTCATCCGGACCATGGAGCGCAACGGCGTCGGCCTGGCCACCCAGGCCAACGCCTTCGACAAGCTCAAGTCGATCCTGCTCGACGCCCACCGCCTCGGCCTCTACCCGGAGAACCCGCTCGACGGCGTCACCCCGCCCCAGTACGACCCGAAGCGCGCGGTCATCCCGTCGCTTCCCCAACTCGGCGGGATACGCGAAGCCGGCGACGAGACCTTCAACCTGGTCGCCGAGCTGATGAGCGGCTGCGGCCTGCGCAACGGCGAGGCCCTTGCCGTCAACATCAACAACATCGTGGCCGACGACGTCTACCGCGTCACCGAGCAGGTCAACCAGACGACCAAGGACTACGCGCCGCTCAAGCACCGAAAGAAGGGCGACTACCGGGACGTTCCGCTGCCGTCCCGGACCCGGATCCGCCTGCTGACGTACGCGGACACCCACGGCACCATCGACGGCTATCCGCTTCGCCACCCGCTGGACATCAGCAAGCCGTACCCGGCCTACTACCTGCAGAACCAGTGGGACCGGATCAAGCGGGCCGGTGACGTCGACATCCCCGAGGGCATGACGATCTACGGCCTCCGGCACTTCTTCGCCTCGAACTGCCTCAGCCACAACATCCCGATCACCGACGTCGCGGAGTGGATGGGGCACAAGAGCATCGACGTCACGTTCAAGATCTACCGGCACCTGATGCCGGGCTCGATCGGCCGCGCCGCCCAGGTCCTTGACCTCGGGCTCGCGGCCTGAAGCAGGTGGGGCCCTGCTCGTCGCCGAACAGGGCCCCACGCATCGCGTCCTCCGGTGTCAGTCGCCGGACATCCGCTGCTGCTTCACCCATGCGTGGACGTCGGCGACCTTGAACTGCAGCTTCGCGTTGCGCCCACGCCCGAATCGGTACGGGACGAGGCCGGCCTTCGGGGCCTCGCGGTAGACCCACTGAACGGACATGTTCAGGTGCTCTGCGGTCTGCTTGACGGTCATGAACTGCGAAGACACGGACTCTCCTCTGCGTCGCAAGATGCCGCTGGTGCATCCAGGGAGCCCAAAGATGCTGCACCCACGGAGGTTTGGGAGGACCGTGGTTCCGTGTTAGGTTGCCATCGCTATGCAGGCTCGGGCTCCAGTGCCGGGCCCGACGGCCCCGCCTGGTCGACCATGCGCGCGGACCTGTACTCCGAGCGACACGTCACTGTGCGGACTCTCCCTATCGCTGTGGTGACGCTGATGCACGACCGTGCGCAGTGACGCCGCTCAAGAGACGTCTGGCAGGACAGAGCAATGGTCAATTCGTTCATCGCGCACACGAGCCCGGGGCGGAGCCGGGTCTTCGCCCTCCACAAGGACCCCCACGATCGCCTGGAGGCGGTCACCACACTCGGCGGGGGCGACCTCCACCTGACCGAGGACCTCGTCGGGGCCCTCAACACCTACTTGGCGGACCGCGACGACACTGCCCTGAACGCAGTGCTGGACGGCGCCCCCAAGGCCGTCCAGATGGCGACGAAGCGGTACCTCAAGGAGAAGTGCCCACCGGAGCTGGGAGCCTTCACCGGCTTCGGGCCGATCGAGATCGTCCGCGAGGCCGTCTGCTTCAGCCGGATCGATGACGAGCTCGAGGACTACCTCCAAGGTGCCTACATGATCGGCCTGGGAATCCGCATGTCGAACGAGCGTGACAGTGATGGCGACGTCGATTGGGTGATCCAGCTACGCAACGACGAGGCCTCCGTGCCGGCCAGCGCCGAGCCACGCTCGTGGGAACTCCCCTCCGGAGTCGCGCTCTTGGAGACCTGGACCAGCAAGGAGCCACATCCCGGGCTGGGACCCGTTCGTGCTGCCCTCGGCGTGGCAGCCAGGGCGAGCGCCCAGGGCCAGTGGGTGAGGATCCACACGCTGCTCCACAGCCGTCGTGACGTTGACTACGAGGGCAGCGGCACCTCGGAATTCGTCGTCGACGTCTTCGATGCGCCGATCCCGCAGCAGGACCCTGAAGATTAGACCGCGACAACGCCGCGTTGTCCGCTGGACGTACCGGGTCTGGCTGGCGGGCGACGCGGCGGAGCGTAGACGCGGGAGCCGACGGCTATAGGGGGGTCTCCGCTCTGCCAGCCGGGAGGCACGCGCCACCGCATGGTTCGGGACGACCGGCGCAGACACGACAGCCGGGCCGGAAGACGGCGCTGAGGTACGAGCCGGTGTCGGAGGCCGACCCCACACGTGCTCTTTACGTGACGCGCGCACCTCGTCCACCCTGGATCGATCAGCGGTTGGGATCGACTGGCTTCGTTCACTTCCAGTGGTTCTGGCTCAACTTCCGTGACCGGTAGCGGTGAGTGACGATGTGGCGCCGGGGTTGGCGTCGGGAAGTTGCCTGAATTTCGCCAGTGGCCGGGTCGTGATGGCTGACAGTGCGGGATCGTGGACGATCAGGTGCCCCGGTTGGAGGGGCTACTGTTCCCGTCGGTAGCGGGTGTCGCGGTGCTGTCGGTCGACGTGGACATCGAGTCGGTGAATGTGAGGGTCAGGTCCTCGGCGGCGGGGTACAGCTGCCCGGAATGCGGGAGCTGGTCGACCTGGGTCCACAGCTCCTACCTCCGGTTTCCCGTAGATGGGCCGGTCGGGGGGAGACGGGTGCGGCTGAGCCTGCGAGTACGCCGCTTCGTGTGCGTCAACTCGTCATGCGGAAGGCGGACGTTCGTCGAGCAGATCGCGGGGTTGACCCGGCGCCACGGCCGGTGGACTGAACGGCTGCGGGCGGTACTCGCCTCGGTCGGTCTGGCGATGGCCGGACGGGCCGGTGCCCGGCTGGCTGGGGTCTTCGGGGTGTCGGTGAGCCGCAGCACGGTGCTGCGGCTGGTCGAGGAGCTCCCCGATCCGGAGCTGTCGAGCCCGCGGGTGGTGGGTGTTGACGAGTACGCGACGCGCAAGGGCCGCGCCTACGGCACGGTGCTGGTCGACGCCGAGACCCGTCGGCCCGTGGACCTGCTGCCCGACCGAGAGGCATCGAGCTTGGCGGCCTGGCTGTCCGCGCGGCCGGGTGTCGAGGTGGTCTGCCGTGACCGCGCGCCGTTCTTCGCCGAGGGCGCAACCGCCGGAGCGCCGCAGGCGGTCCAGGTCGCGGATCGCTGGCAGTGCGCCATGAGGCGCCTTGTCGTATCCCCGACTCAGTCGGGAGGAATTCGGAGGGAGATTCTTGGGTCTGATGGCTTACCCGATCC
>NZ_JBICYZ010000087.1:0-37527 GCF_043201465.1 Kitasatospora sp. NPDC048298
GGCCTGCCCGGCCGGCCACAGCGGCCTCGGGCGGGCGGCCCCGGCCGGGGGCCCCCCCCCCCCCGCGCGGCGCCCCCCCCCCCCCCCGGGGGGGGGGGGGGGCCGGGGGCCCCCCCCCACCCCCCACGTCAGGGGGCAGGAACTGCTTGGGTACGTTCCGGAACCCCGCCCAGGCTCACCCGCCGGAGCGTGCCTGGAGGAAAAAGCTGACCGCCGTGCCCACCGCCGCACCGGATCCGGTCAGCACGAGGGGCACGAGCCTGGGGCGGTGCTTGAGCACGACCGTCAGTCCGCCGACCTTGAGGGTGAAGTAGGGCGGCTCACGGCGGGCCTGCGGCTTGGGCTTCGTCTTTCCGGTGGCGCTCATGCGAACCGCACCTCCGTCCCGGTGGACGGGGCTGCCGCCGGGCTCGGGGATGAGGCCACGTTCTCCCGGTGCCAGGCGAAGTACTCCTCGCTGGCCTCACTGTGCGCGGTGCACTGCCTGCCGGCGATGGCCTCGGCCGCGGCGAGGAGGTCCTCGGACATCCCGGCCTTCGGTGACGCCTCCACCCGGCCTTCGGCTGTCACGAGGACGAAGCCGTCCTCGAACAGGGCGTCGCAGCCGAGCACGCAGACCGCCATGACGTTGGCCAGGTGCGAGCGCTGCTCCAGGTTGGACTGCGAACGCTTGCGGATGTGGGCTGCTCGCAGGAGACCGGTCGGAAGCGTACGTCCGCACAGCGCGCACTCGGCGGTGGGCTTTGTGAACAGGACGTGCCGCAGCCCGGCCGTCTCACGGTGCGCGAAAGTCCGGGTGGGGCGGTCCGAGTCGGGGTCCAGGTCGAGGTAGCGCACGGCAGGGTCGGTCAGGTCCGAGCCGGGGAGGTCCGTGCTCGCCGGAAGACCGGCTTCGGGTCCGCCTTCCTGGATCGGCCGACGTCCCATGGAGTCCATGAAGCGGTCCAGGACCTCGTCCGGTACGGGAACAGGTGCACCCTGCTTGTTGGCCGAGAGTCGGAGGGCCTCCATGGCCTCGGCCCCGAGCTCGTCTCCGCTCACGGACGTCTCGATTCCCAGGACGTCCAGGGGGACGCGCACCGGGTAGACGTCGTCGGGCCACATGCTGGTCGTCTGCAACGTGACGGGCCCGGTGACACGGGCGACCGCCAGTTCACGCAGGACCGCGTCGGACCAGCCTCCGTGGGGGACCCTGGCATTCGGGCCCCGGTGGCCGAGGAGGAGGTAGTCACCCGCCTTCAACGCGGCGAGTACTCGGGGTGTGTCCGCCGTGTCGGCGATGTACTGCTTCCAGCCCCAGAGGGACTCGCGCAGACTGATCTCAAGGTTCCGCTTCGATGCAGCGGGAACGTAAACGGCGACGACGGGCACGTCGAAGTTCCTCCACAGCTCGACTCTCCCTCGGTTGGGAGAGTTCGGTGGTTTGGTTGTCAGCCGGCGACGCGGGTCCCGCCGAGCGGGAGATGACGTCACCTGATCTCGTTCTACCAGACCCCTGGGGCAGCGGGAAGCGGTTCCGGAAGGAGAACGTTCGCCCTGAGGAAACTCGCTGAGCCCGTACCAGGTACGTCGACACGTCCGTCCTTGAGTCGCTTGGGTCGCTGAGTCGCTGGTCGTCGGCCGAGCCGCCACCTGATCGTGCTGCCCTGCAGACAGGCAGCGACCCAAGCGACTGACAGCCACGGGTCCTGGCCGGCACCAGCGTGCGTCGTCTTCCCCCGCTTCGGCAGCGCTCGTACGGTCCGCACCTCAAGAGACGGTCGCTGGAGCTACCGAAGCGACCCAAGCGACTCGGCTGGGGCCTTCGGGCAGACCTGACACGCCCGACACGCCGGGGAAAACGCCCCGAGAGACTCAGTCGCTTTCAGTCGCTGAGCTTCAGTCGCTCGACAAAACACCAGGTCAGGGCATGTTTACCCACCCCGACAGCGACCGAAGCGACTCAAGGTCGGGTATATAAAGACATTCCCGTGTGCGTGTGCGCGTTATAGACCCGGGCTACAGTCGCTTCAGTCGCTGTTTGCTGTGGGAAATGCGCTTGACCTGCGGAAACGTCAGAGCGACCAAACCAGCGACCGAACGGGCTCAGTCGCTCTCCCAGGGCTTGGTCGCTGAGTTCGCCTGCAAGCAGTGGCAGTGACAGTCCGCACGTCCCCGCTCGGCTAGTCTGTGTGAGCTATCTTCTGAACTTCGGTCGCTTCAGTCGCTGACCCGGTGCCCGCCAGTGCCCTGACCTGGCTTTTTGCCTCAGCGACTGAGCCAGCGACTCAAGTCCGAGCAGCTACCGAACAAGGGGAAGGGACCAGCGTGACGGCGCCGATGGCCGTGGGGAGCGACCGAGCGGACCGCCAGCCGGATGCGCTGGCCGTTGCACGCTGGTGTGCGGCCCAGGGCTGGCCCGTCCACCCGCTCGCCCCCGGGCGCAAGACCCCGCCCGCGAACTGCCGCCCCTGCCAGGACTCCCCGCATTCCCCCGCCGACTGCCCCTGCCCCGCAGTCGGCCGCTGGTGCCACGGCTTTCACGCAGCGACTCTGGACCAGGACGTCCTCACCGCCTGGTGGCGGGTCAACCCGGACTTCGGCACGGGTGTTGCCTGCGGCCCGGCCGGACTGGTCGTCATCGACGTCGACAACCACACCGACGTCGTCCCCGCCCGCGACCGCATCCTTCCCGGCATCCCGATCCACGAGGACGTCGACCTCGAAGGACTCGAGAACGGCTACCACACCCTCGCCCTGCTGGCCGCCCTGCGCCGGGCTCCCGATCTGACCACGGACGAGGGCACCCTGCGCGTCCGCACCCCCTCCGGTGGCCTGCACATCTGGTACCAGGACCACACCGACCGCCGGTTCGCCTGCTCCACCGGTTCATCCGCGGGCCGTGCCCTGGCCTGGCAGGTCGACGTCCGCGCCCACGGCGGCTACATCGTCGCCCCCGGCACCGTCACCGCGGCAGGCACCTACACCCCGCTTCCCGGCGCCAGGATCCCCGCGCCGCTGCCCGAGTGGCTCGGCGAGGAACTCGTCCGTACCGGCCACCTCCAGGACCGGCCCGGCCGACCGAGCGTGCCGCAGCCGGCCGTCCCCGACCGCGCCCGCCAGGCCGTCGTCGCCGCGGGCGGGGGGAAGAAAGGCGCGGAGAAGGTGCTCGACACCGTCCTCCAGGAAGTCACCGACTGCGCCGGCACTCCCGAGGGCGCGGGCTTCACCGGCAAGCTCAACCGCGCCGCCTACACCGTGGGCGGCCTGGTCTCGGCCGGCCACCTCACCCACGCCGCCGCCGAACAGCTCCTCCTCGAGGCGGCCCGCACCGCCCGTCCCGCCCAGGACAGGCACAACTCCGCCGTCATCCGCTCCGGCCTGGCAGCCGGCAGCCGCCAGCCCCTGCGCATCGGGAAGGTCCGCGGATGACCGACAGCACCCGCCGCAAGAGGACGGTCTTCGACCCCGTGGCCACGGCGCAACAGATCCTGGACTACCCGCCCGTCCCGGGCCCCTCGCAGCCCCCGTGGAACGGCACCGCCGTCCAGGAGAGCCTCCTCGACCCCGCGCCCGCGGCGGCCGCTCCCCCGGTTCCGAAGGCGGCCGCAGAGCCCGTACAGGCCGCCGCGACGGGCCCGCAGGCGACCCCTCACGGCCTGCTGCCCGACTCGCTCTCAGACCGGGGCAACGCCAAGCTCTTCGTCCACCTCTACGGAGGCGACTACCGCCACGTTCCCGGCCTCGGCTGGTACCGCTGGTCCGCCCACCGCTGGCAGCTCGACGAGGACGACACCGTCCTGTGGGCCGCCGGCGAGATGGCCGAGAGCATCGCCACCCACGACGCGGGCGGCATCTACACCAACACCGACCTGCGTCGGCACCGCCGCCGGGCGCTGTCCACCTCCGGCATGAACGCCATGCTCGCCCAGGCCAAGTCCGCCCCCGGCATGGTCCTCAACGCCGCCCTCCTCGACGCCGACGCCTACGCCCTGTGCACCCCCGGCGGCGTCGTCGACCTGCGCACCGGTGCCATCGTCCCGCCCGACCCGAAGGTCCATCACCACTCGCGCTCCACCACCCTGGCCCCCGCTCGGATGCCCACCCCGCGCTGGGACCGCTTCCTGACCGACACCTTCGGTGACGACAAGGAAGGCCGCCAGACCCGCGACTTCCTCCACCTGCTGCTCGGATACTCCATCAGCGGCGACGTCGGCGCCCAGGTCATGCCGTTCCTCTACGGCCAGGGCAAGAACGGCAAGTCCGTCCTGCTCGACGTCATGATCCAGCTCCTCGGCGACTACGCCGACGCGGCCCCGCCCGGCTTCCTCATGGCCAAGACCTTCGACGGCCACCCCACCGACCTCGCCGAACTCCACGGCCGTCGCATCATCGTCTGCTCCGAGCTCAAGCCCGGCGACCGCTTCGACGAGGCCCGGGTCAAACTGCTCACCGGCGGCGACAAGATCAAGGCCCGCCGGATGCGCCAGGACTTCTTCTCCTTCGAGCCCACCCACAAGCTCTGGCTGCTCGGCAACCACCGCCCCGAGGTCGGCACCGGCGGCTTCGCCTTCTGGCGGCGCATGCGCCTGATCCCGTTCGAGCGGGTCGTCCCCGAGGAACGCAAGATCGACAACCTGGCCCACGTCCTCGTCGCCGAGGAAGGCCCCGGCATCCTCGCCTGGCTCATCGAAGGCGCCTGCCGCTACTTCGCCGGCGAGAAGGACCTCGCAGGCCCCCAGGCCGTCCAGACCGCCACCACCGCCTACGCCGAGACCGAGGACCACGTCGGCCGCTTCCTGAAGGAGGCCTGCGTCACAGGCGAGGGCATGCGGGCCGAACAGTCCCAGCTCTTCGGCGCCTACACCCGTTGGTGCGGCTTCGAAGGGGCCAATCCCGTATCCGGGCGTGCCTTCGCCGCACGAGTTCGCGAGACACTGGGTATGACCTCTCCCAAGGAGATGGTCCTGTCCAACAGCCGTAAGTACTACCCGGGCATCGGCCTGATCACCGACGACACAGAGGAGCACAACGCGTGAGCGCGCTGATCGACCCGGCCGAGCTCGCCCACGAAACCGACCTCGTCTGGCTGGAGGACACCTCCGACCTCGACTACGTCCGTCAGTCGTTGGACCGGCTCACCACCCGCCGCGGCCGCCCGGCCTACCACCGCGACGGCCGCATGGTCGGCTACGCGATCCTCGGCCCCGACGCCAAGTCTTCGAGGGCCTCCGGCACCTTCCGCCGCCGCGTCTTCTGGCTCCTGCCGCACGACCGCGACCAGGACCCCGAGGGCCTCTACTCCACCGGCGCCCCCTCCGAGGCCGTGGACCCTCGCACTGTCGCCCCGGGCGTCAAGGGCTACAAGACCGAGCGTTCCGAGGGCGGCCCGGCCTCGCCCGCCATGCTCGAACTGGGGATAACGCTTCCGAAGGCCTGACAGCCCGAGGACGCGGCACAACGGTGAGGGGCGGTTCGGAAACGGGCCGCCCCTCACCGACTCGCCGGCCCGGGACTCCCCGGACGACGATCGGTGGTGATCCGGGAAGCCGTGGGGCTCCGGCGCGAGAGTCCGGACAGAAGGGCGGGACGCAGGGCCTCCGATGGGGCCGTGAGGATCCCGGGGCCGCACTGTCCGCGGTGACGGATAGGGTCCGCTCGTCAGCCTCCCCCGCTCCCGTGAAGGGTTCCGATGGCCCGCACCACCCCACCGCGCCCGGTCGACATAGCCGCCGTCTTCCCCGAACTGGCGCCCCTGGCCCGCCGGACGGTGCGCCTGCACCCGCGCCTGGGCACGCCGACCGCCCGAGACAGCTCTGTCGGTGGCCCACTGCTGTGGCCGGCCGACGAGCCTTGGCCCGCGTGCACCGAGCCGCATCCGGAGGACGAGCCGCCCGTGTCGCCCGCCGACGTTCGGCTGCGCCGCAGACTCATCGACATCGGCTGGGCCGGCGGGACGCGCACCGCACAGGAGGAAGCGGCCCTGAACGCGACGTACGAGGGGCATCCGTGGAGCGGGGAGCCCAACCTCCTCGTGCCGGTGGCCCAGCTCTACGCCCGCGACGTCCCCGGCCTGCCCTGCCCCGACGGGGCGGACCTGCTCCAGGTGCTGTGGTGCCCCCTGGAACACGAACCGGAGTGGATGCCGGCCACCCGACTGGTGTGGCGCTCTTCGGCAGAGGTCGGCAGGGTGTCGGCCGTGCAGCCGGAACCCGCAGACGCGTCCAACCACGGCCAGTACGTGCCCGAGCCGTGCGTCCTGCACCCGGAGGTGGTGACGGAGTACCCGTCGTTGCTGGAACTGGAGTCGGGCCTGGCGAGCCGGATCGTGGACTGGTGCGAGCAGGAGTTCACCGGCAAGGACCCCGGGTACCGGTCGGCCGACGAGTTCCGGGCCTACTACCAGTTCGAGCTGTCGGTCGCTCCGGGCTGGAAGGTCGGCGGCTGGGGGCCGTGGAGCTTCCGTGATGCGTGGGTCATGCGGTGCCGCGCCTGCGAGTCGGTCATGAAGCCGCTGCTGACGATCGGCTCCGGCGCTCTGGACGGCAGTGGCTGGGACCCCGTCGAGGACCGGGATGCGGGTGACGACATCGGCATCCAGATCGGCCGGAGCTACAACATGCAGCTCTACTACTGCCCGGTCTCCTTCGACCACCCGCACCTGGAGGTCATGCAGTAGCCCTCGTGGTGCGGGCCCGTGCCACGGTGTGTTCCGCTCCCGGAACCACGGTGGCACCCGGCCGGGGAGAGGCCTTCGACGACGGACGCGACGTGACCGAGTCCGCGGGGAGCCGCCTTCTGGCGGTGCGATTCGGGCAGGGCCCGGTTCCTGACTCCTTCGCCTTCACCCCGGAGGGGAAGCGGTGGAGGGCGACAGCCCGCCGAACCGATCACGTGATGCCTCTGCAGAAATGCCGCGGCGAGCAGGTCCGGTCGCCACCGGCGCGTCGTGCAGCACCTGCCGCCCCGGGTGGTGAACGTGATCTGTCGAGGCCGACGTGGAGGTGACGATGAGAGTCGTGTTCGTGCACGGGGCGTGTGTTCGGGACGGGTCGTGGTGGTGGCACCGCACCGCCGAGCTGCTGCGGGAACGGGGGGTGCCCAGCGCGGCCCCGGCGCTGCCCAGCTGCGGCGAGACGGGCGTGCCCGGCGGCCTCGGCGGCCCGGGTCTCCCGGAGGACGTCGCCGCGGTGCGGGAGATGCTGAGGGCGAGCGACGAGCCGACCGTCGTGGTCGCCCACAGCTACGGCGGCATCGTCACCGCCGAGGCCGCCGCGGGAGTCGGGTCGGTGCGCCACCTGCTGCTGGTCTCCAGCTACCTGCCCGAGGTCGGGCAGAGCCTGTCGCAGTTCGGCGACGGCCGCCCCGGCCCCTTCCTCGACGTCGACCCCGGCAGCGGCACGTTCGGGGTCCGCCCGGAGTCGCTCGCGGACACCTTCCTGCAGGACTGCGATCCGGAGGTCCAGGCGCAGGCGGCCGACCACCTCGCCCGGCAGAGCCTCCAGGTGACCGGGCAGCCGGTCGGCGCGGCCGCATGGCGGCAACTGCCCTCCACCTACCTCGTGTGCGCTCAGGACCGGGGCACGCCGCCGCGGCTGCAACGCGAGTTCGCCCGCCGCGCCGGCCGCGTCGTCGAGCTCGATGCCGGCCACCACCCGTTCCTGTCCCAGCCCGCGGCGGTCCGGGACCTGCTGCTGAGTCTGTGACGACAGCTGCGGAGGAGAACCGGGCCGGCGATCGGAGTACGAGCCGGAGGAAGCCTGCCGGGACGTCGTGGACTGCGGACCGGTGGGTCGCTACGAGCCGGGGTGTCGGCGTACACCCGAATGTGCCCAGTCGCGTACAGGTGAACGGGCTCTGGCGCTGATCTTGTGACGCGCTGGAGGTAGATCCCGTTGGTCAATCCTGCGGTCTCCACGCCTCCCGGTAGTCGGGGTGCTCGGCGTACGACTGTGCGAGCGCGCGGAGAGCGTAGGCGAGACCCGCGAAGCGCGGGTCCGAGGAATCCATTGCCTCGTAGTCGCGGGCCAGCATGTTCACCAGGTCGAGCATCGGCAGATGACTGTCGAGGAGAGCGTCCCCGCCGAAGCGGTAGGCCACCTCTGCATAGGCATGGCAGTCCGCTTCATAGCGGGCGTGAAGAAACCTCATGATGTCCTCCATGAGTTGATTCTCTGTGGCCTCAAACTCGTAGGAGGATCCGGGTGCGGAGTAGATCGAGTTTGGCTCTGCCATAGCCGGCGCGCTTGAGAAGTTTGACCCTGGTGACCTGGCCTTCGACCTGGCCGGAGCTCCAGCTGCTCGACAGCCCGGCGACGACAGCGTCCCGGTCGTGCAGGAGGCCGTCGGCGAACTGCCGCAGGGCCGGTAGATCATGATGCCTGACCTGGTCGATCCATCCGTCGAGGCCTTCGCCGCGGTGCTCGTGCATGAGCGATCCGAATCCCCGGACGTGCTCGACGGTCGCGTCGAGTTCGGGACAGGCCGCACGTATCTCCTTCAGGCCCACGGACTCCTCGGGCCGCAGGTGGTCGGGACGGGTCATGATCCAGCGCAGGACTCGTCTGGGCTTCGGCAGTGCCGGGGGCGGAGGGGCTGCGATCAAGCCCTGCTTGAGGAGGCGAACGTAGGAGTTGACGACGCTCCGGTCACCGGGAAAGCCCTGGTCGCGAACCTCCCGGTGGAGCTGGCTCGCGTTGCGGCAGCCCTGGACGAACCGCTGGTAAATGTAGGGCTTGTAGTCATCCAGCAGGGTCCGGCGCTGGGTCACCTTCACCAGCAGCTCGTCGACGTCCGCCGTCCGGGCATAGCGGCGGACCGCGTAGTAGTCCAGGTCAAGATCTCGGCTGATGCCACGCAGGGAACGGCCCTGGGCGAGGAGTTGGTGGACAGCGCGGTGCCGTTCGCGGATGGTGGCGACAATGCGGCGAGGCCGTCCTCGGACATCCAGCATCCCGTCCGGCTCCGCCGGTGGCTGAGGCTTCCCGGGCTGGTGCACTGCAGCGTGAGCGGAGCGGATGCAGCCGTAGTGGCCGGTGACGGTCTTCTCCACAGCCTTGGCCAGGTTGTTCCACAGGTGCCAGGCATCGGCGACCTGGACGGCCTGAGGAGCGGCCTGCCGGGCGGCCTCTGCATAGGCGGAGGCCCGGTCGCGGCAGATGATCTGTACTTCTGGGTGGTCGGCCAGCCAGCGGGCCACCGGCGCGGCCTCACGGCCGGGCAGCACGTCGATCGGTCGGCGGGCTTCGAGATCGACCAACAGCGTGGCATAGGTGTGACCCTTGAGCAGGGCGAACTCGTCGACGCCCAGTACCCGCACGACCCCCGCTCCCTCCAGCGCGCTGGCCCGTAGCAGCCGCAGCATGGTGTCCTTGGCCGCCGGCATGCCCAGCCTTCGGGCGAGCCGTGCACCGGGCCGTCCGGCCAGCGTCTGCGCTACTCCGGCCAGCAGCTTGTGCAGTACGGGCGTGTGCCGGGCGTGCGGACGCGTCAGCCCTGGTATCTGCTCGGCGAACGTGGCCGCCGGACAGTCGACCGTCGCGCACTTGAACCGCCGAATCAGCAGCACGACCACCACCGGCATCCCGCCCAACGGCCCATCCCTAAGCCGCCGTTCGTACCGGCCGTGTATTCGGCCCGACCGCTTCCCACACTGGGGACACCGCGCCGAGCGCGCACGAGAACGCGCTCGCAACACCATGGAATTCACGCCCTGGTCCACTGCCTCGACCACCACGCCTGCCAGATGCGGCAAGACCCGCTGCAAGCCCCCAGCAACACACACCCATACGAAACGATCAGGTCAACACGGCGTCACAAGATCAGCGCCAGAGCCCGTTCATGCGTACGCAGCTGAGCAAATTCACGGGTACGCCGACAGCCGGGACGTCGTGGACTGTGGACCGGTGGGTCGCTACGAGCCTGGGCAGTTGGCGAACGCGTATTCGTCCGCGATGTTGAACACGCTGGCACAGCGCGGGCATTCGGCGTCGCCGAAGAGGTAGGTGATTGCGCAGGCGAGTTCCTCCTGCCCGTCCCGGACGGCCGTCTCGTGCATCCATCGGCCTGGCCCGGACAGCCCCTCGGGGGACGCCGGCCGCAGATCGCGTCGGTCGACGTCACCGAGGTTCCAGTCCCGGATCGCCGAATAGCGCCCGTAGTCGCCGATGGCGATCGTGACCTCTGCGTCGCAGTGGGGGCAGGCGAGGTCGTAGAAGTCGTCGGTGAAGTCCCCCAAGGCCGCGCTCCAGTGGTACTGCTCCCGGGCCGCCAGCGAAGCGAGGAACCCTGCGAGGTAGTCGTCCGGCCGCGACTTCAGGTGCAGGTCCAGCAGCGCACGGAACTCGGCGACCGTCTCGGCGCAGTCAGCGAACAGGTCGTCGCAACCGTGGTGCCCTGCCGCGCGCTGCAGGATCGTCCCGGCCAGTGCGCGCGCCCGCGGGTTGTTCGACGCGAGTCGTATCAGACGGGGAAGGGCTGCGAAGCCGGCGGGGAAGACGAGGTCGTTCTCCAGGCACAGCCGGTATCCGAGTTCCGTCCATGCCTCGGCATCGTCTTCGCGCTCGACGCGTTCCAGGAGCTCGGGAACGCGGTCGACTTCCCCGTAGCAGTCGTGCATCCGTGACCAGTTCACCATCCGGGCGTCCAGTCGCCCGAGGTCTGCCAGGACGAATCCGTCCTGCTCTCGTGGCGGTCAGCCGGTGGGGTCGGCCGGTGCCGTTCGCCTTCCGGCGGCACTCCGTCCGACCAGGCGAAGCTCAGCCCGTCGTTCATCGCGGCCACCAGCCACTGGGCCAGGGTGACGCCTTGCTGCCGACAATCGCCCTCTGCGTTGGACCACATCGCGCCGTCCACGTCGCGGAAGTCGACCATCGACCACAGCGTGCAGCCCCAGTCGAAGAGCGGCACCACTCCGGCCGGCACTCTCCCAGTGGGATCCGGTCCGTGCTCATAGGCTTCCGCGATGTGCTCGTGTCCTTGTCCCACATCGACCGGCAGGACGCCGTTGACGGGCCCGAAGCCACCGTTGGACACCTCGGTGTAGAGGCGTCGCAGAAGCGTGGGGAACGCGAAGCCGATGACACGTTCCGCCTCGGCGAGGGCCTGCGGCGGGGCAGGTGGGGGTGCCTGACGTTCCTGAGCAATTCCTCGGCAGGCCTCAATGATCTCGTCATCCGTCACCAGGCGACCGTACGGGGTGGCTCGGACAGTAGGGGTCACCGGTTCGGGACGGCAGGAGGTGGATCGCCTCGGAGCGATGCGAAGTCCGAAGCGCGACGTCCGGTACCGGTCGACTCTTCAGGGCACAGGGCAGGACGTCACGAGTTCACTGGCAGCGGGCGAGGAGGGGGAGGCCCTGAGCCGATCTCGGACGCACCCGGCCTGGCCAGTGGGCCGTTGCTTCGAGCCTCCGGCCGGACGATTTTCCGCGGAAAATCCGACGGCCGTCGGTCAGTCGGCATCGCTGACACCAGACCGTCGAACCGGCTGACCGTGATCGCAACCCGCGTGCATCGGGCCCGACGTGGGAAGCCGCCCTGTGGCGGGACACTCCCTACGGCGACATCGTGACCGGGCCCCCGACCTTGGCACGGGGGTCCGGAGCTGTCCAGTGTTGGTCTTCAGGGATGCCCCTGGAGAGCGGGACTTGGCGGCGGACATCCTGCTCTGCGATCGGGAGTGGCCTGCTTCATCCGCCATCAGTCACCCCGGTCCATGCGAGGGAGGGGCAGAACGGTCGCCCCTTCCGGGCCGAAAGCGTCGGGTCGGGTCGGCGGAGGGCCTCCGATTTTCCGCGGAAAATTTCATGATGCGGGGGAGCCCTGGAAGGGGCAGCTACCTGAGCCCTTCGCAGGCTGCCACGTCATCGTCAGACACCTGCCCTCGACGGCAGCTTCCGGTGGCCCGGATTTTCCGCGGAAAATTCTCCGTGCGGATCGCGGACGCACCCAGCCGCGCGCGCCCTCACCGACCAACCCCGTTGAGTGCTGTTCCCAAGGCCCTACTCCCCCGCCGCCGTCCGTCCCCCGCTCGCGGCGTCAGCTGGGTTGTAGGTCGGACGGATAGGGCGGGCTCCATCCGGTGGAGTGCCTGGAGGGCTCGCACGCCCATGGGACGGGACGGTTCGACCAGTGCGATCAGGACGGGGAGCGAGATGGACGCGTCGCTGTGACTGTCCAGTCGTGGAAGCGGTTCTGGAGGTATTGGGCGGGGCGGTGACGCAGTCGGCGAGTGAGGTCGGGCAGGTGGGTACGGCCCCTCAGGGGAGAAGCGGGCGGGTCGACCAGGCCGAAGCCGTCAGGCGGTGGGGAGATGATGTCGAGCAGGACGCAGAGGGCCCAGAGGTCGTACCAGGCGGTGTCCCGTGAATGATCTTGCAGGTGGAAATTGTCGTTGAACTTGTGGCCAGCGGCCGGAAGACTGCCGCCATGAGCTCTCGACGCTTCGTTCCCCTCGATCCTGACGGCATGAGTGCCGGTGGCTGGCTGTATGCGGTGGTCGAGGCGAAGACGGGGGTCTTCTATCAGCAGCAGTACGGCGGAACCGCCTGTCGACAGGGACAGGTCGAGGGCTTCCTGGTGCCGCTGTTCGGCCCTGATGAGCTGGACGCGTTGCGCGAGCTCTTCGAGAAGGACTTCCGTGGGGCCGGCACCTGGAACTACGCGTGGCCGGATGACGAGCGGGACAGGCTCCGCGGGATCATCGAAGCCATCCGCTACTGGGCATGCGACGGGACCACCGAGGAGCCGCACCCTCTGCGACTGGACGAGAGCCGGATCCGCGACGCCGACGAGGCCTGGGTGCCGGTGATCACGCCGGACGGCCCCGCAGTACTGATGTGGTTTAACTCCGACTGAACCCGGCGATCAGCCGTCCTCCCCGAGGCAGAGGACCAGCCTTGTGGCGGCAGTCACGAAGGATCTTCCAGGTCTTCATCCTGGCGAACACATGATCGGCACGGGCACGGACTTGTTTGTGCCCACGGTTGTGCTCGGCTTGCCACTCGGTGGCCTGCCGCCTTTGGGGCAGTGGTTCGGGATGACCAGGCCGGTCCCCGGGTAGCCGCCGTCGGCGATCGTGGTGGTCCGGCCGACCGCCGCCATGGCACCGGACTCTTCCCATTCCTTTCAGTCGTTCCGGTTGCCGGCAGAGGTCTGCCGACCTCCACTATCAGCCGGGAGTGGGCGTCTACGACCACCTGGTGGTTGGTGGAACACCTGTAGTTCTTGGACTGCTCGGCTATGGTGTGGTCGAGGGTGGGGACAAGGGTGCCGTCGACGATCAGCACGGTGTTTCTGCGGAACCGGCGCCGGGGCTTGAGTGCCAGGGGCGGTCGATGCGCCCGATGCTTCGGCTGGCCGCCGACTTGGAGAAGCCAAACAGGGGCGCGAGCTGCCGCAGTGTCAGGTTGGTGCGCCAGTAGCTGCGATCAGCAGGACTCGGTCCTCCAGCGGCAGGTTCCACGGCCGGCCAGGACGGACCGTGCAGGCGCCCTCGCGATGGAGCATCGTGATCAGCTTCTTGAACTCGCGTGGCCCCAAGCCGGTGAACGGGGCTATCCAGGTTGATTCCGCTGCCGTGATCACTCCAGTCCCGGCAAGATCACGGCATCAAGCCTGCTCCCTGTGGCGCCGGCTGGTCGGAGTGCCTCCCGGCTGCGGGTACCACCAACAGCGGGAGCATGGTTGAGGCAGCGACGGAGCCGGCGCGAGGATCCGGATGAGGAGCAGGGCGTGGGAGGACTGTTGAAGAGCGTCTCTGGGGTCCGCTGGGCAGAGCTGCGTGACGCAACGGGGGCTCCGGCCGGCGGGATTCCTTCTCTGCTGTCCCGGATCGCCTACGGGGATGAGGACGCGGCCCGCATCGCTATCGATGAACTGGGCGACGCCATCTGTGCGCTGGGGTTCGTTGTCAGTGAGGCGACAGCTCCCACGGTCCCGTTCCTTGTCGAACTGGCCGGGACCCCTCATGTGGCATACAAGGCCGAGCTGTTGGCCCTGCTGGGCAGCATCTGCCAGACCGACCAGTGGCACTCCGCCGCTACGGCAGCCAGGAACGGCAAGCGCGACACGAGCTACCACCAGCAACCCGGCTGGGAGGCGGCCGCGAGGACAGCCGTCTTCGCGGGTCGGTCAGTCATCGAAGGTGTGGCCTCCTCCGTACATCCAGAGGAGGCCGCATCCGCAAGGCGGTTGTTGCAGATGATGGACCACATCCCGCCGTTTCCGGAGCTGTGAGCCGCCCTTGTGGGGCAGCCCTTGGCCCACCGATTTTCTGCGGAAAATTCCCGGGACCCTGGCGGCGCTGCAACCCGCTCGGGGCAGTCGTCGATTAAGCACTCGGGACGTGCCGAGCGATCGCCCGTCCCAACAACGCTCGCAGGTGCCGCGAATTTTCCGCGGAAAATTCCCGAGTCCGCCCCTGCCGATCCGCCCGCGGAGTGGCGGGCCTGCGCCCGCTCCGGCCGGCTGCATACCCGTGGGCCGCCGGGTGACGGAAAGGATCCGGCGGGCCCCCTTGAGGTGTCCCACGACTCGGATGTCGACCGCGCGAAGCTCGTTCCGGAGTCACATGGTGAACGGGCTGAAGCGGACGGTGTGTCGGCGCGCCCCGTCGGAGGTAGCGAGCCGGGCTGCCAGGGAACCCCGATGGTGCCCCATGAATCGGCTCGGGATCTACCTGTCCCGACCTACCGCTGTTCCTCAACCCCCGCGTGGCCGATCTCGTCGAGTTGCTTCGGCGCGCGGAGGACGTCGCGCCGCTGGACTACGTCACTGACAACGACGTCGCCGACCTTGCCGGAGTGCTCTCCCACACCGTGCTCATCCAGCTGACATGGGAGTCTGCTCGCTCAGTGATGACGATGCTGAGGCAGTCAGTACGACCACGGGGCGGGAGCGTGTGTAGTAGGGGTCGTGAACCCGTAGCCAGGATCGTCGGCACCGACCCACTGATTTTCCGCGGAAAATTCTGGAAGGGCTTCGGCGGAGTTCAGAGTGGGATTGACCCGGCGGAGGAGACGACGGGCGAGGATCGAGCAGAAGATCTCCATCTGGTTCAGCCATGAGACGTGCAGAGGCGTATGGCGCAGGGTGAAGCCTGGGTGGGCTGCCGGCCAGGCCCGGGCGGCGGGCATGACAGGGGACGAGCCGTTGTCGAGGACCAGTGCCGTGACCGCAGGGTTCGCCGGAACCATTGAAGTGGGTCGATGGGGATCTGGTCGTCAGAGGGCAGGGAGCGGGCCGGCGCTGGTGATCAGGCCGGTCCAGTGGTCTGGCCGATCGGCTTCTGCCCAACTGATCTCGAGCTCGCGGCGGGTGAACTCTTCGGCTCTGCGATGCATGGCTGCCTGTGCGCTCTCGGGCTCGCCGGAGGTGGTGGGATGGTCGAGTGCCCCGTCGGCGACGCCTTCCGGTCCGGTGAAGTGGACGGCATACCGCCACCGCTCCGGCGTCCGGTACAGAACGAGTGTCGTCGGAGTTCCGAAGGTCCACCAGTACGGCTTTCGTTTGCTGACCATGCCAGAAAGGTAGCGGGAGAACGTCGCGCCGCTTTGCCCGGGCGACAGCACCCGCGTTCGCCGATGATCGGAGCACCGAACCGGGCGGGGCCGCCGCTCGTGCTACTGGATGCTCCAGCGGTGCGGATGGTTGGAATCGGTGGGGCAGGCGAAGACGTTCAGCTCGCCGAATCGGCCCACGACGATTTCGGTGGGGGTGGCGGACCGATGGGCAGGCAGGTCCCGATCCTCCAGCGGCTTCCAGCTGCCGCTGCCGCCGTCCCATTCCGAGCTGTCGATGGTCAGCAGTAGGTGCATCGGCGTGCGGCAACTCCGGCAGTCCATGGGGTACGGGTCGGTGGCGTGCCAGGAGGCGAAGCCGCCGACGCGCCAGCCGGGCGGGATCGACAGGTCGTACTGGTAGCCGACCGCATGGGCTGCGATCTCGTCAGCCGACCGCATGGCCTCCTCCTGGGTCTCGTCCCAGGCGTCGAGCCGGGCGCACAGCTCCTCGGGCAGGAGGCCGGCGAACGGGTAGCTGACCACCTGCTCCGGGTGCAGCACGCAGGGCTCGGGCACGAATCCGGCGGCTCCGACGACCAACGGCTGCGGGGGAACGGCCAACACGTCCCCGACCTCCCACGACCGCCGCCAGCGCACACGCAGATTCAGGTCGTACCGGCTCGGGCCGTGCGCGTCGAAGGGACACCAGAACACCTGGAGCAGGTCGCAGTCCTCCGGCCCCGGCGGCATGTCCGGGACATCCCGCCGGTACAGCTGCGCCAGGCCGATCATCGGCAACGGATCCGTCTGCGACACCTCGGGGAGCCGGTGCTCCAGGTCCAGCTCGGCCAGGAGCTCCCGTTCCTCCTCCGTAGGGCCCGGGCTCTGCTCCCGAGCCCACGCGGCAGCCAGGATCCCCCGGTAGCGGTGGATGTCGGCCGGACGCCGACCTCGCCCCCGGCCGTGGGCCTCACCGCACACCGGCCACGGCTCCTCCGCCGACCACAGCATCGGACCACCCACCGAGCTGTCAGTCATCGTCGGGCTGCCCGGCCGTGGGTGGAGCCGCGTCGTCGTACCCCGGTAGGCGGCCAGTTCCGGGAAGAGCGCTTCGACATCAAGCGGGCGCGGCGGAGTGGTCCTCGTCATGGAACGCGACCTTAGACACCCGGCGATCTCGGCCGTCGAGCACCCCCGGCAGCAGTCTCTGCACCCCTGAAGCTGCTGTCGAAACCGCGTTGTTCGGGACAGTCGGGTCGCGTCGGCCGGGTGGGATGTCCATGCCGGTCAGGATCTGCCCGACCCCGGAGATCCCGTGTCCTGCCGGGGAGTCGGCGATCGCCCGCTGGTCCTTGTCCCGGCCCCCACCGTGAACGGACTGTGCACCGGCATGACCTCTCCCGGATTCGACATGCGCTGGACAGCGTCACACGGGCGAGTGAGCCGACGGCGAACGTCCTGGCCGAGGCCGGCGCCACTGGCAGGATGACGGCCATGTCGAACACCAGGCGCATCGATCCGTCCACCCGCTCCCGGACCGCCGTGGGAACGTCCGTCCACACGATCAAGGTCACCCTGTCCGGCTCCCGGCCACCGATCTGGCGTCGCCTCCAGGTGCCCTCGGGCACCGATCTGCGGCGGCTGCACGACCTGGTCCAGGCCGCGTTCGGCTGGGAGGACTACCACATGTGGGCCTTCGAGACTGGGCGCGAACGGTACGGGGTCACCGACCGGGACCTGGGAATCCGCAGTGCGGCAACGATGCGCCTCGACCAGATCGCCCCCTGCGTCGGCGCACGGTTCGGCTACACCTACGACTTCGGCGACCACTGGGAGCACGACATCCTCGTCGAAGCCGTAGGAGACGCCGAACCCGGTGTCTCCTACCCGCGTTGTCTCACCGGCCGTCGTGCCGGCCCGCCCGAGGACTGCGGTGGGATCTGGGGCTACGACCACCTCGTCGAGATTCTTGCCGACCCCGGCCACGAAGAACACGAGGAACGCCTCGAATGGCTCGGCCTGGAATCGGCCGACCAGTTCGACCCTGCCGCCTTCGATCTGGACGAGACCAACACCGCGCTCGCCGGCCACGCGACCGTGCTGGTCCCGAACTGAGACCTGGCCTCCGCCGGTCCCCGTCGCCCCGGCTACCACCGGGGCGATCAGGACCCTCGCAAGATCAAACGCGGCGCTGCACCAGCTTCCGACCGCTGGAATTTTCCGCGGAAAATCCTCGCATCCAGCGCGGCCGCGGCCACGATGTGTCCGGCGCCCGTACGCCTGGATGTGAGCCGAGGCGCTGAACACCGAGCGTCTGCCTGGCTCCGCCGGACGCTGCAGGATTTTCCGCGGAAAATCCTGCAGCGTCCGGCGGGTGACGGGGCAGCGCGATCCGAGCAGTCGCGGACCGCCGTGTGGATGACCAGGGTGGAACTCCCCGCCGTCCCCGGTGTCGTTGGGCAGCCTCAGGCTTCAGCCGTCACGGCGCCACCGGTCGGCGGCGAACCGGGAGAGCGCAAGCTCCAGATCGAGCGGTACCACCTCGGTGGAGCCCAGCTCCCACACTCGGATCCAGCCGTCTGCGTCGGTGGGGAAGTTCGGCGTCTGCAGCCCGGCCAATGGCTTCATCGCGAGGCAGTACGAGACGTTCAGATCAGGGGAGCCGGTCTCCACATTTCTGCGGGATCGGACCCTGATCACCCGTGTCTCCGCCACCTCATCCCACCGCAGCCGCAGTTTGCGGCCCTCGTTGAGTTCCACACCGTCACCGTCGATGCGCAGCCGCGTCGCGACCGCTCGCAGGGCCAGTGCCCCCAGGACGAGAACGCCGAGCGCGGCCAACAGCACGGGCCACCAACGCACGGTCAGCAGCCAGGTCTGGCGCAAGTCGGCCTGGAAGCCCGAGCCCGAGGACACGGGGGAGACCACCAGGAGGAACACGGCGGTCAGCCCCAGCAGATCGCATGCCAACGCCCGTAGGGCCCCGATGCTCCGCACGCTGCTCCTGAGCACCACTTCGCGTGCTCCTGCGGCACTGTCGGGCATCGGGTCCGGCGTCTCTCCGGCAAGACGGGACTTCAACTCGGCGTGCCGGAACTGGTAGATCCCGCCGAACCGCCTCAGCACGCCCAACTGGCGGCCGTCCTCGAGGAAGCCCACCACATCGCGTGGCAGGCATCGACGCCTCGCCAGGATGAGCCGCGTCGCCGTCCACCGGCCCCAGCGGCTGAGGGCGATCAGGACGGCGGCCGAGCACGACCAGCCGATGACGAGACCGCTACTGATGAGCATCGGATCGCCGTTGAGCCAGTGGAAGAACGCCAGTGAGGTCGCCGCGATGGCCGGTGCGACCACCGTGGATTCGACGAGAGCGATCCTGCGCTCGTCGCGCAGCAGCTGCCTGGGCCTGGCCGTTACGTCGGACTCGGTCGACCGGGTCAGGAGCACACCGGAGAGCAGAGGAAGAAGGAAGACACACAGGGTCGCCGACGTGCTGCCGGGCAGGGCCACGCCGACGGCTGTCGTCGCCACCGCCGCTGCTGCCAGGAACAGCCGTCCACTGATTCCGGCCGCCGGTCGTCGTGGGCGATCGTCGAAGCCGCTGAACAGGTGCCTCGTGAGCACCCTGCCGAAGGCCGTTGTGATGATGGCGACCGCGGCGACGGCACCGAGTACTTGGCCCACGCCCAGGATCCCGAGGCCGGGCCGTGGGGGAGAGACACCCAGGAGGGTGGCCAGCCCCGCGATCGCATAGCTCACCGCCGTGCCGTAGATGCCGACGGCGACGATCACGAGGGTGCCCCAGATGCCCGGCTCGGTCAGCCGGCTCCTCAGCTGCCACCACGCGATGTCCTGGGTACGCCGGCGGCGGAGCTCGCCGGCCAGGAAGCGGAAGTACGCGGGCGCTCTGTCGGACTTCCAACGGCGCACCGGCCCGGGGAGGTAGGAGGGACGGGGCCCCTGTGCGCAGACAGCCGGGATCAGCGCGTCCAGGAGATGGCCCTTGATGTCCGCCTCTGCGGGCAGCCGCGTCGCATCGAGCAGTTCACGAGGATCGGCGTTCCTGGGCGCGTACACCGTTGCCGCGAGCGAGAGCATCAGGGGCGAGGAGAGGGTGGTGGCGACAGGGCCTTCGGAGTCCTTCTCCATCGCGTCGAAGAGCGACTGCCAGGGGCCGAGACGATCCCGATGACACATCTGGGCGAGGTACGCGCGCCCAGCCTCGGGAGTCACCGGGCAAAGACGCAGCACGGGCACATGGCGCAGTACCGGCGAGTCGTCCACGACAGGCTGGTAGGCCTCCGGTCGGGAGGTCAGAATCAGGGGGTCCGTCGTGCCGAGTGCACGCTCCAGCGCCCTCACCGCGTCTTCGCGAGCCAGCGGAGGGAGCTCGTCGAGGCCGTCGAGCACGGGAACGATCCGCTGACCCCGCACCAGTGACTCCACGACCGGCTGATCCAGGCCTTCGACGAGCCTTCCGTACTCCTCGCTGATGCGCCTGATGACCCAGTCTTGGACGCTGGTCCCGGGCTCCCAGTCCGGCATTGCCAGGATGACCGGCACGCTCTCCCCGGAGCCGGGGTCCCTGGCCTTCAGCAGCTCGACCGCGATCAGGACGACCAGGGACGACTTCCCCGCTCCGCCAGGACCGGTGACCACCAGCTGGCGTGGCGTGAGCGTTCGGACCCAGGCCACCAGATCCTCAAGCCCGGCCAGTTCAGGACGCTCTGCGTTCGGGTCGTTCCGGTGACCCTGCTCCAGCTCCCAGGGAACCGCCATCGGAACCGGATGGTGCAGACCTCGGACACTGGCCTCATCCCGCCACTGATCCAGCACCTCACGGGCCAGCCCGTCCAGGGCATCGTTCTCGGCGTCGGCGTTGGCCGACCGTCTGCTGCGGGAGGCGGGGGAGGAGTTCAGATAGAGGGCGTGGATCTGTCCCGCCTGGATCACGTTCTGGGGTGATCCTTCGCTGTGGTTGTGTACCTCTCCAGTCACCCCGACATGCTGGCAGGCCGACGTCTGTCGCCGACGGGTTTCCGGTGGACCGGGTGGCGGCTCCAGGGAGGCTTGTCAGGGGCAGTGGAGAGTGATGACCTCAGACGATCGTGAGATTTCGAGTCGAGCCGTTTCTGCGATCAAGGCGGAGAACACAAAAGACTGTTGTAAACGGCACATAGACATCATGGGTGAGCCAGAACCACGGCCGGCGTCTCTCACGGCAGAATCCGGAAGGGTTCCGCTTCTACGGCAGAGTTCAGGACTCCTGCTGGATCGGGCCGATCAGCCGGATCCCCGGCGTGTGCTTGTGGGTGCTCAGATAGAACCCAGTGACGATCACCCCCGAGTGTTCGATCGAACTCCCGGCGCGTTGTACCTGCCACGTACTCGTCCGCTCACGTACCCCGTACCCCGTCTGACGTGATCCAGTCGGAGAGCTTGGTGTCGTTGCCCTCGGTCGGCGTCAGCAGTTGCGCGAACTCTCCGGTCAGACGTACGAGTTCGGTCATCTCGGGGCATGCCGCAGTGAGTTCCCTCAGCAGTGCGGTGTCCTTGTCGCGCAGGTTCTCGGGGCGGCTGAGGAGGAGGCAGGCGAACCGCCGCGGGGTGGTGACGGGTTTGTCGCCCTCGGCGCGGCCCTGGGTGATGTAGCGGACGGTCTACGCCGGCTCCTCGACGCCCATATGCCGTACCCCGCGCTGCTGTTGGACGATCACTGGGACATCGTCGACGCCAACGCCGCCGTTGCCCAGTTGCTGGCCGGTTGCGCGCCGGAACTGCTGGAGCCGCCGATCAATGTGGTCCGGGTCTGTCTGCATCCGGACGGGCTGGCCGGCCGGATCGGCAATCTCTAGCAGTGGGGCGGCCATCTGCTGCAGCAGGTGAGCCACCGTGCCGAGCGCACCCATGACCAGCGCCACTACGATCTCGCCGCGGAGATCGTCGGCTACCTCGACAGACCCGATGCCGCCGCCCCCTTCGCGGGGCCGGTGATCACTCTCGAAATCGATGTGAACGGCAGCTCGCTGCGGTTCTTCAGCACCCTCTCCACCCTCAGCACCGCCACGGATGCCGCCCTGGAAGGGCTTCATCTGGAGACGTTCCTGCCGGCCGACGACGAGACTCGACGCCTGTTCGATCAGCGGTAGACCATGCCGGAAGGGTTCCGCCGCGCACCCGGCTCACGGCATCGGAGCACGCCCCGGTCGGCGTCCTCGTCGACCACGAGGCGGCAGTGGGATGCCCTTGAAGAGCTCGGTGCGCGGGTCGTGGCCGATCGCGAGAAGGTACGCCGGGCGCGGGCGCCCGGCGAAACCGAACCACCGCACCATGACGCCGACGATGGCAGCGTGCTGGAGCGGAAAGCTGCCCTGGGCGGGTGGTGTCGGGGGGGGGGGGGGGGGGGGGGGGGGGGGGGGGGGGGGGGGGGGCCCCCCCCCCCCCCCCCCCCCCCACACCCGGGCGGTCAGCCCGAGACGTGGTACCAGTAGCCGCCGGTGCGAAGGGTCACGTAGTGGACGTTGGTGTTTGTCTCCTTCGCCTCGTACATCATGTCCGTGCCGGTGGCAGGGTCGGTGCCGGCGTAAAGGACGGCGTGCACGGTGTTGTGGGCGTCCGTGCCGAAGTACTCGACGTCGCCGGGTTGGCGCTGGGACTCGGTTATCGGGGTGAGGTGGCTGTCCAGGGTCTGCTCGGTGGTGTCGCCGCCATTGGCGAGGTCGATGCCGGCGCCGAACCAGAAGGCCGCGCGCACCAGGCCGGAACAGTCCAGGCCGGCGGTGGTGTTGGCCTTGCAGGGCTGGGGGCCGGTGTATTGGTCGCACGTGCCCAGCGAGGGGCCGGGGCCCTCACCGTGCAGGGAGTGGCCGCCGCCCCACACGTACGGGACGCCGAGGTAGGACTTCGCGGCGTTCAGGACCTTGGTGGGGGAGACGGGGCCGCTGGGCAGCGGGGTGGGGGTGCTGGTGTAGAGGGCGTTCTTGACGGCCGTGCCGACGATGCCGTCGATGGTCAGGGCGTGGGCGGCCTCGAAGTTGCGTACGGCGGTGTCGGTGGCGGGGCCGAACTGCCCGTCGACGGTGAGGCGGCCCGCGTTGAAGGTGTTGAGCATCGTCTGCAGGGTGCTGGCGCACGCGCCGGTGGCGCCGGTCTGCAGGTCGCCGCACTGGGTGCGCAGGTCCACGGTGCCGGAGGCGGCGGCCGCCGCCGCGTCGAGCGACGACTTGGTGGCCGGGCCCACGATTCCGTCGACGGTCAGCGAGTGCGAGGCCTGGAAGGTGCGCACGGCCGTGTCGGTGGCCGATCCGAACTGGCCGTCCACGGTGAGGGTTGCGCCGGTCCGGTTGAGCTCCACTTGGAGCTGGGTGACGCAGCCGTCGACCTCACCCAGCTGCAGGTTGGCCGGGCAGGCCGGGGAGGTGAGGGGTATCGGGGCCGGCACGGTCGCGGCGGACGCGGCCGAGGCGGTGTACGCGCCAAGGCCCGTCAGCGCGGCTGCCAGGGCCAGGCCCAGGGAGAGGCGACGCCGGGTGGGCAGGAGGGTACTCACAGAAGGCTCTCCAGGTTCATGATGATTCGCCAGGGAGGACAGGGTGCTTCACCGCCTGGCGCTCGCATGCTCGACGGACAGATCCAGACCGTCCGAACGGTGGTCAGCACCGACAAGTTGGGGCATGTCAGCCCGGTTGGCGGGTGTCCGGGCGACCTCCCGCGAGTTGCGGCGGACCCGAAAGCCGACTGGGGCACGCTCAACTCGAACAATCATGTCCTTTCCGGGATGGTCTGAACGCTCGACCCAGACTCAGGAGCGCTGGCGCAGACGGCCGGTGAACTGCATCCGGCCGCATTCAGGACGAGCCTCCCCCAACCTTGATCACACGGCTATCCGCTTTTGGATCGCCAGGGACTGCAGTTTGTGGATAGCCGAGCGTTGAGAGGGCGTTTTGGCGTCTCTGATCCCATGAATTCCTTATGGTCGCGCCGCTTTGGTGGCGATATGCCCGATAGATAAACAACGCCCCTCCTTCGATCGGAGGATCGACTGTCTGTCTCGCCCACATCTGTGCCTTGAAGTCCGTCTGGTTTGAAGAAGTCATAGAAACGCCGGTCTGACAGTGGAACGAGATCCTCCGCCCCATCGGTGCTGACGCTGGGCCATGACCGAGCGCAAGCCGTACCCGAGCGATCTGTCCGACGCCCGACGGGCCCTGATCGAGCCGATTCTGACGACATGGAGAAAGGCCCGGCTTGACCGTCGGCCGACCGGCCAGCCGGCGAAGGTCGAACTGCGCGACGTGTTCAACGCGATCCTCTACGTCAACCGCACCGGAATCCCCTGGAAGTACCTCCCGCACGACTTCCCCAACCACGGCACCGTCTACGCCTACTACGCCGCCTGGCGCGACGCGGGGCTCTTCGCCCAACTCAACTACGAACTCACTGGATTGGCCCGGGTGAAGGAAGGGCGCAAGCCCGAGCCGACCGCCTCGGTGATCGACACCCAGAGCGTGAAAACCTCCACCAACGTGCCCCTGGCCAGCCAGGGAACCGACGCCGCAAAGAAAATCGCCGGTCGCAAGCGAGGCATCCTCACCGACACCATCGGACTCATCCTCGTCGTCACCGTCGCCGCCGCGAGCCTGTCCGAGAACGCCCTGGGAATACGCCTCCTTGACCAGGCCAAGAAGACCTATCCCAGCATTTCCAAGAGCTGGGTCGACACCGGCTTCAAGAACGCCATGATCGAGCACGGCGCACGCATGGGCATCGACGTCGAGGTCGTCCACCGGAGGTCCGACGTCCCCGGCTTCCACGTGGTGAAAAGGCGGTGGGTGGTCGAACGAAGTCTGGGATGGATCATGCAGCGCCGCCGGTTGGCCCGCGACTACGAGACCCTGCCGGCCAGCTCCGAAGCCATGATCCACATCGCCTCGATCGACAACCTCACCAAGCGCATAACGGACGAGACCACACCAACCTGGCGAGGAACCTACTAGAACATAAAGGGCAATCCACTCACTTCAAACGCCCTCTGAGACTCCGGAGATCACACAGTCGGGCAGCGCGTTCGCGGGCCTTAGCAGCCAGGCGGCCCCATGGACGAGCCAAGTCTGCTACGTTCACCGTGCGCGAATAAACGGTCACGTGTGCGAGTCGTACGCATGTAGCGCCCCTCGCGGCCGAATCGGTTCGTGAGCGTGGCGTACGTCGGCTGGCAGGGGGGACGGACATCCATGAACGCGTACGCAGGCTCGGGCGGGCCTTATGCCATCCCGCCGTCCACGTCATCGGCCGGGCCGTCCTTTGGGGTCGACCCGGCAGACTTGGACACGGCTGCCAAGGCGGCGAAGGACACCGGCGAGGCGATGCCGAATGAGCTCAAGGTCATTCACGAGCCCTCGGACACGGCGGTCGGCGCCATGTCGGGCTGGCGGGTCGGAGCGTCGCTGAAGAGTTGCACGGCCGCGTGGGAGGAGTGCCTGAAGAGCCTGGCCACGGAGATCGACAATGTCAGCATCAAGCTGGGTCAGACGGCGACCGAATATCGAAACGCCGACAAGAACAGCGCCGTGAGCCTCGCCCCCTACGGCGCAGGCGGCTCTCCGCAGGCGGGGAGCTGATGGTCACTCTCGCTCAGCTACGCGACACCGACCTGTCCGGCCTCGTGCCGGCGGCCACCGCGTACGACACCCTCTCCGCCAACTTCAACAAGCACGTCCAGACGATGCATCACGAGGTCGTCCGGCACATTTACAGCGCGAGCTGGGTCGGTAACGCCGCCGGTGGCGCCAATGCTTCCCTGCAACGCACCAGCGAGCGCCTGGACGCGGCGCACACTGAGATGTCGGCGGTTTCCGGGCTGCTGCGCGAGGCTTACGACAGCTTGCTGCTGGCCCAGCTCAAGCTGAAGGAGGCACTGCAGGACGCTCAGAACCGGGGACTGACCGTCGCCGACAGCGGGACGGTGACCTGGCCCGCGCCATCCAAGGCTGAGCAGAACGACCCGGGTTACAACATCCCCGAACAGGCGAAGGCGCTTGCGAACCGGATATCCGGCGCCGTCACCGAGGCCGACAACGCCGACCAGAAGGTCGCAGCGCTCCTGGACGCCCTGACCGAACGCGCGCGCAACGGCTCCGGGCTGGAGACCGACAAGGCCGCTGCCGATCTGAAGGCCGTTACCCAGCAGGGTGTCGACCTGATGTCAGCCGGGTTTCCGCCCGCCGGTACGCCGGCCACCGAGGTCAACGCCTGGTGGAAGAGCCTGCCCCCGGACGAGCAGCAGCGCTTCATCCAGACATTTCCGGACTTGCTCGGAATGCGCGACGGCATTCCGGCGGAAGCCCGGAACCAGGCCAACCGCCTCCAGCTGACCCACCTGCTCGACGTCTACGAGCACAAGTCCAACTTGACGGACGACGAGAAGCAGAAGCTGGACGGCTTCCGCGCGATCGATGCCAAGCTGAAGGGGTACGGGGACCAGAAGCCGCCGATCTTCCTGCTCGGCGTCAGCGAGGAGGGGCAGGGCCGCGGCATCCTGTCCTACGGCAACCCGGACACCGCGAAGAACGTCAGCGCGTACGTGCCCGGGCTGGGCACCAAGCTTTCCGACGTCGCCAACAAGGACGGCGACCGTGCCCGGAACGTGTGGCAGGCAACGCAGAACGCCGACCCCACTGCCTCGGCCGCTTCCATGGTCTGGCTCGGCTACGATCCACCGCCGGGTCTGGACAAGCTCGCCGACGGTGACACCCGGACGCTGGACGTGATGGACACCGACCGCGCCGTCAAGGGCGGCGCCGCCTACGACAAGTTCATGGCGGGCCTGCGCGCCACCCACGACGGGCCGCCCGCACACCTGGTCGCCCTGGCCCACAGCTACGGCTCCACCACGGTGGGCATGGGCGCGCAGATGCCCGGTGGCACCGGTGCCGACGACATCGTCCTCGTCGGTTCCCCTGGCACCGGCGCGCAGAAGGCCTCGCAACTGAACATCGACCCCAGTCACGTGTGGGTCGGCGACGCGGAGAGCGACCCCGTCAGCCATCTGCCGTCCGCGCCCCGTGCCGCCATGGGCGCCCTGGACCCCGTCCTTGGAGGTCTCGGCAGCGACCTGTACACGGCCGCCGGTGGCCAGCCCAACCAGCTCTGGTTCGGCCAGGACCCGGCCAGCAAGGAGTTCGGCGCCAACCGCTTCGCCGTCCCGTTCGGACTGCCCCAGGAGTCCCACTCCAACTACATGGAGAAACCCGACCTGAAGGCCGGCCCGAACGACAACGCGATCTCGTCCAACAACATCGGCCAGATCGTGGCCGGCAGGTACAACCACGTCACCAGGCAGGACCAGCGATGATCGCATTTCCGAGCAGCCCGCTGCCACGGCGCCTGGCCGCAGTCACCGCGCCTGTGGCGCTCGCGTTCGCCCTGACGGCCTGCAGCGCCGTCCGCGACGTTGTCAGTTCCTCGCCGTCCACCTCGTTGGTGCCCCCCGAGCAGGCCCTGCTCCGCCTCAACGCCCTCCTCGACGACTCGCTCGCCCAGGTCCGGCCCCGCCCGCAGTACTGGGACGCCTGGCCTCACTCCACCGAACAGAGCGGCGGGATCGACGATCACTCCCTGGGCTACGCCACCGCCACCCGAGACCGCTACGTCATGACCAAGATCGCCCCGGCCAAGTACCCCACCCTGCTAGGCATGGTCGAGCAGGGCTGGAAGGCCAAGGGCTACACGGTCGCCACCCCCGCCGGCTCCACCCTGCCTTCCCTGACTGCCCGAACCCCGGACGGCAACAGCGTCACCATCACCATCTACGAGTTCGGCAACATCGACATCAGCGCGGCCGTCTCCCATATTCCCGTCATCCGCGACCGCGATCCGTTCGGCACCCCCACGCCCGACCCCGTCATGGCCAACGGCAACCTCGACATCATTCCCAAATACGACGACCCGTTCTGGTCGAACTGATCACCCAGCAGCTCCGCCAACCCGCCCCCGGGGCAGGCCCGCCGCACGGCGGGCCTGCCCCGGCCTGCCGGACCATCGGTTGTCCCCTTCGAAGCCCTGCTCCCCACCTTTCTCCAAAGGCTCCGCATGACCCCCGAACAGGCTGTCCAGGTACTCGACGCGCTCCTCGACGAGACGATGGCCGCGATCCGTCCCCGCCTGCGTTACTGGGATGGCTGGCCGCGCTCCGTCGAGCAGACCGCAGGCCCCGACGACCGATCCCTCGGCTACGCCATTGCGACCCGCGACCGCTACATCATGACCAAGATCGCCCCAACCAAACACGGCGCACTGCTAGGCATCACCGAACGCGGCTGGCAGGCCCGCGGGTACACGATCACCTCTGTCAACCCCAGGCAGCCGGCCATGTTCGCCACCACCGGCGCCGGGCACGGCGTATGCGTGCTCTTCGGTGCTGCCGGCAACATCACCTTCCAGGCGGCCGTCGGCCCCATCCCGGTCATCCGCGACCGTGACCCCTTCGGCACCTACATACCCGAGCCGACCCTGGCCAACGGCAACCTTGACATCATCCCCCGGTGCGACGACCCATTCTGGTCGTGCTGAAAGCCCACCGTGTCCAGGTACCGGTAACTCGGCGTCTGCCGTCCCTGATCTGCGACCGATCAGAACGGGCCGGTGCAGCTTGCCTCAGGTCGCCCAGGTCAGCCGTACCGCCTCGAGACCGGTGTCGTTCAGCAGCGCCTCGATGAGGGCCGGAGGCCCGGCGACCTTGGTGGCCCACAGGTCGTAGTCGGTGCACAGGACCCATGAGCGGTCTTCGGCCCAGAGGTTGGCGGGGCTGAAGTCGGCCAGGTCGGCCTCGGGCATGTCGTAGAGGATCTCGGCGTCGCCGAGGCGCCCCGCCCGTACATGGAGGTTGTCGAAGTCGATGGCCCCGAGCGTCATCGGGTAGTAGGCCAGGCAGCGAGTGTCCGGGCCTGCGGGGCTGTGCGCGGTGAGGATATCGATCAGCCGGATCCAGGTCTCACGGTCCAGGCTCCCCTCGCTGGGAGGGATGATCTCCAGCGCCTCGATGAGGGAGTGGCGGCCCGAGCGGCCGAAGCGCCACCACACCGGCCCGAGCGGCCCATGCTCGGCCGGCAGCTCCAGGGTGGTCGCGACGATGGGCACGGCGTCGTCGTACTCGGGCCAGCCGTCGTCGTTGTCGTCGTGGACCTCCCTGCACCACCGGCCGCGCCAGCAGTCGGCGGACAGGTCCGCGACGGCCTGCTGCCGGTTGG
Organism: Kitasatospora sp. NPDC048298; assembly: GCF_043201465.1. Classification (NCBI taxonomy): domain Bacteria; kingdom Bacillati; phylum Actinomycetota; class Actinomycetes; order Kitasatosporales; family Streptomycetaceae; genus Kitasatospora; species Kitasatospora sp. NPDC048298. Next base: position 28,729 of record NZ_JBICYZ010000087.1, read on the forward strand.
CCAGCGTGACCGGTCCGGCGTCAGTGACGACCAGTCGCCATCGGGCGCGACGGCCGCCTGTGCAGCCGCCCCATGGTGCCGTTGAAGGTCCCCTCGGTCGTGCCCCGGTCGTGTCGCGCCGGCCCGGATCAGCCGGACGCGGTCGCGAGGCGGTGGACCTGGGCGGTCACCAGGTCGCTGCGCAGGGCAGGTGTGTGAGCAGTGTCGTCGGCGGTGAGGAGGAGGGCGCGGTTGTCGCCGACGGCCGCGTAGAGGTAGACACGCGTGAACCCGCCCTGGGACGCCACCGCGCCGGTCGGTGCGACGATGCGGAAGCCCACGGCCGGAACCTCCAGCCCCTCGACGGGAACCGCCTCGACCCGAAGCTGCGGCCCGCCGTCCGCCCGGAAACCGGTGCAGCCGCCGCCGTACACGGCATGCTCCAGCGCGTCGAAGCGTTCCCGGGACCGCCCGTCGGGAATGTTCCCGAGGTCCGCCAGGGTTCGGTTGCCCAGCACGTTGTTGCCCGTGACGTACCAGCGACGGGCGGAGTTCGGCAGTTGCTCGGAAACCGCGGTGAGGACCGGCCCGCACGCCGGGTACCGCTTGATCTGGTCGGCCAGTTCGGCCGGTGTGCCGGGCACGGCCTCGGCGGGCTCGGTCGTGCTGCCCGACGGCAGGTCGCCAGCCTGTAGGAGCGAGGCGTCCAGCTGCTCGCGGGACAGGGGTGCAAGCGGCCGCCACGGCGCGGCCGACGAGGGCGCCGGGGCTGGTGGAGCCAACGAAGACGCAGCGGCACCATGGTCAGGACTGGCCGGAGGCGGGGACCCCGGGGTCGGTGCGGACGAACAACTCGCCAACAGGCCGGTCATCGCCAGCATCACCGGCGCCACACGGACGACGAACCGCGTCAAGGGGATGTCTCCTGATCTCCCGTCTCCCGCCGGACAACGGCCTGGCGGAACAGGCCGGGACGGGTACGGTCATTATGATCATTCGCCCGAGCGGCACGCGCGGCATTTTTCCCACGAACGGCACGGACTCGACAAGGCCATGGGCCGCCCCGGTCAGGCCCCGGCGGACGGGCCTGCGGCGACCGGCGCCGCCGCCTCCCAGGTACCCGTCCGGGTCCGCGAAGGACCCCGCGGTGCGAGCTGGCCGTGGCGGTGTACCGGGCGACCGCACCCTCCCGGGCTGACGGGCAAGTCGGCTGTGACTGTGCACATCTGACCGGGTTTTCGCGTTACTTGCCCAACCGGCGAGCGGTTCGTGATCGGCTGGGTTGATGTTCATCGGAACGGGAGGCGTCGGCAGGGGCGGCGCGACATAGTGCGTGGGTGACCGCGATTCCCGCCCATCTGGACCTGCCGGCCCGCCGACCCGGGTGTCGTCGTGGACGGCCGCCCAGGCCTTGCCCTCGGCGCCGGCGGTGCGGTGCGCCTCGTCGATGACCACCAGGTCCCAGGGCGGAAGCCCGAAGTCGGGTGGGCCTGGACGATCCGCTCCAGCGACGCTTAAGTGGCGTACACCGTGACCGGCTCGCCCGCCTTCTCGGCGGCGACCAGGTCCGCGATCCGCGGGGCCTGGGTGGTCACCCGGGTGTGGACGCGGCCGCCCGCCTCCTCGACGCACGACCAGTTGCCGACTCAGTCGGTGTCGGTCGCAGCGAGCACGGCCAGGCGCCGTCGACCTGGGGAGAGCGCGGCCAGACCAATGTCCCAGGCCACCTGCTCGAACCATTTGGTGTCGGCGCCGAAGCCGTGCCAGACGCAGTCCAGCACGTGCGCCTCGACCTCAGAAGCGCTGGTTCCTTCTGGGCTTCCGGCCAGCGCGGCCAGGGACTGCCAGGCCGCCAGACGGCCGTAGGCACCGTAGGAGCCCGAGTTGTACGCCCCTCCCGTTGACGCCGCGGCGAAGAGCACTCGCCATGCCTGGGCCGGCGGACGGACAGCAACTGACAGAGGGGTCTTCTTCCCCGCCCCGTGCAGACACTCCAGCCCCAGCGCGAGGAGCACGGCCGGGACGGACTCGGCGTCCAGGGGTTCGGCGAGGTCGAACGCGCGCGCCTCGACGCGCCCGTTGGACTCCTTGGCCCAGTTCGCCACGGCCGTGCCCATCGCGGTGGCGGTGGCCAGGGTTGTTGTCTCCTCCGCTGCCGGCACACGCGCGTCGGCGTCCACCGCCAGTTCGCGACTCTCCGATGGTCCGTACGGCATCGCGTGACTACTGCCGCGGACGCTGTAGCTCGGCAGATCCACGCCCTCCTCCATACCGGACGGCATCAGGGGCAGCCAGCCCAGCGGGTGATGAGTCCAATGCGGCGACGTCGCCCAACCCGCGATCCCCGGCACTTCCCCGACGACCACACCCCTGAGAACCAGCTCATGGACCAGACAGGCCCGAAGCTCCTCCGAAGCCCGGCCAGTGAACGCCGCAGCCAGGTCCGCCGCCTCATGGCTGGAAGCCAGCAACGAGGCCGTGTAGCGATCCAGCTTCCTGCCGGTGACCTCGGCCGAGGAGACCAGCCGCAGCGCCTGGGTGACATTGTCGGGGCCAGCGGTGGTGGCCAACAGCCGAAGCAGATGGTCGAAGACACTTCGGTACTGCCACATCTGCCCCCCAGTGCCGTACGTCCTGGCGAGAGCGATGCCAAGGTCGGCAGCAAAGGCTGCATCCCCTTGCGCGACCCTGCCATCGGCCACCGCCCACACACCGGTGACATCCGTCAGGTCCGGCAGTCCCGTCACAATCTTCTGTATCTGATCAGCCACGGCCCTGAGCCTACGCATCCGGCATCCCCTCACGGGGCCGAAGCCCCTGGTCAGGGGTGTCCATAAAAGCGAATCAAGCCCAGTGGTCATGGGGAGCGTAGCGACAGGTTCCTCTGGCTTGTGTGACGAGGCGGGCGTTCAGGCCACTGGGCGGATCCGGCCACCGGTCGCCTGTCGCAACGCGGCTTCCAGCCGGTCGCGGGCCTCGGTCTGGGCAGCGATCCGTTCGTTGAGGACTGCCAGCCGTTCCAGCGCGACCCGCAGGCCCTTGTCCGAGGGCGGTGCAGCGGCCACATCGCCGTCCAGGCACGGTAGGAACACCTGCACGTCGTCCAGAGTGAGCCCGGCGGCCAGCAGGTAGCGGATATTGCGGACGCGCACCACCGCCCGCTCGTCATAGATGCGGTAGCCGTTGGGGGCCCGCTGCGAGGAGATCAGTCTGGCCTGCTCGTAGTGCCGCAGCGCACGGGCGGTTATCCCGGTCGCCCTGGCCAGCTCACCGATCCGCACTCATCCCACCTCCCGCACCACTCCTATCACGCAACGACCGCTCCGCCGTCGACCGGGAGTACCACTCCGGTGACGAACGAAGCGGCCGGTGCGGCAAGCTGGGTGACTGCCCAGGCCACCTCCTCGGGGTGGCCGATCCGGGCCAGCGGGGTGTGCGCCAGCTGCCACTCCCGCACCGCTGCCATTCGCTCCGGTGTCAGGCCCTGGTGCTCGCCGATGGGGGTGTCGATCGCGCCGGGGGCGACCGCCACCACCCGGATCCCGCGGGCTGCCAGCTCGACCGCCCAGCTGCGGGTCAGCAGCTCCAGAGCGGTCTTGGTAGCCGCATAGACCGAGCTGCCGGGCCAGGCCCGCTGCCCCACCGACGTACTGACATTGACGATCACCCCGCCCGACTTCTCCAGGAGTGGTAGCGCGACCTGGGCCAGCAGGATGGGCGCGACGAGGTTGGTGGCAAGCTGAGCTGTGATCATCTCTGGCGTCAGCGTGCCGAGGGCGCCGCTGCGCACGATGCCTGCGTTGTTGACCAGCACGTCCAGCCGGCCGTGTGTCTCCAGCACGGCCCGGATGATCCGATCCGGCTCGCCATCGGCGGTGATGTCGGCGGCCAGCGGCGTGATTCGGTCGTGCCTGGCCGCGGTCTCCTTGAGGGGCTCGGCCCGCCGCCCGATCGCGACCACGTGGGCGCCCTCAGTGGCGAAGGCGCGGGCGGTGGCCCGGCCGATCCCGGTGCCGGCTCCGGTGACGGCGACGATCCTGCTGCTCTGCGGTGCGGTGCTGTTCATGCCGGTCATCGTGCAACCCTGCCTCCAGCGGCAAGGTCAAGCATCGCGTGAGGGGGATCAAACTGGTGACTCTCGTAAGTGCGAGTCACGTATGCCTCCGCTGTTGAGTGCTCATGGTGATTGTGAGTGGTCGCCAGGGGCGTAATGACGCCAGGTTCCTCCGGCCTCGGCGGCGAGCTGGGCGGTGGTGTCGTTGTGGTAGCCGAGCATCCGGGCCACCCCCGGAGCCGGGGCCTGGAGGACAACGTGGCGAATCGCGGCGGTGCGTCCTCGTTGGGTCGGGAAGGCCGGGTGACGGAGTCGGAGTTCCAGAGTTTCCGGGGTCGCCCTCGAGCGGTCGGCGGAGTGACCGGGCCGGCCGGGCGCGGCGGTGCCCGGGCCGGGGGTGGTAGTCCGGGCACCGCCGTCCTGCTGCGACCGGCAGGTACCCGGCCCAACGAGCGGCCCTCCGATCCGTCACCCCGACGACACCGCCTCGCGCCGGGCGGTCCCCGGGTTCGGGGCCAGCCGGGTGCCCGCCCGGCCGGCGCCGGGGCGTGTCACCGCCACCGCGGGGCCCATATGGCCACACTGGGCGGACCATCCGACCATCCCAATCTCTTCGTGAGGAGGCCGGTGCCGGTGGAGAGCGCAGTGTGCATCGCCCAGCAGCCCGAGGCCGACGCCCTGCTCGCCCCACGACAGCAGCCCGACAACGGCGCCGGCCCGACAGCGGTGCCGGGCGGGCAGGTTCGGTGGCGGTCCGGCGGCGAACGGCACACGCCAGAGCAGGCGGGGCGCAGCCGGCCGCGGTCCGCGTGGCCGCCTGCAGCTGTCAGCCCGGCGCGTCTCCAGCGCCCGGGCAGGCACGGCCGGCCCGCCCGGCCCACGGCGCCGGCGAGCGGGATCTGCGGCGGGCACGCCTGGACCGCGGCGAGCGGGACCAGGGAACGGCGGGAGACATCCCGACAGCCGGGCTCAGCCGGGCTCAGCCGGCGGCGCCTGTTCCCTGCGGACGGTGCCGCGGCCGCCACCGGGCGCGTGTCGGGTGGCGATAGGCACGCGCCGACGCGACACCCACGGGGACTGTATGACAGCGCGAACGGGCAACGAGCCGGGAGCGGCGAACGGACGAGACCACACCAACCTGGCGAGGAACCTACTAGAACATAAAGGGCAATCCACTCACTTCAAACGCCCTCTGAGATCAACCAGAAGCCGACCGAGCAGTAGTGCTCAACGGCCCAGCCGGTGCCGAACGTAATCCGGCTGGGCCGCACCGACCTCGATGCGGTTCTCGTCGAGCCCGTTGACGATCCGCAGACAGCCCTCGGTGAAGGCGAACTCCACCGCCACCGATCCGGCGGCCAGGTCATGGTCTGCTGGCCGCCACTCAAGCAGCGCGACCTCGCGCAGTTCCTGGCCGACAAACGGCTCCAGGCGTTCATCGTCGTGAGACCATTGGGGCGTGAGCTCGCACCATTCCCACCCGGTGATGGTCGCCGCGGTGTCGATCGTGTTCCAGCCGATCGAGAGTTCCTCGAGCTTCGAGTGGCAAACCTCCGTCTGGAGGCCGTCGAAGTCCATCACCACCGGGCAGTCGGCGAACCAGTCTCCGTCCTCGACGAAGCGCACCAGGGCGAACCCCGTCAGCCGCCTACCCACGAGCGTCGCCAGACGTGATCCGTGAGCCTGCCGAACCGCCTCGATCCCGACCAGGAAGGACGGCTTGAAACCAGAGATCCCCATGTTCACAGCAACTGAGTCTTCCGGCCTGCGGCCCAACCCGCCAACACATATTCGAAGCGGCACCATCCGCGGCAGCACTTGACAGCTTGGATTCCACAGAATGATCCGGTTGACGTGTCCTTCGACGGGTCCGCTGTTCCAGCGCAGGGTGAGGTCGGCGGTCACGGCGTCGAGGTCTTGGCGCAGGTGGCGGGCGAAGTTGCGAAGGGGCGGCAGGTCAGTGGTCTCGGTCTGGTCGATCCATACGGGTAGGTGTTCGCCGTTGAGGTTCTTCATCATCCGGGCGAAGTTGCGCACCCGCTTGCTGGCGGTCGCCAGTTCAGGGCAGCGGGCCAGGAGGTGCTTGAACTGGAGGGCTTCGTGGCTGGTCAGAGCATCGGGGTGGCGGGTGAGCCAGCCCGTGACCTGCCGGACGGTCGGCGTGGTCGGCAGCTTGGGTGTCGGTGCGGGCGAGGATCGCAGTGGCTCCAGCCAGCGTCGGACGCTGCGGCTGCTGTCCGGGTAGCCCAGGACCTGGATCTCGCGGAAGAGCAGTCCGCTGTCGGTGCGGCCCTCGTTCCACCGCTGGTTCAGGTAGCCGATCCATGGGGCGAGTGCGCGTCGGCTCTGCCGAGGCGGGACCAGGAGGTCCTCCACAGAGGGGGCATGACCCCCGCGAGTGCGGGGCCGACGAGCCGGAGATGGTCATCACGTCCAAGAAGGCGGAGCAACCCCCGCGAGCGCGGGGCCGATTAGGTAGTCGCCGGGACCTGTCCCTTGGGCGCCGAGCAACCCCCGCTAGCGCGGGGCCGATGTGACCATGACGGTGATCACGTGGCGGACCACGGGGCAACCCCCGCGAGCGCGGGGCCGACACGGACGCGGACACCGCCGCCCGCGACGGGCGGGAGCAACCCCCGCGTGCGCGGGGCCGATTCCCACGGGCGGATCCCGAGGAGGTGGGCCGCGGAGCAACCCCCGCGAGCGCGGGGCCGATGCGAGGACGGTCCACACGACCACCGGCCGGTTAGAGCAACACCCGCGAGCGCGGGGCCGATTGCGCCTCGACCGCGGCCGCGGGCGACTTCCTGGAGCAACCCCCGCGAGCGCGGGGCCGATCCCTGAGGATCTGGATAGGCGACGACCGGAAGGGAGCAACCCCCGCGAGCGCGGGGCCGATCGTTCGGGCCCACCAACGTGGCGGCTCATCAGGGAGCAACCCCCGCGAGCGCGGGGCCGATTCGTCCTCCTCCCCAACGGTGCGTAGGTGCTCGGAGCAACCCCCGCGAGCGCGGGGCCGATCTCCTGGCCGTGCAGCAGGCCGTGCAGGGCCTCGAGCAACCCCCGCGAGCGCGGGGCCGATGACGCCAACTACAACCAGGTCGCCGGCAGCCCGGAGCAACCCCCGCGAGCGCGGGGCCGATGACTCGGTCGGCGACGTCGTCGTCCCGGGCGCGGAGCAACCCCCGCGAGCGCGGGGCCGATTCCTCATACGCCTCGTGCACCTGGGTGTCCATGGAGCAACCCCCGCGAGCGCGGGGCCGATAAGGTAACGTCCGGCGGCGGGCGCAACGAAGTCGAGCAACTCCCGCGAGCGCGGGGCCGATGATCAGCGTCGAACTCCCAGGACGACGTTGGGGGAGCAACCCCCGCGAGCGCGGGGCCGATCTATCCAGCCGTTGCAGTACTGGCACCAGTACAGAGCAACCCCCGCGAGCGCGGGGCCGATCCTGCGGGCAGGGTGAGTTCGGCGGTGACCCGGGAGCAACCCCCGCGAGCGCGGGGCCGATATGGAGCGGTTCTCGCCCTGCTCCGTCTGCCAGGAGCAACCCCCGCGAGCACGGGGCCGATTGGCGTCCGACGGCGACCAGCGCGCGACCATCGGAGCAACCCCCGCGAGCGCGGGGCCGATGAACTTGGCACCCTGCGAGGCCACGGCCAGGAGGAGCAACCCCCGCGAGCGCGGGGCCGATAGTCGGACACGGTGTCAGGCGGTCGGGCCAGGGGAGCAACCCCCGCGAGCGCGGGGCCGATTCGTCGGAGCGCTCCGACATGACGCGGAAGGTGGAGCAACCCCCGCGAGCGCGGGGCCGATGGATCGAGCACGGCGCCCAGGCGCTGGCCGAGGGAGCAACCCCCGCGAGCGCGGGGCCGATAAGCCGATGCCGAGGCGGATGCTGGGCATCTGGGAGCAACCCCCGCGAGCGCGGGGCCGATCGGTTCCATCCCTACTCCGATCCACTAACAAGGGAGCAACCCCCGCGAGCGCGGGGCCGATCGGGACCGGGCCGCGCCGCCGGGGCAGGTGGGGGAGCAACCCCCGCGAGCGCGGGGCCGATTTCCCTCCGGTGATAACGAGTCAGAAAGGCCAGGAGCAACCCCCGCGAGCGCGGGGCCGATACTTCCTGACCTGCAGCGATTCTCCTCAGAGGGCGCCGATTGATTCAGTTCGATTCGGTAGGTGACTCATGACGTCCCTATGGGGCATCGGCATCTCTTCTCGCGGCCAAGCCAGTTGTCAGTGCTGCGTTCTTGGCCCCCGAAGCGTACTCGCACATGGAGGCCGGACGATGGCTGAGGACCGCCGGCGGTGGTACTTGCCTGAGGACAGGGGCTGGCTGGGCGAGTTGTGGGGAGGCCGGCCGGGCGGGCCGGGGGCTGCCGATCTGCCGCTGTTGCACAGGCGGTGGCGGAGGTCGTCTGGGACCGTTACCTGCCACCCGTGACACCGGGTGTCTCGATGCCGTCGCGGGCGGGCGGGCGGGGAAGGGACGGCGTCTGTTCGCCTGGCTGTGCGGGATCCATGACTACGGCAAGGCCGTGCGTGTGGACCCCGTCGGGGCGGACGTCGTTCGCTGAGCGGGCCCCTCATGGAACAAGTTCGCGGTGAACACGGAGACCTGGCGGCATGACGGGGCCGGCGGCCGTCTGCTGCGTGCTGCGCTTGGTCGGCTGTCTGCGCCGGTGAGTTTTGGCCCCACCAGAACGGACTCGGCTGGCCCCACTTTTGGGCCGTTCGGGTGAGGGCTCCGGGCGGTGTCGAGAAG